>NZ_CP049107.1:1947500-2308333 GCF_011044255.1 Rhizorhabdus phycosphaerae
GCCGGTGACGTTCTGCGTGCTCGCGCCGAACAAGGTCATGCCGACTTCATAGATGTTGACCTGCAGCGCGTCCCCGGGAGCGATGCGATCCACCCGCCCTTCACGCGACAGCGATGCCAACTGGCCAACGCCCCTACCCGCCGGCTGCACCGCCAGCAGCCGCTTGAACGCCGCTCCGTCGAGATCGACCACCTCGAACTTCAGCTCCGCCGCCGGATCCTTGGCCCCGCGCATCACCTGACTGCCGGTCGGTCCACTCGATGGGAGCGTTGCGCAGCCGGACAGAAGGACCGCCAGGATCGACACCGAGCCGATCGTTCGAAGGCGGAGAGTACGGCTGAACTGCATGGCGGACCTTATGTCGTGAAGGATGGATCGGGATGGCGGCGAGGAGAAACGCCCGGGCGACAGGGCCGTCAAGCGCAAATCCGCATCGAGGACGGCAGAGCGGGCTCCCGGTACGAGGTCATGCGGCGCGCATCTGGAGGCCGTGATGCACCTCACAGGCTTCGGCCACGCTGTCGTAGAAGGTCAGGTTGCCGCCGTAGAGCACCGCGCCGCGCTCGCAATATTGCTGCAAGGTGTGGGGATCGTGCGACACCATAACCAGCGTGCCTTCGGCACGACGCTTCATCAGTTCTTCCTGCGAGCGCTGCCTGAAGCGCTCGTCGCCCGCGCTGGTAACCTCGTCGATCAGATAACAGTCGAAGTTGATCGCCAGCGATATGCCGAACGCCAATCGCCCGACCATGCCCGACGAATAGGTGAGCACCGGCTGGTGAAAATAGGGCCCGAGCTGAGCGAAATCCTCGACATAGTCGAGCACCTGCTGCTCGGGCTGCCGATAAATGCGCGCGATGAAGCGGACATTGTCGCTGCCGGTCATGTTGGACTGGAAGGCACTGGCATAGCCGATTGGCCAGCTGGTGGTCATGCTCCGCTCGATCCGCCCTCCGGTCGGATGCTCGACGCCCGCGATTAGGCGCATCAGCGTCGATTTGCCCGCACCATTGGCTCCGCAGATGCCGATGCTCTCGCCGCGGCGAATCTCGAAGCTGAGATTGCTGAAAACCTGCTTGCTGAATTTGCGGATGTGGTAGGTCTTCGAAACATTGTCGAAGCGGATCATTCGAACGGCCTTCTTTCCATCACGCAACACGGACCGACAAAATGCTGGACGGGCGACGCCCCGCCTGCAATGCCCCAGAGCATAGACGATGGCTGCGCAAACGCAAAACCCCCGCTTCGCGATTGACGGCCGCATGCTCGATCGCCCCGGCACAGGCGTCGCGACATATGCCAAGGCGCTCCATGACGCCCTGCACCGCCTCGGACGCCCGATCGAACGCATCGCCGACCCCAGTTGTGGCCGCCCGATGGAGCGGGCGCCGCGGGCAGACCGCTGGCTTCGCTGGGCGGACGCGGCCATCGAACGGCCGCGAGCGCTGAACGCCAGAAGATCGGACGCAGGTCGGCAGCTCTGGGGCCGGGACCTGTTCCGGCTGGCGCAGGTACATTTCGATCTGCATGGGACGCTTCTCGATGTACGAACCGAGGGCGATCCCGGCGTCGTTCACTGGACCTACCCTCTGCCGATCCGGCTCGAAGGCTGGACCAATATCTATACGGTCCACGACGCGATCCCCCTACTGCACCCGGAGCTCAGCCAGATCGACGCCACGCGCCACAAGGCTCTGCTCGACGCGATCGCGCTGCGGGCGGAGCACCTGATCACCGTATCCGACGCCGCCCGCGACGACATCGTCACCGCTCTCGGCTGCGAACCCGACCGGGTCTCGGCCTGCCCGCCGGGCCTCGAAGCCGCGATGGCCGACGCGGCCCTGCCGCCAGAGCTCGACGCCGGACGCTTCCTGCTCGCGGTGGGCAGCGTCGAGCCCCGCAAGAATCTCGCACGCATGGTCGAGGCCTGGCGGCGCAGCGGAACCGCTCTCCCGCTCGTGATCGCCGGCCCCGACGGATGGCGCGCCGACGAGATTCGACCGGTGCTGGAGAGCGTGCCCGGACTGATCCGCATGCCCTATGTCGAGCGACCGGTCCTGCTGGCCATGATCGCTTCTGCCCGCGCATTGCTGTTTCCGACCCTTGCCGAGGGATTTGGTCTTCCGATCATCGAGGCGATGCAGGCAGGTACGCCGGTCCTCACCTCGCGCGCGGGCGCAACAGAAGAAGTCGCTGGCGGCGCCGCGCTTCTTGTCGATCCGAACTCAGTCGACGATATCTCCACCGCGATCGGCCGGCTGGAGGACGATGCGCTGCTCGACCGGCTTCGGGCAGCCGGCGCCGTGCGAGCGCGGCATTTCACCCTCGACGCGTTCGCCGATCGGCTCGACGCGCTCCACCGCCGCCTGGGAGCAGCCTGACCGCCCGAACTGGCAAAAACCACTAGGACGGTCTACTCGCCGGACAGGACGGACGGAACGGATGCGGATGACAAGGCTCAGCATTGGAATAGACGGCTTCAACCTCGCCCTGCCGCGTGGCACGGGCGTCGCCACCTATGGCTTCGGTCTGGCCCAGGCGATCCGCGACATGGGGCATGAGACGCTGGGCGTGTTCGGCGTGGAGATCGGCAAGCGGGCGGATACGCACGAACTGGTCTTCTATGATAATGTCGGACGCGAGCGTCCGCCGGAGACACGGCGCCAGCGCCGCCAGCGTACCCGGCACGAGCTGCTGCAGATGCTGCGCTCTGTGACGGCGATCGAAGTGCCGACGACCGACAAGGTGGAGAAGCGCGCCTTTGCCGAGAAGCTTCCCGCGTTCGACCGGCTCGTCAGCCTGGGCGGGCTGTTCGAGATCGGCGATCGCCGGCTGCGCCACCTGGACCGCTTTCTGACGCTGCATGTCCCCAATCCGCCCGACATCATGCACTGGACCTATCCGGTGCCGGTGCGCATGGCCGGCGCGAAGAACATCTATACGCTGCATGATCTGGTGCCGCTGAAGCTGCCCTACACGACGCTCGACCGGAAGGATGACTATCACCGCCTGATCCGCCACTGCGTCGCGAGCGCGGACCATATCTGCACCGTGTCGGAATCGAGCCGCGACGACATCCTCCAGCTCTTTCCCGGCATATCTGCCGAGAAGGTCACGAACAGCTACCAGACCGCGCCGGTTCCCCCCGCGATCCTGGACCGCGATCCGGCCGAGGATGCCCGCTTCGTCGAGGGAATGTTCGGGCTGGGTCATCGCGACTATTTCCTCTTTTTCGGCGCGCTCGATCCGAAGAAGAATCTGGTCCGGATCATCGAGGCCTATCTGACGAGCCAATCGAAAACGCCGCTGGTGATCGTCGGCGCCCGGCACTGGGGCACCGAACAGGAGAGCCGCCTGTTCGGCGGCGGCGGCATAGCGCTCTACGGCGGGCCCACCGCGCAGGGCATCCGCCAGCTCGACTATCTGCCGCGTTCGATCCTGTTGCGCCTCGCGCGCGGGGCGAAGGCGGTGTTGTTCCCGTCGCTCTACGAGGGTTTCGGCCTGCCTGCGCTCGAATCGATCCGGCTCGGCACCCCGGTCATCTCGTCGACGACGAGCTCGCTACCCGAAGTGGTGGGAGAGGCCGGGCTGCTAGTCGACCCCTATGACAGCAATGCGATCGCGGAGGCGATCCGGGCGCTCGACACCAATCCGGCGATCGCCCAGCGGCTGATCGATGCAGGTCCGGCACAGATCGCGAAGTTCAGCGAGGATGCCTATCGGCAGCGCCTCGCCGCGATGTACGCGCGCGTGCTTCAGGCCTGATCGGGCCAGCGCCGGCGCGCCTCGATGCCGTGCGCGTCGAGCGCCTGCAATTCGGCCAGCAGCGGCTCGAGCCGGTCGAGCGGCCAGGCGTTGGGGCCGTCCGACAGGGCATTGGCCGGATCGGGGTGCGTCTCCATGAAGAGGCCGGCGACGCCCACCGCGACCGCGCCGCGCGCCAGCACCGGAACATAGTCGCGCTGTCCGCCCGACGAGGCGCCGAGCCCGCCCGGAAGCTGGACCGAATGGGTCGCATCGAACACCACCGGACAGCCCGTGTCGCGCATGATCACCAGCCCGCGCAGATCGGTGACGAGGTTGTTATAGCCAAAGGACGTGCCGCGCTCGGTTACGAGAATGCGCGCCTCACGCCCCGCCGCCTCTGCCGCAGTGCGTGCCTTGGCGACGACATGGGTCATGTCGTGCGGCGCCATGAACTGCGCCTTCTTGATATTGGCGACCTTGCCGCACGCGCCGGCGGCCTCGATCAGGTCGGTCTGCCGCGCCAGGAAGGCGGGCGTCTGGACGATATCGACCACCTGTGACGCGGCACGGACCTGCTCCGCATCATGGACGTCGGTCAGCAGCGGCAAACCGGTTTCGGTCCGCACCTTCTCCAGGATGCGCAAGCCCTCATCGAGGCCGGGACCGCGGAAGGAGGCATTGGAGCTGCGGTTCGCCTTGTCGAACGAGCTCTTGAACACCATCAGCATGCCGAGCCGGTCGGCGATCGCCCGCAGCCTTTCGGCGACCCCGAGCACCAGCGCCTCGGATTCGATGACGCAGGGGCCCGCGATCACGAAAAGCGGTTCGTTCAGCCCGACCGGGCGGCCCAGCACATCCATCGTCAGTCCCTTTGCACCGCGACCGGCAGCGGCCGGTGGTGCCGGCTTCTAGGCCCGGCGCTCAACCCTGCGCAATCGCAAAGCGCGGGCCGAGGACCAGATCGGCGGGCTGCTCGCCCGGGGCCTCCTCGAAATGGCGATGATCTGCGGGGGAGAGCAGCCAGCCGCGCCGCACCAGCCAGTCGCCGACATCGCCGCGTGCGGTGAGCCAGACCGAAGCGGGCGACAAAACCAGGCCGACCGCAACGGGCAGCGTCCAGATCATCCCGTCGATACCGACGACCATTGCGGCGGTCAGCGCGAGACCCAGCAGGATATGCCAACGATAGAAGCGAACGACTTCGCCGAAGTCGAGCCCGTCCACCTCCCGCCGCTGCGGCAACCAGCCACTGCGCCGGCCGCGCAAGATGTCGACGATGGCGAAGGTCTGGGTGAGCATCGTGACCGGCGCCATGACGACCGAGATCAGGATTTCGAGCAGCGTGCCCTTCGCGACGGTGCGCCACCCGCCCATCTGCCGCAACAGATCGCGGTCGAGCGGCAGCGAGAGCAGGGCCGCAACCTTCGGCCCGAGCAGCATCAGCAGTGTCAGCCCGAGCAGCCAGCCCGAGGAGATCAGCACATAGCCGTCGAAATCGGCGCGTAGCGTCTCGAAGATCGCGGCGGCGATCAGCAACAGCCAGAGCGGTGAGGTCAGATAGGCGGAGGCCCCCATCAGCAGCTGCAGCCGGTTGACCCAGTGAAAGCCCGCCGTGTCGAGCAGGCGGAGATGCTGCAGATTGCCTTGGCACCAGCGCCGGTCGCGGATCGAATGATCGATCATCGTCGGCGGAAATTCCTCATAGCTACCTTCGGGCATGGCCACCATGTGGACCGCCCAGCCGCGCCGCCGCAGCAGAGCCGCCTCGACCATGTCATGGCTCATGATATGGCCGCCGAGCAGGCTGCCTTCGGGCAGTTCGGGCAGGCCGCAGCTTTCGGCAAAGGCGCGCACGCGGATCAGCGCATTATGCCCCCAGAAGGTCGACTCGGTGCCGGACCACCAGCGCAGCCCGGCCGAGGCGACCGGACCGTAGAGTGCCGAGGCGAACTGGTGCCAGCGCGCGAACATGGTGTGGCCGTTGATCAGCTGCGGCACCGTCTGGAGCAGCGCGATCGAGGGGCGTGCCTCCATCGCGCTGGCGAGCCGGGCCATCGCCGCACCGCTCATCAGGCTGTCGGCATCGAGCACGAGCATGAAATCATAGCCGCCGCCGAAGCGCCGGACCCAGTCGGCGATGTTGCCCGGCTTGCGCGCGGTGTTCTGGCGCCGGCGGCGGTAGTAGACGCACGAGGCGGCATCTTCGGTCAGGCGGCGAAAGGCGAGATATTCGCGCGCATAGGCGGATTCGTGCGAATCGCTGAGGACGAAGAAGTCGAACCTGTCGGCAGCACCGATCTTCTCGACCGATTCGACCATCGAACGCAGGCGGCGAAAGACCGCCCCGACCTCTTCATTGTAGATCGGCATCAGCACCGCAGTGCGCGCGCGGGGCAGGACGAGCGGGCTGCGTCCGACCGTCTCGACCGGGCCGCGCCCCAGCATCACGAACAGCCCGGCGACTGCGGTCAGGAAGCCGAAGGCGATCCAGGCGAACAACCCGAAGAAGAGCAGGAAGAAGCCGGCATCGATCCAGTCGATGCCGTCCGAGCGCAGCGGCGTGAACATTTCCTGCGCGGCGAGCAGCCCGAACAGGAAACTGCCGACGATAAGAAACAGGCGGCGCTGGACGAGCGGACCGACATAACCGATCGGCTCCTCCTGCCCGCCGGGCGGCAGGCGGCGCAGATCCTGCACGGGCATGTTCAGCGGCGCTTCCGGCGGAAGGTCCGGCTTCGTCCTTTGCCCGGAACCGGGCGTCGTGGGGCGACGGGGATCGTCTTCGGGTCGGTACAAGCTCACACTCTCATGTCGTTCGCGGCACCGCCCGAGCGGCGCCGAAGTTGCACGTCGTTCAGCCTATGAGGTCCCCAACGCGGGGGCCCATGGCAGGTTTCGTCGGCAAGCGACAGGCCATGATCAGCCGAACTGGTGGATGAGCGTCTCGCTGAGCGGCGAACCGCCTTTTTCGAGGGTTGCCCGGAGATTGGCGCTCCCGGGCTGCTGCGCCACGTCGACGATCAGCCGCCAGCGCGCGCTCTGCCCTACCACCGGATAGGCTGCCACGCTCAATAGTCTGCCGCGATCGACCGAGACCGACGGGATCACGCCCGAGCCACGATCGAGTCCCTTGAGCGCCGGACCGGCAAAATCGACCACCAGCCGGCTTGCGCCTGCGATCGGCTCGGTCCCTGGACGCCCGGCGATGCCGGTCCAGCGATCGACCACGCGGGCGAGCGGCCCGGCATCGGGCTCGCCGCCGATCCAGCGCAGGCGATAGTCGAACGAGAGGCGCGTCCCCGCGCGGGCCGGCGCCTTGGGCGTCCAGAAGGCGACGATATTGTCGTCGGTCTCGCGCCGGGTCGGAATCTCGTAGAGCATCACCGAGCCGGGCCCCCAATCACCCTTAGGCTCGACCCACAGGCTTGGGCGCTTTTCGTAGAAGACGCCGTCGTCCTGATAATGGTCGAAGGCGCGGTCGCGCTGGAAAAGACCATAGGCGCTGGCACCGCGATCATCCGCGAACAGGTTCACTGTCGGCCGGTCGGGATTGCGCAGGGGGCGCCACAGCCGCTCGCCGGCCCGGTTGTGAATCAGCAGCCCATCCGAATCGTGGATCTCGGGCCGCCAGTCGATCCGCGCCTGCGGATTGCCCTCGTCATACCAGAACATGCTCGTGAGCGGGGCGATGCCCAGCCGTTCGACGTCGCGGCGCAGGAACAGAATAGCGGAGATGTCCTGGACAACGGCATCGCGCCCCTTGGTGCACACGAAGCGATAGGCGCCGGTCAGGCTCGCCCCTTCGAGCAAGGCATAGATCGTAAGCCCTGCCCCGGTCCGCTCGAGCCAGAAAGCGGTGAAGGCAGGAAATTCCTCGCGCCCGTCAATGCCGGTGTCGATCGCGACACCGCGCGCCGAGAGGCCATATTGGTCGAGCGGACCGGCCGAGCGGAAATAGGAGGCCCCCTGAAAGGCGAGCCAGTCCCCCACCCCGCCCCGGTTCATCACGCGGAAACCGGACACCCCGGGCAGCACCTGCGGCGCGGGCCCCTCCCCAGGGGCCACCTCGAACATATCCTCGCTATGCTCGATCGGACGGGCGGTCCCCTTGTCGACGACGAACAGGTCGACAGGCGTCGGTGCATAGCGGCCCAGCGGGAAGAGCCTCACCGCATGGCCGTCATCGGCGAACAGTCCACGATCCTCGCGGAAGCGAATCCGGTTGGCGGCATCATAGTCGACCGAATGGGTGCGCGGGTCGGCCTGGTGGGGCGGGCGGGCGGGTCGGCGCGACAGGCGTTCTGCCTCGGATTGAAGCCAGGCCCAATCGAAGGGCTGGGCCGCACCGAGAGCCGGCAGAATGGGACGGCCGGAACGCCGGGAGGGCGCTGCCGCGAGAGCCGGCCCGCCGACCGTCATCAGCGTGCCGAGCAGCGCCAGGATTTCACGTCTGTCGAACATCTTCACCCGATATGAGTCGTTTCGGTTCCGGAGGATAGACCCCTATGCCTCGCGAAAGTTCCTGTAGCGCGCCAAGCTGAACTGACGCTGTAACGCCCGCTGGCGACCCGATCCCGCGCCGGGCAAGCGGTGTGGGGCAATACCCACAGATTGAAGGCCAAGCCTGGCCAATGTCAGAAATAAGAAGACTGTATATAAAGCAAGATCTGTATATTGAATGATCATCTGTACCACGATAGGAATCGGCATGAACGCGCAGCGCGGTAGATTGGTGAGCGGCGGGCGGTTGCAGGTTCCAGCCGACATGCGGCGCGCCCTCGGCCTTGCCGATGGTGACCAGGTATTGTTGCGAATCGTGGACGGCGAACTGCACGTGCGACCGGTGCATAATGCGCTGGGGAGAGTGCAGGACCGGCTGCGGGCCCATCTTATCGCCGGGACCAGCCTTTCCGAGGAACTGATCGCGGATCGTCGGCGCGCTTCCGAGCATGAGTGAGGTTCGCTATGTGCTCGACGCCTCAGCTTTGCTGGCGGCAATGCTGGGAGAGCGCGGAGCGCAGCTCGTCGAAGCGCATTTTTCCAGCGCGTGCATCAGCGCCGTGAATCTGTCCGAAGTCGTCGCCAAATTGTCCGAGCGCGGCGTGCCAGACGCTGCGGTTCAGGAGAGCCTCGCAGATCTCGACCTGGACGTTCGGGACTTCGACACGGCGCAGGCAATGCGCGCGGGGAGCCTGCGCAACCTCACCAAGTCGAAGGGTCTGTCGTTGGGCGACAGGGCGTGCCTCGCCCTGGCGGGTGAGTTGAATGCCGTCGCTCTGACCACCGATGAGGCTTGGGCGGATATCGAGCTTGGCATCGCAGTCGAACTGGCACGGTGATCCGCCCAAACAGCAAGGGTAGCCATGACGATGCGTGCGGCCCTCTTGGCGATTAGATGAAGGTACCGAGATCAGCAGCAGATGTCCTCTTTGGACGCTGCGCGCTTCAGGATCAGTCACAGAGTCGCCCTGGCGGTACAGACGCGGGATCGGAAAACCACACCCCCAGAGGCGAAATGCTCCATAACGGACACATCTCCGCATAAGGCCTTTGCCAGACCGCGTTGACCGGCGGACAGGCGGCGGCAAAGAGGGCGCATCGTTCCGCAGGGGAACGAGGGGGAATTTTCATGAAGGCGAATTACGGTTTTCTGCCGCTTTGCGCGGCCTTTCTTGCTGCGCCATGCCTGGCGCAAACGGCTCCGGCGCCGACGCCGCCGATGACGACCGCGCAGGCCGTGGCCGTGCTGGAGACACCCGCGCAGGCGAACATCCTGCGCGCGGGGACCGAAATCCCACTGCTGCTGCGCGAGCAATTGACGACCAAGGAGAAGAAGCTGCGCGTGGGCCAGCGCGTGCAGCTGGAAGTCGGATCGAATGTCAGCGTCAACGGAGTTGTCGTGATCCCGGCCGGAACGCCGGCCGTCGGCGAACTGACCGAGGTCCGCAACAAGGGCATGTGGGGCAAGTCGGGCTATATCGGCGCCCGCGTTTTGTCGCTGCGCCTGGGGGACCGTCATGTCCGGCTCACCGGAACGTTCGACGACAAGGGCGTCACCGGAACCGGCGGTGTCGTCGCTGCAGTCGCGCTCATCCCCGTCGCCGGCTTTTTCACCACGGGCACCAGCGCGATGATTCCGCTGGGTGCGGCGGTGAAGTCCTTCCTTGACGAGGACGTTCCCTTCCGGGCGGCGCCTGCCGGCGCGCAGCCGATCGAGCTTCCTGCGGCGGGTGGCCAGCCGACCCCCAGCCGTTAAGATGTACGTGGTGGCGGCACGCTGCGCGGACCGCCACCACCCAGAAACAAGAAGACGCTGCGAGACGGTTCAACCACCGCAGACTTTGCCAGCGTCTTTGAGCCGTCCCCCTCACACCGTCGGAATCGTCCCCCCGTCGATCACAAATTCGGCGCCGGTGATCGCGGCTGCGCGGTCGGAGGCCAGAAAGGCGATCAGGCTGGCGACCTCATCGGGGCGGGACGGGCGGCCGAGCGGTATGCCGCCGAGCGACGCCATGATCCGGCGCCGGCCGTCTTCGATATCCTCTCCATGCTCCGCAGCGACCCGGCGGGCGAGTTCAACCGAGGCCTCTGTCTCGATCCAGCCGGGGGCGACGCGCAACACGCGGACGCCGGCAGGCGCGACTTCCTTGGAAAGGCTCTTGCTATAGGCCGATAGCGCCGCTTTCGCGGCGGCATAGCCGGTCGTCGCCTCGGGTAGCGGCAGCCTGCTCTGGATCGAGCTGACGTGGATCACGACGCCGTCGCGCCGCGCCACCATGTCGGGCACCAGCGCGCGATCGAGCCTGACCGCCGCCATGAGATTCAGATCCAGTTCTTGTTGCCAGATCGCATCGGACAAGGCCGCAAAACCGCCTGCGGGAGCGGACGAACCGCCGAGCATATGGACGAGGATGTCGACACCACCCAGCCGCTCGCGCACCGCATCGGCGAGAAGCGTACAGCCCTCAGCCGTGGACAGATCTGCGGTCACCTGCATGTCCGCCGGCAGGTCGGGAGATGGCGCGCGCGCCGCTGTCAGGACCTGCGCCCCCAGCCTGCGCAACAGCGCGACCGTCGCCGCCCCGGCCCCGCGCGTGCCCGAGGTGACGAGCGCGCGCCTGCCGGCAAGGGTCAGAAAAGGCTCGTCCTGCCGATCCGAAGCGTCGGCGGCGCCGGGCGGAAGAAGCGGGGGCCGCGCGGTCATGGACGGATCTCCAGCGCCGCGATGCGGTCTCCGACGAGCCGGAAGATATAGCGCAGGTCGACCGGGCTGCCGGGGAAATCGCCGACGAGGTGGCTCGTGACAATGATACGACCATCCTCTTCGGAAATGGCGAAGGGCGTGGAGGTGTAGCGGTAAGCGCGAGATGCGCCCGCCTTCCAGGCCAGGATCTCATCGATACCGACATGGTCGCGTCCTTCATCGCGGACGACGGCGTCGGCGACAAAGCAGTTCGCGAGCGCATCGATGTCGCCGTCGCGATCGGCCGCGAAATAATCATGGATCACCGACGGCAGGTCGGGTCCGCTGCTGACAGGCTGGGAATCGGTGGCATTCATGGTCGTCCTCCTTCGAGCGCCGGCAGCCGCCGGTCATGCATCCCAGATAGGGCTGGACGACCGTCCCGATAATAGCGACATATTGGGACGTACTATTTCATAAATCGGGACAATCATGCGCCACAGCCTGACCGATCTGGATGCAGTAATCGCGGTCGCCCGGCATCGATCCTTTCGCGCGGCGGCGGTCGAGCTCGACCTGTCGGCCACCGCGCTGAGCTACGGCATCGCCCGGATCGAAGGTGAGCTGGGTGTCAGGCTGTTCAACCGGACGACGCGCAGCGTGTCGCCCACCGATGCCGGGCGGCATTTCGTCGAGCAGGTCGCGCCGGCCCTGCGCGACATCCATGGGGCGATGGAAATGGCCCGGTCGCAGCAGAGCGTGCCGTCGGGCATGCTGCGCATCAACGCCTTCGCGACCGCCGCGCGGGAGATCGTGACGACGCTGATCCTGCCCTTCCTCGCGCGTCACCCGCAGGTCCACATCGACCTCGTAACCGAGGGCCGGCTGGTCGATATCGTCGCCGATGGATTCGACCTGGGCGTGCGGAGCGCCGACCTGGTGCCGAGCGACATGATCGCGGTACCCCTGGGGCCGCCGCGCAGCCATGCGGTCGTCGCAGCCCCCGCCTATTTCGCGCGCCATGCCCCGCCCCGCGTGCCGACCGATCTGGCCGCCAATCGCTGTATCCGCGTCCGCCTGCCCAATGGGACGCTGTTCCGCTGGCCGTTCGAGAAGGACGGCCAGACGGTACAGATCGACGTGGAAGGACCGATCACGCTGGACGAAGCGAGCCTCGCGCGGGCGGCGGTTCTGGACGGCATCGGGATAGGCTTCTTCATGGAAGCCGATGTGCGCGACGACCTCGCTGCGGGGCGGCTGGTTCGCGTGCTGGAGGACTGGACACCAGCCGGGGCGCCGCTGTCGCTTTACTACCCGGGCCGGAAGAACCCCTCGGCGGCGTTCAGGGCCTTCGTCGACCTCGCCCGCGCGCAGGCGACAGCGCGACGGCGAGGCTGACGCTTCGCCGCCTCCCCTCAGGCGGCGGTTTCGAGGGCCTCGTTCGCCTCCAGCCATTCGGCCTCGACTGCCTCCAGCTCGCGCTCGACGTCGGCGCGAAGCTTCATCAGGTCGCCGGTCGTGCGCTTCGCATCGGCGGGACTCGCCGACTTCGGGTCGAACATCGCGCGGTCGATCTCGCTGCGGCGCGCGGTGAGCGTCGCGATCCTCTCTTCCATTGCCCGGACATTCTTGCGCAGCGTGGCGAGCTGCTCGCGGGCCTGGGCCGCGGCCTTCTTGTCCTTCTTCGCGCCCTTGCCCCCGCCCGACGCGCCGTCTCCCTTGGGCTGGTTCCGGCCGAGGATCAGGTCGGTATAATCGTCGAGGGTGCCACCGAACTCCTTGGCGGTGCCGCCGTCGACCAGCACCAGCCGATCGGCGGCGAGTTCGATCATGTGGCGGTCGTGGCTGACGATCACGACGGCGCCCTCATAAGCGTTGAGCGCCTGGGCGAGCGCCTCGCGTGCGTCGACATCGAGGTGGTTGGTCGGTTCGTCGAGGATCAGCATGTGCGGCGCGTCGCGCGTGATCAGCGCCAGCGCCAGCCGGGCGCGCTCGCCACCCGACAGCTTGCCCACCTTCTGCGTCGCCCGGTCGCCCGAGAAACCGAAACGGCCGAGCTGCGCACGGACGGCGGCAGGCGTTTTGCCCGGCATGATGCGCGTCATATGCTCGAGCGGCGTATCGTCGACGTCGAGTTCCTCGACCTGATATTGGGTAAAATAGCCGACGCGCATCTTGCCGGCCGCGTTCATCGCACCGTCCATCGGCTTCAGTTGCGAGGCGATCAGGCGCGCGAGCGTGGTCTTGCCGTTGCCGTTGCGGCCCAGCAGCGCGATGCGGTCGTCGGGATCGAGCCGCAGGTTCAGCCGCTGCAGGATCGGCTTGTCCTCGACATAGCCGACGCTGGCCATGTCCAGCGTGACGAGCGGTGGCTTGAGCCCGTCGGCCGGCGACGGGAAGTCCATCGACAGGCTGGGATCCTCGGCCATCGCGACGATCGGCTGCATCTTCGCCAGCGCCTTGGCGCGCGACTGCGCCTGTTTGGCGGTCGACGCACGCGCGCTGTTGCGGGCGATATAGTCCTGCAACTTGGCGCGCTGCGCGTCCTGCGACGCCTTGGCCGCGGCGATCTGCGCCGCGCGCTCGGCGCGCTGGCGCTCGAAGCTGTCATAGCCGCCCGTGTAGAGCGTCGTCTTGCCGCCCTCCAGATGGAGGATATGGTCGACGACATTGTTGAGCAGGTCGCGCTCGTGGCTGATGATGACGATCATCGCCGGATAGCTTTTCAGGAAATTCTCGAGCCACAGGGTCGCTTCGAGGTCGAGGTGGTTCGACGGCTCGTCGAGCAGCAGCAGGTCGGGCTCGGAGAAGAGGAGCGCCGCGAGCGCGACGCGCATCTTCCAGCCGCCCGAATAGCTGTCGAGTGGACGCTGCTGCATCTCCTCGTCGAAACCGAGGCCGACGAGAATGGTCGAGGCCCGCGCCGGCGCGGTATAGGCATCGATCGCCAGCAGCCGCTCATAGACCTCACCCAGCCGGTCGGGATCCTCGCAGGTCTCGCTCTCGACGAGCAGCGCGGCGCGCTCCTTGTCGGCGGCAAGCACCGTCTCGATCGGGGTCGAAGTGCCGCTGGGCGCTTCCTGTGCGATATAGCCGATGCGCAGGTCGCGCGGCTTGTCGAGATCGCCGTCATCGGCCTCGAGCGAACCGATCATCACCTTCATCAGCGTCGACTTGCCGGCGCCGTTGCGCCCGATCAGGCCGACCCGCGCACGCGGGGGCAGTGCGGCCGAGGCGCGGTCGAGGATGGTGCGGCCACCGAGGCGGACGGTGAGATTCGAGAAGTTCAGCATCGCGCGCCGATAGAGGATTTTGCAGCGCGGCGAAACCGCGTGTTGCGTGACGGTTCCGCGCCGATTTGCGCCGGATCAAATCGCCATCGACGCTTGAAGCCATAAGCCTGCTGCACCAATAGTCCCGGCCTACGATTCGAAGAACAGCGAGAGGGCGCATGACCGATCTTTACCCCGTTCCCGCCGAGTGGGCCGCCAAGGCTAAGGTGACGAAGGCGTCCTATGCGGCGGACTATGCGCGGTCGATCGGGGATTCGCACACCTTCTGGCTGGATCAGGCGAAGCGGCTCGATTGGGTGCGTTTTCCCACGAAGACCGACGAAAGCTCCTTCGGCGAAGCCGATTTCCAGGTCCGCTGGTTCGCAGACGGCCAACTCAACGTCGCCGCCAACTGTCTCGACCGGCATCTCGCCGAGCGCGGCGACCAGACCGCGATCATCTGGGAACCCGACGTCCCGACCGAGGAGCCGCGCCGCTTCACCTACGCCCAGGTTCATCAAGAGGTCTGCCGCTTTGCCAATGTGTTGAAGGCGCAGGGGGTGAAGAAGGGCGACCGCGTCACCGTCTATCTGCCGATGATCCCCGAGGCAGCCTTCGCGCTGCTCGCCTGCGCGCGGATCGGCGCGATCCACTCGGTCGTGTTCGGCGGCTTCTCGCCCGAGGCGCTGGCGGGGCGTATCCAGGACTGCGACAGCTCGGTGGTGATCACCGCCGACTGCGGCCGGCGCGGGGGCAAGCTCGTCCCGCTCAAGACCAACGTCGACGCCGCCGCCGCACACGCGCCCAGCCTGAACAAGGTGATCGTGATCCGCGCGACCGGCAGCGAGGTTCCGATGAGTGCCGGGCGCGACGCCTGGTATCATGAGCTTGCCGAAGGCGTCTCCGCCGACTGCCCGGCCGAGACGATGGACGCCGAGGATCCGCTGTTCATCCTTTACACCTCGGGATCGACCGGCAAGCCGAAGGGCGTGCTGCACACGACCGGGGGCTATCTGCTCTGGGCGAGCCTCACGCACGAAATCTGCTTCGACTATCGTCCCGGGCAGATCTACTGGTGCGCCGCCGACATCGGCTGGGTCACCGGGCACAGCTATATCGTCTACGGCCCGCTCGCGAACGGTGCGACGACGCTGATGTACGAGGGCGTCCCCAACTGGCCCGACGCCAGCCGCATCTGGCAGGTGGTAGACCGCCACAAGGTCGAGATCGTCTTCACCGCACCCACCGCGTTGCGGGCGCTGATGAAGGACGGCGACGAGTTCGTCGCGCGCACTTCGCGCGCCTCGCTCAAGCTGCTGGGCACGGTCGGCGAGCCGATCAACCCGGAAGCGTGGCGCTGGTATCACGACGTTGTCGGCGAAGGGCGCTGCCCGATCGTCGACACCTGGTGGCAGACGGAGACCGGGGCGGCGATGATCGCCCCGCTGCCGGGCGCGACCGATCTGAAGCCCGGCTCCGCGACCAAGCCGCTCTACGGCGTGGTGCCCGAGCTGGTCGACGCCGAGGGCAAGGTGCTGGAGGGCGCGACCGACGGCAATCTGTGCATCACGCGCAGCTGGCCGGGGCAGATGCGCACCGTCTGGGGCGACCATGAGCGCTTTTTCCAGACCTATTTCTCGACCTATGCCGGCAAATATTTCACCGGCGACGGCTGTCGCCGCGACGCCGACGGTTATTACTGGATCACCGGCCGCGTCGACGACGTGATCAACGTGTCGGGCCACCGCATGGGCACCGCCGAGGTCGAATCGGCGCTGGTCCTCCATGCCAAGGTGGCCGAGGCGGCGGTGGTGGGTTTCCCCCACGACATCAAGGGCCAGGGCATCTACGCCTATGTCACGCTCAACGCGGGCGAGACGGCGAGCGATGAGCTGCGCAAGGAACTCCGCGACTGGGTGCGGACCGAGATCGGCCCGATCGCCACCCCCGACGCGATCCAGTTCGCCCCCGGCCTGCCGAAAACGCGCAGCGGCAAGATCATGCGCCGCATCCTGCGCAAGATCGCCGAGGGCGACGTCTCGTCGCTGGGCGACACATCGACCCTCGCCGATCCTGCGGTCGTCGACGATCTGGTTGCCAACCGCGTCAAAAGCTGATCCCTTGTCCGGCGGGTGCGGCGTCTTGCCGCGCCCCCGGACCGGGAGAGACGCGCATGACCGATGCCCTGCTCCGTTACGACGCCGTTGCCCGCAGCCTGCACTGGACGATCGGTGCGCTGATCATCATCAACCTCATCCTGGGTATCGGCCATGATCCGCTGGGCGAGATCCTGCCGGCGATCCCGATCCACAAGGCGATCGGCATGACCGTGCTGGCGCTCAGCTTCGCGCGGCTCGGCTGGCGCCTGACTCACCCCGCCCCGCCCTTCCCTGCACATATGGCGCGATGGGAAAAGGCCGCCGCGCAGACGACGCACTGGACCTTCTACGGCCTGATGATCGCGCTGCCGATGACCGGCTGGATCTTCAGTTCGGCGGGCAAATATCCGATCAGTTGGTTCGGCCTGTTCGAGATCCCCAAGCTGGCGGTCGAGAAGGGTTCGGCGCTCGCGGGCGTGACGCATGAGGCGCACGAAATCCTCGGCTATGCCTGGGTCGCGCTGCTGCTGATCCACGTCGCCGCGGCGCTGCGCCACCATTTCGTGGTGAAGGACGGGATGATGGCGCGGATGTGGGGCTGACGGCCAAGGAGCCCGCGCGATGGCAGATCTGACGATCTGGACGCTCGACTGGGTGCCGGAAGGGCCGCGTGGCTTTGTCCGCGACCTGCGGCTGCGCTGGGCCTGCGAGGAAGCGGGATTGGCCTACAGCGTGCGCACCGTCCCGTTCGAGGAGCGCGCGACCAATCATCTCGATCGGCAGCCCTTCGGGCAGGTGCCCTTTCTCGACGATGGCGAGTTGCGCCTGTTCGAGAGCGGCGCCTGCCTGATCCACCTCGCACGCAAGAGCGAGGTGCTGATGCCTCGCGATGCAGCCGGCGAGTCCGGGACGCTGCAATGGGTCATCGCGGCGCTCAACTCGATCGAGATGGTGACCGTGCCTTGGTGGTTCCTCGGCCTGTCGGGACCGGGCGACAATCCGCTGGACGGCTGGGCGGCCGGCCGGCTGGACGCCATGGAATCCATCTTGAAGGAGCGCGACTGGCTCGCCGCCGATCGGTTCACAGCAGCCGACCTGCTGATGGCCGACATATTGCGCGTTCCCAAGGTTCGCGCGCATGGCAACCGGCCGGCGACCGAAGCCTATATCGCCCGCGTCACAGAACGTCCGGCGTTCCGGAAGGCCCATGCGGATCAGATGGCTTTGTATACTGCAGCGGATGCCGCGCGGGCCAGCCGCTGAATCCCCTCCCCACAGGACTCGACAAGCCCGCACCGATGCTCTAAGGGCCGCGCCTTCACGTTCCCGTCGGGTCTCGGCCTGCCGGGGATTGTACCGTCCGAGACAGCAGGTGCGGGGAATATGCCCCGCTTAATGTCCTGCCTAGACGGGGAAAAGTTTACCGGCCTCGTGCCGGGTCTGCCCAGCGCTCCTGCGCTCGGCCAGGCGACCGACCCCTCGGACGGGTCATGGAACGGCGTATCGGTTCCTTGACTCAGGGCCCCGGCGGATGTGCTGCCGGGGTGGTTCTAAGGAGTAAGGCATGGATCGAGCTCAAAAAGCCGAGCTGGTCGCCGAACTGAAGAGCACCTTCGAGGCAACGAGCGTGGTGATCGTCACCCGCAACCTGGGCCTCACCGTCGCGCAGTCCACTGCGCTGCGCACGAAGATGCGTGAAGTCGGTGCCAGCTACAAGGTATCGAAGAACAAGCTCGCCCGCATTGCCGTCGAGGGCACGACCTACGAGACGATCCACGATCTGCTCGTCGGCCCGACCGCGCTCAGCACCTCCGCCGATCCCGTGGCCCCCGCAAAGGTGGTCGTGGAGTTCGCGAAGACCAACGACAAGTTGGAAATCGTCGGCGGCATGATGGGCGAGACCGTTCTCGACGTGGCCGGCGTGAAGGCGCTGGCCGAGCTGCCGTCGCTCGACGAACTGCGCGCCAAGATCGTGGGCCTGGTTCAGGCACCCGCGACGAAGGTGGTTCAGATCGTCCAGGCCCCGGCCGGCCAGCTGGCCCGGGTGTTCGGCGCTTATGCGGCGAAAGAAGACGCCTGATCTTTCGATATCGACTGACTGAAATATTTGGGGCCCGCGCGGCCCGCATGGAGACTTATCATGGCAGACCTGCAGAAGCTTGTTGACGATCTTTCGGCTCTCACCGTTCTCGAGGCCGCTGAGCTTTCGAAGCTCCTCGAAGAGAAGTGGGGCGTTTCGGCCGCCGCTGCCGTCGCGGTTGCGGCTCCGGCTGGTGGCGCCGCTGCCCCGGCCGCCGAAGTCAAGGACGAGTTCGACGTGATCCTAACCGGCGACGGTGGCAAGAAGATCAACGTCATCAAGGAAGTCCGCGCCATCACCGGCCTGGGCCTGACCGAAGCCAAGGCGCTCGTCGAAGGCGCGCCGAAGGCCGTCAAGGAAGGCGTCAACAAGGACGAGGCCGAGAAGATCAAGAAGCAGCTCGAGGAAGCCGGCGCGACCGTCGAACTCAAGTAAGCTTCTTTCCGTCCACCGGACGGATCGATCCTACAGGAAGGGCGGCCCCCGATCGGAGGCCGCCCTTCTTTTTGCCTTCTCTACGCGCCTATAATCAGGCCAGCATGCGCAGCTTCGGCTCACGCTCGTAGAAGCGTGCGCGTGCCGCAGCGACGAATTCGTCGCCGAGCCCGGTGACGCCCTCGTCGGCTTCGACCCCGGCCTTGTCGAGCAGCGGCTTCGCCGCGTCGCTCGCGCCGATCGCCTTGAGGTGACCGAAGGCGTCCATCACGAACTGCACCGCTGCAGCCTCCTTGACCAGCACCTTGCAGCCCTCGTCCGACAGGATGACGGCGACCGCGTCGAACAGCTGGCTCGGCGTTCCGGCAAGCTGCCCGTCGGCTTTGCGCTTGCTGCCGTCCGCCAGCGTCGCGCCGCCGACCTTCGGCGAGACGAGCACGGCCTTGCCCTTCTCGGCCTCGACCGCCTCGACGACCGCCTCGATCTCGGCCCCGTCGCTACCATCCGCATAGAGAATGCCGACCACGCGCCCCTCCAGCGTCGCCTTCATATTCTTGTGAATCGACAGAGCGTCCGACGGCGGCATATCGACAGGCTCGCGCGCCGCCTGCGCTTTCTTCGGCAATTCGATGCCTAGCCCGTCGGCGACGCGCTGCGCCAGATCCTCGTCGACGTTGCGCAGATTGGCGACCATGCGCGGCGGCACCTGATCGAGCAGACCGACCTTCGACAGCTCGAACACGAAGGACGAGGCGATATGCGCCTGCTCGCTCTCGGTCTGCGACCGGTAGAAGAGGCGCGCCTGGCTATAATGGTCGGCGAACAGCTCAGCGCGGATGCGCAGCTTCTCGCCCTGCTCCTCCGGGCCGGTCCGCGCATCGACGGTAACGAAGCCGCGCTCGGCGCTCTCGCGCGGGCCGCCCTCCTCGCCATGCGCGGCGAGGCTGTTCGGCTCGTAATTGGCGCGCCCCTTCGGCACCATCGTCTGCATCTTCCCGTCGCGCTGGAAATTGCCGAACGGGCAGCGCGGCGCGTTGACCGGGATCTGGTGGAAATTGGTCGTCCCGAGCCGCGAGTTCTGCGTGTCGAGATAGCTGAACAGCCGCCCCTGGAGCAGCGGATCGTTGGAGAAGTCGATCCCCGGCACGACGTTGGATGGCAGGAAGGCGACCTGCTCGGTCTCCGCGAAGAAATTGTCCACATTGCGGTTCAGCGTCAGCGTGCCGATCAGCCGCACGGGGACATCTTCCTCGGGAATCAGCTTGGTCGCGTCGAGCACGTCATAGGGCTGCGCTTCGGCGAAAGCCTCGTCGAACACCTGAATGCCGAGATCCCATTGCGGGAAGGCACCGGTGTCGATCGATTCCCACAGGTCGCGGCGCTGGAAATCATTGTCCGCCGCCTGCAGCTTCAACGCCTCGTCCCAGATGGTCGACTGGAGGCCCAGGCGCGGCTTCCAGTGGAACTTGACGAAGCTCGCCTTGCCCTCGGCGTTGACCAGCTTGAACGTGTGGACGCCGAAGCCCTCCATCGTGCGGAAGGAGCGCGGCAGGGTGCGGTCGGACATTGCCCACATCAGCATATGGGTCGTCTCGGGCATCAGGCTCGCCCAGTCCCAGAAAGTGTCGTGCGCGCTGCCGGCCTGTGGATAGGCGCGGTCGGCCTCCATCTTCACCGCATGGACCAGATCGGGGAATTTGATCGCGTCCTGGATGAAGAAGACCGGGATATTGTTGCCGACCAGATCCCAATTGCCCTCGCGGGTGTAGAATTTGACCGCAAAGCCGCGCACGTCGCGCGGCGTGTCGACCGAACCCGCGCCACCTGCGACGGTGGAGAAGCGGACGAACACCTCGGTCTGCTCCCCCTTGGTGAAGACCGCCGCCTTGCTGAGGTCGGAAATGTCGGCGGTCGCCTCGAACACGCCATGCGCGCCCGATCCGCGCGCGTGGACGATGCGCTCGGGAATCCGCTCATGATCGAAATGGAAGATCTTCTCGCGCAGCACGAAGTCCTCGAGCAGCGTCGGCCCGCGCGCGCCCGACTTCAGGCTGTTCTGATTGTCGCTGACCGGCACGCCATGGTTGGTCGTCAGCACCGCGCCTTCGCCGGTCGCCTGCTGGTGGGTCTCGCCGCCGTTGCCGGTGGTTGTCTTCATGTCGCTCATGGGGGTCCTCGCTCTGCGCTGTCTTGAAGACCCAACGAAGCCGCGAGCGAAAAGACCCATGGGGACGGGCGGGAAGAGCGAAAGCGACGGCGGACCGCCCCCCGGTTATTTCCCCGTGGTCATCACCCGCATGGGCTTGCCCGCGCCGCCGCTGCGCAGCGTGTCGGGGGTGACGACGACGGTGGTGCCGACCGTCACGACCGCCGCCATCGCCTTCTGGATGCCGCCGGGCACGGTCAGCCGGGCGCGCTCGTCGGGGGTGACCTCGACCGGGGCCTCCAGCGTCTCGCCCGGCATGGGGAGCTTCATCCAGCGATAGACCGCCCCGTCGATCGCGCCGAGCGTATAGGCGGTGGTGCCGGTGACGCTGCCCGCGATCTTTACCGGGGCCGAGCCGATCGGCACCCCGTTGCGCAGCACCAGCATCCGCCGGTCGGCCGCGCTGATCACGATCGACACCGGCCCTGTCGTGGCGCGCTCGGGCTGCCACAGCGTGCCGCCGAACAGATCGGGCTCGGCCCGGCCCGGATCGGCGGACAGGATCGACGGCGTCGGCGCGAAGCGCGGCACCTCGGCATCGGCGGTGACGATCACGGTCAGGCCGAGCTTGGTCACCTCGTACAGCTTCTGCGCGAATCCCAGCGGCAGACGGACGCAGCCATGCGAGGCCGGATAGCCGGGCAGGTTGCCCGCATGCATCGCGATCCCGTCCCAGGTCAGCCGCTGCATATAGGGCATCGGCGCGTCGTTATAGAGGTTCGACTTGTGGTCGACCTTCTTCTGCAACACGGTGAAGACCCCGGTGGGCGTCTCATGCCCCTTCTTGCCGGTGGAGACGGTCGAGATGCCGATCGGCACCCCGTTGCGATAGGCATAGGCCCGCTGCCGGGCGATGCTGACCACGATCACGACCGGCCCCTCGGGTGCCACCTGCGGCGCCCACAGATATTGCCCAGGCTTCATCGCCTCGACCGTCTGGTGAACGGTGGCGTCCTGCAGCGAGGGCGGCGGCGCCTTGACCGGCGCGGGCGCGGCCAGTGCGGGCAAGGCGACGAGCGCGGCCAGCGAAGCTGCGGCGAAAAGACTTCTCGGCATCCATCCCCCTGTCAGGCGCCCGGCGCGGGCGTTGGACAAGATATAGTCGGCGCAGCCGCGGGGTTAAAGGTGAACGCGAAGCGCTCCCCCGCTCGATCTCCTCACCCCCTCCCCCTTCCCAAAGGGGCGCACTGCGACTATATGGCGCTCCTCATCACATCGGCATTTGCCTGGCGCTGACAGCGCGGGTGCCGCCCTTGGCCCTCCGGGACACGGATCGAATGGCGATCGATCCGCGACGAATTGGAGACGGTTTTCCAAGGGTTTTCAGAACGCTGGCAGTGCGGTTCCGATCAGCCCGGACCCGCACTTTTCGTCGTGGGGTGCCCCCTGCGAATCGGGCTGCGGACCGCTGAAAGGCGGACAATTTTTGTGACGCGAGGAAAGATACGCATGGCCACCCAGGCAGTTCCGTCGACCGCCAAGAAGCGCATCCGCAAGGTCTTCGGGAACATCCACGAAGTCGTCCAGATGCCGAACCTCATCGAGGTGCAGCGCGAATCCTACGAGCAGTTCCTGCGCTCGCGCCCGGCCGACAATTATGTGTCGGGCCTGGAGAAGACCCTCCGCTCGGTCTTCCCGATCCGCGACTTCGCCGGCACCGCCGAGCTGGACTTTGTCCAGTATGAGCTGGAAGACCCGAAGTACGACACCGAGGAATGCCGTCAGCGCGGCATGACCTATGCGGCGCCGATGCGCGTCACGCTGCGCCTCATCGTGTTCGAGGTCGATCCCGATACGGACACCCGCTCGGTCCTCGATATCAAGGAGCAGGACGTCTACATGGGCGACATGCCGCTCATGACCGAGAACGGCACCTTCCTGATCAACGGCACCGAACGCGTCATCGTGTCGCAGATGCACCGCTCGCCGGGCGTCCTGTTCGACCATGACCGTGGCAAGACCCATGCGTCGGGCAAATATCTGTTCGCCGCGCGCGTCATTCCCTATCGCGGCTCGTGGCTAGACTTCGAGTTCGATGCCAAGGACATCGTCAACGTCCGCATCGACCGCAAGCGCAAGCTGCCGGTCACCAGCCTGCTGCGCGCCCTGGGCGACGCGACGGTCGAGATCACGCCCGAGAAGGGCACGTTCGAGGTGGGCGACGTCGTCGGCCTGTCGGGCGTCTCCAACCCGTGCCGGGTCAAGGCCGTCACCGGCAACCTCGTCACCGTCGAGGATCCGAACGGCGCGATTATCGTCGGCGGCCTGATCCAGACCGCCGAGGGCGAGAAGTCGGCCCGCATCGCACGCATCCGCCTGCAGGGCATGAGCGGCGAGGACATCCTCAACCAGTTCTACAAGACGCAGCGCTTCGTGCGCGGCGACGGCGGCTGGAAGGTTCCCTTCGTTGCCGAGAACTGGCGCGGCCAGAAGCCGGCGTTCGACGTCGTCAACGCCGACACCGGCGAGATCGTCTTCCCGGCCGGCACCAAGATCAGCCCGCGCGCGGCGAACAAGGCCGGCAAGGACGGCCTCGCCACGCTGCTGATCCCGACCGACCAGATCTTCGGCCGCTATTCGGCCTATGACCTGATCGACGAGTCGACCGGCCGCATCTACATCGAGGCCGGCGACGAGCTGACCCCGGAAAATCTGGAGTCGCTCGACAAGGCCGGCTTCGACCATGTCGACCTGCTCGACATCGACCATGTCTCGACCGGTCCGTGGATCCGCAACACGCTGAAGGCCGACAAGGTCGAGGATCGCGACCATGCGCTGAGCGAGATCTATCGCGTCATGCGCCCCGGCGAGCCGCCGACGAAGGAAACCGCCGAGGCGCTGTTCGCCGGGCTGTTCTTCGATTCCGAGCGCTACGACCTCTCGGCCGTCGGCCGCGTGAAGCTCAACATGCGTCTCGAGCTGAACACCCCCGACACGGTCACCACGCTGCGCTCGGAGGACATCCTCTCGGTCGTCAAGACGCTGGTCGACCTGAAGGACGGCAAGGGCGAGATCGACGACATCGACAATCTCGGCAACCGCCGCGTCCGTTCGGTGGGCGAGCTGCTCGAGAACCAGTATCGCGTCGGCCTGCTGCGCATGGAGCGCGCGGTCAAGGAGCGCATGTCGTCGGTCGACGTGTCGACCGCGATGCCGAACGATCTGATCAACGCCAAGCCGGCAGTGGCCGCGGTGCGCGAATTCTTCGGCTCGTCGCAGCTGTCGCAGTTCATGGACCAGACCAACCCGCTCTCCGAAGTGACGCACAAGCGTCGCGTCTCGGCGCTCGGGCCGGGCGGCCTGACGCGTGAGCGCGCGGGCTTCGAAGTCCGCGACGTCCACCCGACCCATTATGGCCGTATCTGCCCGATCGAAACGCCGGAAGGCCCGAACATCGGTCTGATCAACTCGCTGGCGTCGTTCAGCCGGGTCAACAAATATGGCTTCATCGAGACGCCGTATCGCAAGGTCGTCGACCACAAGGTCACCGACGACGTCGTCTATCTGTCGGCGATGGAAGAGGCCAAGCACACGATCGCGCAGGCGAACGCCGAGCTCGACCCCGAGGGCCGCTTCGTCGAGGATCTCGTCTCCGCCCGCGAGGGTGGCGAGTTCCTGATGGCGCCGCGCGACCAGATCACCCTGATGGACGTGAGCCCCAAGCAGCTCGTGTCGGTCGCGGCCTCGCTGATCCCGTTCCTGGAGAACGACGACGCAAACCGCGCGCTGATGGGATCGAACATGCAGCGCCAGGCGGTGCCGCTCGTCCGCGCCGAGGCGCCGTTCGTCGGCACCGGCATGGAAGAGACCGTCGCCCGGGATTCGGGCGCCGCGATCGGCGCCAAGCGCTCGGGTATCGTCGATCAGGTCGACGCGACCCGCATCGTGATCCGCGCGACCGGTTCGGTCGATGCCGGCAAGTCGGGCGTGGACATCTACACGCTGATGAAGTTCCAGCGCTCGAACCAGTCGACCTGCATCAACCAGCGTCCGCTGGTGAAGGTGGGCGACGTGGTCAACGCCGGCGACATCATCGCCGACGGCCCGTCGACCGAGTTCGGCGAGCTGGCGCTGGGCCGCAACGTCCTCGTCGCGTTCATGCCGTGGAACGGCTACAACTATGAGGACTCGATCCTGATCTCCGAGCGGATCGTGAAGGACGACGTCTTCACCTCGATCCACATCGACGAGTTCGAGGTGATGGCCCGCGACACGAAGCTCGGGCCGGAAGACATCACCCGCGACATCCCGAACGTCGGCGAGGAAGCGCTGCGCAACCTCGACGAGGCGGGCATCGTGTACATCGGTGCCGAGGTCGAGCCGGGCGACATCCTGTGCGGCAAGATCACGCCGAAGGGCGAAAGCCCGATGACGCCGGAGGAAAAGCTCCTCCGCGCCATCTTCGGCGAAAAGGCGTCGGACGTGCGCGATACCTCGCTGCGCCTGCCCCCGGGCGTCGCAGGTACCGTCGTCGACGTGCGCGTGTTCAATCGCCACGGCATCGACAAGGACGAGCGCGCGATGGCGATCGAGCGCGAAGAGATCGACCGCCTGACCAAGGACCGCGAGGACGAACGCGCCATCCTCAACCGCGCCAACTATGCGCGGCTTAAGGAGATGCTGCTCGGTCAGATCGCGACTGCGGCTCCCAAGGGCATCAAGAAGGGCTCGGAGATCACCGAGGCCCTGCTCGAGGAAGTCGAGAAGCGCGAGTGGTGGAAGTTCGCCGTTCAGGACGACGCCCGCCAGGCCGATCTCGAAGCCGTCAAGGCGCAGTATGACGAGGCCGTCGGCCTGATCGTCAAGAAGTTCGAGGACCGCGTCGAGAAGCTGCAGCGCGGCGACGAGCTTCCCCCGGGCGTGCTCAAGATGGTCAAGGTCTTCGTCGCGGTGAAGCGCAAGCTGCAGCCGGGCGACAAGATGGCCGGCCGTCACGGCAACAAGGGTGTCATCTCGCGCATCCTGCCGCAGGAGGACATGCCGTTCCTCGCGGACGGTACGCCGGTCGACATCGTGCTCAACCCGCTGGGCGTGCCGAGCCGTATGAACGTCGGACAGATCTTCGAGACCCATCTGGGCTGGGCCGCACGCGGCCTGGGCAAGCAGGTCACCGAGGCGCTGGAAGCGTGGCGCGAGGCCAACCCCGACGCGGCACCGGGCACGGCACCGTCGCCGGTCGTCGATCGCCTCAAGACGATCTACGGCGAGCAATATCATGACGAGATCGACCGCCTGTCGGGCGATCAGGTCGTCGAGATGACCAAGCTGCTGAAGAACGGCGTGCCGATGGCCACGCCGGTGTTCGACGGCGCCCGCGAAGCGGACGTTGCCGAGATGCTGCGGCGCGCCGGTCTCGACGAGAGCGGCCAGGTGGAACTGTTCGACGGACGCACCGGCGACCAGTTCGACCGCAAGGTCACCGTGGGCTACATCTACATGCTGAAGCTCCACCACCTCGTCGACGACAAGATCCATGCACGCTCGATCGGGCCGTACAGCCTCGTCACCCAGCAGCCACTGGGCGGCAAGGCCCAGTTCGGCGGGCAGCGCTTCGGCGAAATGGAAGTCTGGGCGCTCCAGGCTTACGGCGCCGCCTATACGCTGCAGGAGATGCTGACGGTGAAGTCGGACGACGTTGTCGGCCGCACCAAGGTCTACGAGGCGATCGTCAAGGGCGACGACACCTTCGAGGCCGGCATCCCCGAGAGCTTCAACGTGCTGGTCAAGGAAATGCGGTCGCTGGGCCTCAACGTCGAACTGTCCTCGATCGAGGAGCAGAGCGACGACGACGGCATGGCGGAAGCCGCGGAGTGACGGCAGCGGCGCCGGTCCAGGCCGGCGCCCGCCTCTCCCGCCCCGAAAGATCGACCCTCCAGAGGGACTGAAACATGAACGAACTGACCAATTTCGCCAATCCGATTGCGAAGCCCGAAACCTTCGACCAGATCCGGATCGGCATCGCCAGCCCGGAGCGCATCCGCAGCTGGTCCTTCGGCGAGATCAAGAAGCCGGAAACGATCAACTACCGCACGTTCAAGCCCGAGCGTGACGGCCTGTTCTGCGCGCGCATCTTCGGTCCGATCAAGGATTACGAGTGCCTGTGCGGCAAGTACAAGCGCATGAAGTACAAGGGCATCGTGTGCGAGAAGTGCGGTGTCGAAGTCACCGTGTCGAAGGTCCGCCGCGAGCGGATGGGCCATATCGAGCTCGCCGCCCCGGTCGCGCACATCTGGTTCCTCAAGTCGCTGCCGTCGCGCATCGGCCTGCTGCTCGACATGCAGCTGAAGCAGCTCGAGCGCGTGCTGTACTTCGAGAGCTACATCGTGATCGAGCCGGGCCTGACCCCGCTCGAGAAGTTCCAGCTGCTGACCGAGGACGAGCTCCTCGAGGCGCAGGACGAATATGGCGAGGACGCCTTCTCGGCCGGTATCGGCGCCGAGGCGGTTCGCCGCATGCTCGAGGAACTCGACCTCGAGGGTGAGAAGGAGCAGCTGCTCAAGGAACTGGCCGAGACCAAGTCCGAGCTGAAGCCCAAGAAGATCATCAAGCGGCTCAAGGTCGTCGAGAGCTTCCTGGAATCGGGCAACCGTCCGGAATGGATGATCCTCGAAGTGATCCCGGTCATTCCGCCGGATCTCCGCCCGCTCGTTCCGCTCGACGGCGGCCGCTTCGCGACCTCGGATCTGAACGATCTCTATCGCCGCGTGATCAACCGTAACAACCGCCTCAAGCGGCTGATGGAGCTGCGCGCGCCGGACATCATCGTCCGCAACGAAAAGCGCATGCTGCAGGAGGCCGTCGACGCGCTGTTCGACAATGGCCGCCGCGGCCGCACGATCACCGGCGCCAACAAGCGTCCGCTGAAGTCGCTCAGCGACATGCTGAAGGGCAAGCAGGGGCGCTTCCGTCAGAATCTGCTCGGCAAGCGCGTCGACTATTCGGGCCGTTCGGTCATCGTGACCGGTCCGGAGCTCAAGCTGCACCAGTGCGGCCTGCCGAAGAAGATGGCGCTCGAGCTGTTCAAGCCGTTCATCTACGCCCGCCTCGATGCCAAGGGTCTGTCGATGACCCTGAAGCAGGCGAAGAAGTGGGTCGAGAAGGAGCGCAAGGAAGTCTGGGACATCCTCGACGAGGTGATCCGCGAGCATCCGGTCCTGCTGAACCGCGCGCCGACGCTTCACCGCCTCGGCATCCAGGCGTTCGAGCCGGTGCTGATCGAGGGCAAGGCGATCCAGCTGCACCCGCTGGTCTGCTCGGCCTTCAACGCCGACTTCGACGGCGACCAGATGGCGGTCCACGTGCCGCTGTCGCTGGAAGCGCAGCTCGAAGCCCGCGTGCTGATGATGTCGACCAACAACATCCTGTCGCCCGCGAACGGCAAGCCGATCATCGTGCCGTCGCAGGACATGGTGCTGGGTCTTTATTATCTGTCGATGATGAAGGAAGGCGAGCCGGGCGAAGGCGCCCTGATCTCCGACATGCAGGAAGTCCACCAGGCACTCGCCGCCAAGGCGGTGACCCTGCACACCAAGATCATCAGCCGCGTGCCGCAGACCGACGAGAACGGTCAGCAATATATGAAGCGCGTCGAGACCACGCCGGGCCGCATGCTGCTCGGTGAGACGCTGCCGAAGAGCCACAAGGTTCCGTTCGAGACGGTCAACCGCCTGCTGACCAAGAAGGAGATCGGCGACGTCATCGACATCGTCTATCGCCACACGGGCCAGAAGGAGACGGTGCTGTTCGCCGACGCGATCATGGCGCTCGGCTTCCGCCACGCGTTCCAGGCCGGCATCTCGTTCGGCAAGGACGACATGATCATCCCCGAAGCCAAGGAGAAGGAGGTCGAAGAGACCCGTCTGCTGGTGAAGGACTTCGAGCAGCAATATCAGGACGGCCTGATCACGCAGCAGGAGAAGTACAACAAGGTGATCGACGCCTGGTCGCGTTGCGGCGACCGCGTGGCGGCCGAGATGATGAAGGAGATCTCGGCGGTCAAGAAGGGCGAGGACGGGCGCGAGAAGCCGATCAACGCGATCTACATGATGGCGCACTCCGGTGCCCGTGGTAGCGCCGCGCAGATCAAGCAGCTCGCCGGCATGCGCGGCCTGATGGCCAAGCCGTCGGGCGAGATCATCGAGACCCCGATCATCTCGAACTTCAAGGAAGGCCTGACGGTTCTCGAGTATTTCAACTCGACCCACGGCGCCCGCAAGGGTCTGGCCGACACCGCGCTCAAGACGGCGAACTCGGGTTACCTGACCCGCCGTCTGGTCGACGTGTCGCAGGACTGCGTGGTCGTCGAGGTCGATTGCGGTACGGACCGTGCGCTCGACATGAAGGCGATCGTTCAGGGCGGCGCGACCATCGCGTCGCTGGGCGAACGCATCCTGGGCCGCACGCTGGCCGAGGACATTGTCGACAGCAAGACCAACGAGGTTCTGGTCGCGGAGGGCACCCTCCTCGACGAGGCGATGGTCGCTCAGATCGAGGCGATCGGCGTTCAGGGCGTCAAGATCCGCAGCCCGCTGGTCTGCGAATCGAAGGGCGGCGTCTGCGCGGCCTGCTATGGCCGTGACCTCGCCCGCGGTACGCCGGTGAACATCGGCGAAGCGGTCGGCGTCATCGCGGCGCAGTCGATCGGTGAGCCGGGCACCCAGCTGACGATGCGGACCTTCCACATCGGCGGCGCGGCACAGCTCAACGAGCAGTCGAACCTCGAATCCGTCGCCGACGGCACGATCGAGTATCGCGAACTGCGCACGATCACCGATCCGCGCGGCCGCCGCGTCTCGCTGAGCCGCAACGGCGAACTGGCGATCATCGACTCCGAGGGTCGCGAGCGCGCCACGCACCGCCTGCCTTATGGCGCGCATCTGCTCGTCGCCGACGGCGCCACGATCGCCAAGGGCGAGCGGATTGCCGAATGGGATCCGTTCACCATGCCGGTGATCACGGAAACCGGCGGTACGATCAAATATCAGGACCTGATCGACAACCAGACCCTGACCGAGCAGACCGACGAAGCCACCGGCATCAGCCAGAAGGTCGTCATCGAGTATCGCGTCACCAGCCGGAAGGAAGACCTCCGTCCGCGCCTGACCCTGCTCGACGAGACGTCGGGCGAGACCGCGCGCTACATGCTGGCGCCGGGCGCGATGCTTTCGGTCGAGGACGGCCAGACGGTGCATGCGGGTGAGGTTCTTGCCCGTGTCAGCCGCGAGTCCGCCAAGACCCGCGACATCACCGGCGGTCTGCCCCGCGTTGCCGAGCTGTTCGAGGCCCGCAAGCCGAAGGAGAACGCGATCATCGCGAAGGTCTCCGGCCGGGTCGAGTTCGGCAAGGACTACAAGGCCAAGCGCAAGATCATCATCCGTCCGGACGATGGGTCGGAGCCGGTCGAGTATCTCGTGCCGAAGTCGAAGGTCATCGACGTGCAGGAAGGCGACTATGTCAAGCGCGGCGACAACCTGATCGGCGGTTCGCCGGATCCGCACGACATTCTCGAGGTGCTCGGCATCGAGCCCCTGGCAGAGTATCTCGTGTCGGAAATCCAGGAAGTCTATCGACTGCAGGGCGTGAAGATCAACGACAAGCACATCGAGACGATCGTTCGTCAGATGCTGCAGAAGGTCGAGATCACCGATGGTGGCGACACCACCCTGCTGCCGGGTGAACAGGTCGATCGCGAGGAAATGGACGAGATCAACGCCAAGGCCGAAGCCGAAAATCGCCAGATTGCCCATGGCAAGCCGGTGCTGCTCGGTATCACCAAGGCCTCGCTCCAGACGCGTTCGTTCATCTCTGCCGCGTCGTTCCAGGAAACGACCCGCGTCCTCACCGATGCCTCGGTGCAGGGCAAGGTCGACACGCTGAACGGCCTGAAGGAGAATGTGATCGTCGGTCGCCTGATCCCCGCCGGTACCGGTGCGGGCATGAGCCGTCTGCGCGTCACCGCCAGCAGCCGCGACGCCGCCCTGCGCGCCTCGCAGCGCAACTGGCAGGAGTCGCTGATCGCTCCGCAGTCCGCCGCCGAGGAGCATGCTGCCGAGCTGCGCCAGCCGGTTCAGGCCGACTTGGGCGACGATCCGCTGGGTGAGGTCGTGGGCGAGACCCACGGCACCGACGCGGATGCGGGCGATTATCTGAACAAGGAGTGATCCACCCCGCCCGCGAGGCGGTCAGGACCAACGAAAGGCCCCGCCGGAGCGATCCGGCGGGGCTTTTTCGTAGTGCTGCGGCGGCACCAGTGAAACGGTTGCCGTCAAAAACGCCGCTGTCCGGCATCGATCTTCTGGCACAGGCCGGAGAGATCCTGGCCTGTCGTCCGGCCCGATCTTTACCGACCGTTAACCTTTCCCACCCAAGGGTTTATCCGGACTGTCCGGGCAACGGGACGCGGCGCATGTGGCGGCTGGGTACCGGCGATACACGGATCGCCACCCTATGGATAAGAGACGGAAAGAGCGTTGGTTATGGACGAGCAAGAGCAAGTCGCACGGGCTGAAGCGTCGCACGATCGCGTATGGGCCGCGCCGAAACTAACCGAGTTGCGCATCTGGTCGGGCACGGAAGCAAAGGGCACCGAGATCTCGGAAAGCTCCACGACCAAGAATTCCTCCTGAGCGGATGATTCCCCCGTTGGGTAGCACCACCATTCTGGATTCGCGGACACCGGTCACTCTGCCATGAAGGCCCGATAGAACGCGAACATGCTTCACTTTCTAGGCCTGGTATCCCTCGGTGCGCCGTTGCCCTCCTCGGCCCAGATGCTCCATGCCGCCCACCGCCTGGGGGGACCGGACTTCGAAGCCGCGCAGAGCTGGTCCTCCGACACATGCGTGCTTGCCTGGCGCCGGCTGGCGCTACGCCCGGAGACGCGCGCGGCGACCATCCCGGTCATCGATCCCGACAGCGGAACATGTCTGATCGGATCGGGACGCATCGACGAACGGGCTGAACTCGCTGCCGCGCTGGGCACCCACCCCCGCGATGCAGGCGACACCGAGTTGATGGCGCGGAGTTTCGCGCGCTGGGGCGAAGCGGGTGTCGGTCGGCTGATGGGCAATTTCGGCTTTGCGCTGTGGGACGGCAGGGCCGGACAGCTGACGCTTGCCAAAGACTATTTCGGTACGACGCCGCTCTTCTATCATCTGGGTGATGGCTTCGTCCTCTTTGGGACCAACCCAGCTGCGCTCCTCGCAACCGGCCTCTGCTCGCGCGAGATCGACCCGGCTACCCTTGGCGAAAACATCATCGGACGATCCGCCGATCCCGAGGCGACACTCTATCGCAATCTCCGCCGCGTGCGGCGTGCCTCGACCCTCAGGATCGACCGATCCGGCTGTCGGAACCATATCTACTGGCAACCGAGACGCGGCGCGCCGCTGCGGCTGAAATCCGACGTGGACTATGTCGAAGCGACCCGCGAGATTCTCGACCGGGTTCTGGTCGGACATCTGCGCAGTTCGGCCCCGCTGGGCGTGATGCTGTCGGGCGGGTTCGACTCTGCATCGATCGCCGCGACCCTGGCCATGCTCGCACCCGATCGCACCATCGCCGGGTTCACCAGCGTCCCCGCCGGTGGCGAGCCCGAAAGGATGCGGCGCATGGCCCGCGAATGGGCCCATGTGGAAGCTCTGGCCCGACGGCACCCGAACATCGAAGCCCAGGCCATTGTTGAAAAAGACATGCGGCCCTGCGACGATCGCTATCGGGATCTCTTTGCCGATACCGGCCTGCCGATCGGATCGCCCGCGCTCATGTGTCGGCGTCTGGCGCTGGCGGAGGCCGCCCGGCGCAGCGGTGTTCGCACGCTTTTCAACGGAGACGGGGGAAACCGCACCTTCACCTCGGAAGGGCCGCAGCTGTTCGCCCACCTCTTCCGGTCCGGTCGCTGGCTTCAGCTGGCATCGGAGGTAGGTGCAGCCGCCGCTTTCTCGGGGCGGTCGCCATGGAAAATCCTCTGGCGTGACGTGCTGCGCGATATCGTCCCACGCCAGCTGTTGCAAAACTGGTACCGCCTGCGCGACATGCCGGCGCGGGACATCACCGAGGACAGCCTGTTGCGTCGCTCATTCGCCGAAGAGAGCGGATTGGTCGAGACATGGCGTGCGGCGCCCAACTCACCCGATCGACTACGGCTCCTGCGGACCGAGGAGATCGAACCCGTCTATCTGAACGTTCAGCCGTCGCATAGCGATGGCATGACGCTGGCCTATAACAGAATGGGGCTCGACGTGGTGGCGCCCCTGCGTGACCGCCGCCTGATCGACTTCATCCTCTCGCTGCCGCCCACCCAATTTCGTCGCGGGGGCGTCCCGCGCTTTCTCGCGCGGCGCGTATTGGCCGACCGCCTGCCGGCGGAAACTCTGGAAGAGCGCGGCTATTTCGATCCCTTCGCAGACCTCGGCCTCTGGGCGGAGAAATGGTGGAACGAGGCGGCACGGCAGGTTTCGAACCAGCGCCCGTCCGAACTGGCCGAACAGGCCATCGATCTGCACCAGCTAGGCCGGCTGCTCGGCACGCCTTTGTCAGACCTTCTGGATCGCGAACGGGGCAACCCGCATATCGTCGGCAGCGCGGTTGCCAACGCCCTGCACGTCAATCACTTCCTGCGATGGCATGAGCGCCTGAACGATTGAGCCTGGTGGCTTATAGTTCATAGCCGAAATGCGCCATCATGCTTTGGTGGTCGCGCTCGATCCTGCGGGCCTGCTCCACCGTCAGCACGTCGCGCCATTGGCCGGCCCTTCCCTCTCGGAAGAAGCGCCCCATACCGTCGGGGCGCTCCCGGAACCCACCAAGCGCCTCGTCGGCGGCGAGTTTGTCGAAACTCGTAGCCGCGATCGCGCGCACGATGTCCTCACGGCTGACGTCGAAGCCGCAGAAAGTCGCGAGTTCCGAAAAATGCGTGAGAGGGTCGGCGACCAGATCCTCGTAGCGAAGCGTCAGGCGCCGCAAGGGCGCCCCCTCCCAGCTGGCTGTGTGCGACGACCAGCTTCCGCGCAACTCCCTCAGCTGCCGCTTCGTCAGCGCCGAGGTAGCGGCGGTCTCGTCGGCGAGTTCGTCTATCGCGGCATCGATGGAGATGACGTTATGCGCGGCCAGCGACAGACAGACGTCGCGGGGATCGCGGACGACATGGATGCAGCCGAGGGTTACCTCCGCTGGGAAGATGTCAGCGCCGGATTTCGTCTGTCCCCACGCGTCGTGAACCTTGCAGAATCGTGGGCTGCTGGTGGAGGCGACCAATGCTCGATAGGCCAGTGGTCGAAGCTCTGCAGCTTCGTCAGCGGTCAGGTCTGCCACATTGAGATCGAGGTGACGCTCGATGAGCCAGCGGCCGCTCGCCATGGCACCCGTTCCGTCCATCTCGCGGATGTCGATATCGGCCCCGTAGCGCAAGGTGGCGGTGAACAGCCGAACCCAGGTGTTCCCGGACTTGGGATAGGAAGCAATCCAGTAGAGGCCGCCGGGCGAGGAACGGAGCGTATCCACGGTTAGTCGCTGCCTTGTCCGAAAAGGATCTGCTCCATCAACCAGTCTGCAGCTTCGTCGAGCTTCTCAAGACCGGCGGGATGCAGAAGATCGAGGACCGGAACCCTGCTGGCAATTCCGGCGAGCGACTGCATGAAGCTCGCTTCGGCGCCAAGTGCGCGCGCCACGGCGGGCAGGGTGACCAGCTTGGCGGCCCCGGCGAAAGCTGCGCCCCCTTGCAGCCGCTGGCATCGTGTCGCCATGCCGCCTCGGGCGGGACGAAGCAGCGCTATCGCGGCAAGCTGTCGCGGTTCGCCATCATACCATGGCGCGGCTGAAATGGAGAAGCGACCACCGGGCCCAGGCTCACCTTGCGGACGGGGCATGGAGAGGGCTTCGAGCGAATCTGGCCAAAGCTTGATGACGGGGAACCCCGGCTGGATGAGAGGATGGCTCCCCCTCATGTCCAATGCGCATAGTCCATCGGCTACCCACCGGAAGCCCCTGCGCACAAGCGCCATTGCAAGGCTGGTCTTGCCCGTCCCCGGCGGTGACCACAACAGATAGGATCGTTCCCGATAGGACAGGCAAACCGCCGACAGGGGTATCAGCCCCCCTTGCATGCACAGGGCAGCGACCGGCACGTCGCGCAGGAAATCGAGCGCTCTCGGCAGCCCGCCGTCCTCCCGCACGGAAAGGGTGATCTTCGCACGGTCGGTCAGCAGATAGCCGGCGATGCCGGGCACGTGGAAAAGGAGCGAGCCCTGTTCGTCGAGTTGCAGCAACGGCCGGGACAGCACCGGTTTTTCCAGCACGTCCGGCACGTCCCCAGCCTTCAGAAACACCGAAGGTCCTAGGGGGGTGTCGCGCGGAATGCCGAAGGAAGGGCATTCGAACGGCAAATGGAAGCTGTGTCCCAGCGCGGAATGAATATTGGTCAACAGCGCCCGCTATCGTCATCAATGAGGATAGCCCAAATGCATTCAGGCAGACGCCACATCAAGCACTCAGCGTCCTTGATGCGATCGTCGAACACCAAGCCGCCGGCCCCCGAAGTGCCCGCCTGCCGTTCGGAACTCGCTCCAGACGCGTTCGTACATCTCCGCCGCTTCGGTCCAGGAAACGACGCGCGTCCTCACCGATACCTCGTTTCACGGCAAGGTCGATGCGCTGAACGCCCGTTACCAGCGAGCGCCCCCGCCGAAGCGATTCGGCGGAATTTTATTTTAATGGCGACCTTGGCAAGCCGCCGGGCGCCCGCCCTGCGTCAGGCTTAAGTGCTTGGCGAGCACCGCAAAGGCGGCATCAAGCCCCCGACTTTCTCGAAGCCAATATTCGACGCCAGGTACGCCGGCGCTCCCGCGCCGGCGTCGTTTGATCAAAACTCGGTCCAGTCATCGCTCACGGCGACCGCGCGACCACCTGCGGCGGCAACGCGGCGCGGGGCAGGCCTGTGGGCCATCGGCGGCGGAGCGACGGGCATACGGGTTACGGTCGCACTCCCGCCGACATCGAACTTGGCGACCGACTCCTTCAGGCCGACCGCCTCTTCGCTGAGACTGCGAGCGGCGGCACTCGCCTCTTCGACCATCGCCGCGTTCTGCTGCGTCACCTGATCCAGTTCGAGGACCACGGCATTGACCTGGTTCAGGCTTTGCGCCTGCTGCACCGCCGCCGCCGCGATGGTCGAAACGAGATCGCTGACCTCGGTAATGCGCAGATTGATCCTTTCCAGCGCGCTACCCGCAGAGGCAACGAGTTCGACACCCTTCGAGACCTCGGTGACACTGCCATGGATGCGGCCCGAAATATCCTTCGCGGCTTCAGCCGCCCGCTGCGCGAGCGCCCGGACCTCGCTCGCGACCACCGCAAAGCCCTTGCCCGACTCACCTGCGCGTGCCGCTTCCACCCCTGCGTTCAGGGCGAGAAGGTTGGTCTGGAAGGCGATGCCGTCGATCACGTTGATGATCTCGACGATCTCCTTGGACGAGCGCGCGATATTGTTCATGGCATCGACCGCCTCGCGCGAAATCTCCTGCCCCTGCAGCGCCTCGCTGCGTGCCTGGGCGGCGGCCTGGTCGGCACGCTCCGCATCGGCCGAGGTGCGGGCGACCGTGCTTGTGATCTCGCCGACCGACGCCGATGCTTCTTCCAGATTGGCCGACTGGACTTCGGTGCGCCGCGCGAGGTCGTCGGACGCCTTGCGAATCTCGACCGCGCCCGTGTGGACGCTCTCGGTCGCCCGGTTGGTGGCAGCCATGACCTCGGCCAGCGCCGAAGCCGTATTGTTGAAGCTTTTGCGGATTGAATCGTAGACCGGCGGGAAGGCATGATCGATCCGAATGGTCAGATCGCCGGCCGCGAGCCTTGTGAGGGCCCCGTCCAGCGCCTCGATGACATCTTGCTGCTCGCGCTTGGCCTCCTCCTCGGTCCTCGTGCTTTCCTCGACACGCCGCGCATTGTCCCTGAAGGTTGCCATCGCCTTGGTCATGCGCCCGACACAGTCCTCATAGTCGGTGAACTGCACGGGCGAAGAGAGATCGCCGCGGGCGAGATCCTCCATGCGGACTACCGTGGTGACATAGGGATCACAGATGAGTTTGCGGGCGATCAGCGTCGTCGACAGGATAACGAGGCCCGATCCGGCGATCACGATCACGTCCCGCGACATCCAGCTGTCGTCTGTCAGTAGCACGGTCAGCGCTATCGTAATGCAATAGACGACCGCTTGAACGACGGTAAGCGCCATGAACTTGGCACGCACGGGCGCGGTCCTTATGAACCAGTTCAACATCCTCTTAAACCCCAACCTATTACACCAGCCAGGTCGGTCTAACACACAGTAGTTAATCAAATTACGTTATTCCCCTTAAGTAGCACATATTAGCTAAGCTCACGAAAAACAGGATTTTTCCCTCAAGGTTCTAAGATTCCTATCATGCCATTCCGGCAGAAGTAGGTGATTTCGATCATATTTTGGTGGGCAATGCCCCCGCCTATCGGTCGAACAAATACTTCGCCAGTCAAACTAGCGCTTTCCTTCCCCTGGGGCGTCGTTACCAACGTAAATGAACAATCGAAAATTTTTAGGATTAGCGTCATAAAAGTGTAACAACAAAAAACTTTCCGATTCGCCGTTTTGTGTCATCATGGTGCAACAAACAGCGTTTTCGAATCGGAGGGTTTGCCAGATGTTCAAGGTTGTTCTTGCCGGTGCCGCGCTTGCTCTTGCGGTCCCTGCCCTTGCACAGCCGACCGAGGTCGCCGATCCCTATGGTGCAGGTTCGATCTCGAAAGGCCGCTACACGGCGGTCGAACGCAAGCTGCAGGCGGCTTATGAGAAAGGCGATCGTTCGCCGGAGGTACTGCTGAATCTTGCCGCAATCCGGCTTCAGGAAAAGCGCCCCGCGGAAGCTCGCGACCTGTACAAGGCAGTGCTTACCCAGCCCAACGCCGACATGGCAACGCTGAACGGCGCCGCCGGATCGCACGAGGTCGCCCAGCGCGGCTTGGCAGGTGCGCTCGCCATGCTCGACTGAGCGGGTCAACGCGTCGATTGCCAAAAGGCCTGCCGGGCGGCGTCCGGCAGGCCTTTTTTCCATGCGCAGTTGAAAGGAATGGCGGAACTGTAGCCTGGGCCGGCGATTGTCCGAGCATGCGCGCATGGCTCATCAGCAACATTGCCTCGGGATCGACCGATGCCGGGACCCTGGAGTCCTTGCCGGCGCTCCTTCCCGATATCGATATCGTCGGCCACAGCGGCTTTCCCGCGGAGGCGCTTCCGTCTGTCGAGAAGCTCGACTCGCAGGATGTCTCGTTGATCCTCCTTCTCGCAGGGGACGGGACGATCAACGCGGCAGCGACGCTCTACGACAATTGGCGCGGCGCCGTCCTGATCCTTCCCGGCGGGACGATGAACATGCTGGCCAGCAGCCTCCATGGCTCGGCTGGGATTGCAGAGATTGCCCGGGCGGTGACGGCCGGCGATGCGGTCCGCACCACCCTCCCCTATGTCGCTGTCGGCGACCGGCGCGCCTATGTCGCTGCCATAGCCGGTCCCGCGTCGCTCTGGGCGCATGCGCGCGAAGCGGTTCGAAGCGGTCGGCTGCGGCAGGCGTGGCGCGCGACGCGACTGGCCTGGCTGCGCAGCTTCGCCCGTGGTCCGCGGGTGCGAGGCTGCCAGCGGGCGTGCTCCTCTGCGATACTGCTTCTGCCCGAGAGCGAGGCCATCGAAATTGCGCGGATCGGCGTTACCGGCTGGATGGAGGCGGCGCGTCTCGGCCTGGACTATGTCGCGAGCGACTGGCGCCGCTCTCCGAACGTCGACATAGCGCGGGCGAACGGGGCGGTACTGGAGGGTGGGCGGAGCGTCCATATGCTGTTCGACGGCGAGTCCGCGCGGATGCGGTTGCCCCTTACCGTTCGGCATGGCCGGTCTCGGCTAGTCTTCCTCGCGACGCGGCCTGAGGCACTGGACATGGGGCGGAGGGCGCAGGCGGCATGATCCGGCTCTTCCACGTCAGCGACCTCCATTTCGGCTGCGAGGACCAGGCGGCGTTGGACTGGTTCGCCGACAGCGTTCGCCAGGAACGCCCCGATGCAGTGGCGGTGACGGGCGACCTGACCATGCGCGCTCGATCAGCAGAATTCGCCGCCGCTGCGCGATGGCTTGAAGCGCTAGACGTTCCCCTGACGATCGAACCGGGCAACCACGACCTGCCCTGGAATCCCCTGACGCGGCTGCTACGCCCCTATCGTCGCTTCCAGAAGCTCGAGCGAGCGCTCGAGCGGCCGATCGATCTCGGATCGGTGCGGATCGTCCCGCTGAAGTCGACGGCGCGCATGCAGTTGCGGCTGAACTGGTCTTGGGGCGTGGTAGGCCGGTCGGCGCTCGATGCGGCCATCGCCGAGTTGGCGGGGCTCGCCCCCGACGAGGTCGGTATCGTCGCGACCCACCACCCCCTGATCGACCGGGCGGAGCTCAAGTCCCGCGGGCGGACATTGCGCGGACCACGGGCCGCGGCACGTCTGGCCGAGGCCGGCGCCCGGCTCGTGTTGAGCGGGCATGTCCACGATCCGTTCGATGCGATAGCCGAAAGCGAGAGCGGGCCGATCCGCATGGTCGGCGCAGGCACGCTGTCACACCGAACACGGGGTACGCCCCCGTCCTTCAACCACATAACCGTGACGGGAGGCACGATAGAGGTCGAATTGCGCCGGCTGGGCCGCTGATCGATCAGGCGTGCAGGGAAAGAGGAGCCAGCGACGCATCATAAGCGGAGATGCCGGTTGCCCCACGCTTGCCCTGACGCAGCGCGCGCTCGGCCGAGGCCAGGAGCCGCTCGAGGTCGGCGCTTTCCTGAAGGTCGACGGCATAGCCGATGTTCGTGGTGATGATGATGTCCTCTCCCGCCACCGCATAGCTTTTGTCGAGGGTGGAGACGATCTGCTGCGCGAGATGCTCGGCCTCGCGCCCGTCCGACATGTTCGGCTGTATGACGACGAAATCGTCGCCGTTGAGATGGATGACGAGATTGTCGCCACGCACCACACGCCGCAGGCGCTGCGCCACCGCCTTGAGGAGGGCGTCCCCGGCCATGTGGCCATAGGTTTCGTTGACCGGTTCGAGCTGGTTGATATCGATGCAGTGCAGCGCAATCAGATCGCGGCTATCCGAGCGCCCGACGATCTGGTCGAAACGCTCGCGCAGGACCAGCCGGTTGGGCAGGCCGGTCAGGTCGTCCTGCCGGGCGAGCGTTTCCATCAGATGGCGCATCGAGATCTGCGCGGCTGCCCCCCGATAGCGCTTGATCATCGACTGGATGCCGCCGACGAGGAACAGCGCACTCAGCAAGCCGGTACCCCAATGCGCAACGCCGGGCGTCATCAGCGCCACCAGCACGGTCGGAACCACCGCCAGCAAGCTCGACGTAACGCTGATCCAGAGGCGCAGTGGGACGGTGGCCGCAACCCCGGCAGCATAGCCGAAGATCAGCGCTACGATCAGCAGATGCTGCTCGATCGAAACCGTCGCATAGGCCCAGGCGCAGAAGGCGCCGAGCGCGGCAGCGAAGACGATATATCCATAGCCGAAGCGGCGCTCGATCGAGCGAGCGACATGGACGCCGAGCCCCGCCTCGAACACGCGCCGACGCAGCCCGAACAGCGCCAGCAGCCGTGCCGACGAGCCCATCAGTCCGATCCCGTAGAGCAACAGCAGAATCGCGTCGTTGGATCGCAAAACCAGATAGGCGCCGGTGCAGACGAAGCAGAGCGTCATGATCAGTGCCGGAACCGTATGCTCGAACAGCGACTGCACCAGTTCGACATAGGTGGCGGCGGACAGCCTCTCCCGACCGGCGGCCGCAAGGCGGCGCCGCCCCGTCAGAAGGGTACGCATGAACATCACTCTTGCTCCAAAGCCCGAAGTGCGCCGCCCTGACGCACCAGCTCCTGCGCTATTTCTAGCAGAGGTCATGAAGAGCCGAAATTACGCATTTCTGGTTAAGAACGTCAGTTCTCGATACCCGGGTCGGCCCATCCGTCTCCTCCCGGCGGTGTGGGAGAGACCGGTGAGCCCCCACCGTCACGACCGCTATGTCGGAGCATAGTCCGACGGAACTGCAACGCCAGTGCGCCAGATCACAGGAAGGAAGCTGATATCCCGACAAGAAAACAGGCCCCCGAAGGAGCCTGTTCTTTCCGATAAGCCATTGAGAATGGCGCGAGTGACGGGGCTCGAACCCGCGACCTCCGGCGTGACAGGCCGGCGCTCTAACCAACTGAGCTACACCCGCGAACTGTGTCGGTGGAGGGGGCACCTAGTGGAGGGTCGCCGCCCTGTCAACAGCATCGCGCATCATTTTCCCAACTCTTTCGACAGCGGTGCGTCATCCTCCGCGGGACCGTTGGTGAAAGTGCCCTCGGCGAACAGAAATCCGGCGATGTCAGGCCAGCCGGCGGCGTCTAGCACCGTCTTCAGGATGATCAGCAGCGGCACGGCAAGCAAGGCGCCAGCCGTCCCCCACACCCAGCTCCAGAAGCTGAGCGCGACGAGAATCAGCAGCGGGTTGATGGTCAGGCGGCGGCCGACCAGCATCGGCGTCAGCACATTGGCTTCGACCAGATGCACGGCCACGAACAGCGACGCGGGCACCAGCGCATAGCCGAGATCGCCGAATGTCATCAGCCCGCCGACCGCGAGCAAGCCTGCGGCTACGATCGGCCCGAAATAGGGGATGTAGTTGAGGATGGCGACGAGACCACCCCACATGACCGGGCTCGGCATCTCCGCAAACCACAGCATCACCGAGACGAGTACCCCCATGCCGATGTTCACCGCTGTGATCGTTGCAAGATAGGCCGAGGTGCGATCGACCATCTCCTGGATCACGCGCGCGGTGGTCATCGCACTGGAAAAGCTGCCCCGGCTGGTGATCGTGCGGCGGCGCATGCGCGTCCAGCTCGACAGGAAGAAATAGACGACGAGCGTCGCGAAGACGAGCTGGACAAGCGCATGGGGCGCCGAGGTCGCGACATAGTCGAACAGCGAATTGGGCTCCTGCACGGTGACCGTACGGCCCCGCGCCGCCGAATTGCGCAGCAGCGCCCCCATCGTCTCGTCGACGAAGCGTTCGAACGAGGAATAGATGTCGATCAGCGGGGAAAGGTTTCGGCGGATGAGCTGGATGCGCGACGGCAACCGCGCGAACCATTCGGTCGCAGGCACGATCACCGAGGCGATCGCGGCATTGGCGAGACCCAGGAACAAGATCACGCATAGCAGCGCGGCCAGCGGCGACGGCAGGCCGCGTCGCTCGAGCCATTCGAGCAAGGGCACCATCGCGACCGCGATGACCAGCGCGATCGTCACCGGCAGGAAGAACTCAGACCCCGAGCGCAACGCAAAGGGAATGGCGAGGATGATGCCCGCACCGGCCGTCAGCGCAAGCCAGGCGAGCAGCCGGTCGCGGCGATAGGCCATCTCAGCCTGGATCGCCATCGAGTCGCGCAGCGCATCGCGCAGTACGTCCACGGGAGCCGTGGCGTCGGCAGCCGAGTCAGGCCTTTCCCGATCCGCCACTTCGTCCCGCATCGATTCGCTCCAACCGAAAGACCGCCACCTGCACCCATATCGCGCGTTCGGCGGGACAGTGCCACAACCGCTGCGCAGAGCCGCGGGCTGCCGCCGAATTATTACGCCAAGACAACAGCTTCATGGCAAAGATATGGCTGCTTGCGTTAGCAGTCGCACAAAAACACCATATATGGGGTTCCACGGGTCGTCTTGGCGGACCAACGACTCGTCGTGGGTTTATTGACTCGTTAACCCGCCCGGCCGCATTGCCGCGATCGAATTGGTCGCGGGGGCTCTGCGGGGGCAGACAGCCGAAACAGCCTCCCTGCCGACAAGACGTGAAAAAGCAGCTCGCCCTATGTTTCGAGTTCGGGGCGGGATGGCTCTTTTGCGCATTGCATGGAGTAATGAATGTCCGCCAAACTGGCTCAACATCCGCTGATGATCGCCGCGATGATTATCGCTGCGGCTACCGGCGCAATGGGCTTTGCGGCCATTCCGGCGTCGCAACCGACGCTTGCCTACGAATTTTCTCCCCTGACCGCGAATGACGACATCGTCGTCGACGACGGCATCGACCGGGTGCTGTTCAAGGAAGCCGCCAACAGCGGCAATATCGATCGCGAACTCGAATGCATGGCCAAGGTCGTCATGCACGAAGCCGCCAACCAGCCGCGCAGCGGCCAGCTTGCCGTCGCGCAGGTCATCATGAACCGGGTCGGACAGAATCGCTTTGGCGAGACGGTCTGCGAGGTCGTGAACCAGCCCGGCCAGTTCTTCCGGACCGCCTCCTATCATCCGCGCCGCGACAGCGAGCGCTGGGCCACTGCGGTCGAGGTTTCGCGCCAGGCGATGGCCGGCCATGGCGACCAGATCGTCCCGGGCGCCGTGTTCTATCACAGCGCGAAGAGCTCGCCGAACCGCTTCTTCCGGACGCGGGAACGCCTGTCGATGGTGGGCGACCATATTTTCTATCGTTGAACCGACCGAGATCGGAGAGGATGCGGGGGCCCGGCGGAAACGTCGGGCCCTTTGCTTTGTGGACAGGATCGGGAATAGAGCGCCCCATGTCCCGCACGACGCGCGCAACCCAGGCCCTGACCAAGGCCGGCATCGTCCATGACCTCCACGCCTATATCTATGACCCCGGCGCAGAGCGCGTAGGGATCCAGGCCGCCGAGGCGCTGGGCGAGGATCCGGCGCGGGTCCTCAAGACGCTGATGATCGAGATCGACGGCAAGCCCGCCTGCGCGGTGATCCCGTCCGACCGCGAACTGTCGATGAAGCGCGCGGCGGCGGCGTTCGGCGGCAAGTCCGCCCAGATGATGAAGCCAGCCGACGCCGAGCGACTGACCGGCTATCATGTCGGCGGGATCAGCCCCTTCGGCCAGCGCAGGACGGTCCCGGTCGCCATCGAGGCGGCAGCGATGGAGCAGGCGCTGGTCTATATCAACGGCGGACAGCGCGGGCTACAGGTGCGCCTGGCCCCGAAGGACGCGGCGGGGGTGCTCAGGGCGATCGTGGCGCCGCTGGTGGGGTGAAGGACATGCTCGGGTCCACATCGACCTGAGCTGCAATGCCGACTTAGCACCATAATCGACCAGACTATGTTTGACCGCGCTGAAGATTGCCGCCTAGCCTCAGCCAAGCTCCTGACCCTTGGTCAGAAATTTGACCTGGAGGCATCATGCCAGTCACCCGCGAAGACGTCATCTGCGCCTATCGGCTGCTGCTCAATCGCGACCCTGAAAGCGAAGAGGCCATAGAAGGGCATCGCGGAGCCGCGGATCTTGGGTCCCTTCGGCACATTTTCATGTCTTCGGCCGAATATCGCTCGCAGAACAGCTATCTGCAGGGGTGGATGGTCGCGCCCGTGTTCGACGAGAGCCGCCTGCTGTGGGTGAACATGAAGGACAGCTATGTCTCGGCGCATTGCATCACAGGTGTCTACGAAGCTGAGAACAGCACCATAGTCCGCACGTTGCTGCGTGAAGACAGTGTCTTTCTGGACGTTGGAGCGAATATTGGCTGGTTCACCGTCTTGGCAAGCACCGTGATCGGCCCGGCAGGACGGATTCATTGCTTCGAGCCGCAACCGCATATCGCGGACCGGCTCCGCCGAACCATCGAGATCAACCGGCTAGAAGACCTTGTGTCCTTTCATCGCAAGGGCGTCTGGTCCGAACCCGGGTCCATGGCGCTTACCGGCAATTCGGATTCCCAAAATCAAGGTGCGGGGCACTTGGCTCCCGCAGGGCACGACGCTTCGGAGTCGTCGATCATAGACCTCGTCACGCTCGATAGCCTGGGCCTGGATCGATGCGATCTGATCAAGATGGATATCGAGGGCGCCGAACCCCGGGCCATGGACGGCGCCGAACGCCTGCTCCGCGAGGCAAGGCCCGTGATCCTGTCGGAACTGAACAGTGGCCAGCTCAAGACGGTCTCCGGCACCACTGGCGCCGACTATATCAAGGCGATGGAGCAGCGCGGCTATGACTGCATAAAGGCGCACGGTCCGGATGCCGGCAGACAGTTCAGCCCGGAAACGGCCCTTTCCACGGTTTTCGCCGACATCCTGTTCATCCCGCGGGAGAAGGCGGACGCGACGCTCGGCCAGTTATTCGGACAATCGACGACGCAGTGAAGCGCCCCGGGGGGGGCTTCCGGAACGATCCCTATCGGCCTGTCGCCGCCCGCTGCTCCTCCGGCGTCGCGGCGCGGTGGCCGTAGATCAGCACCGTGGTGATCTGCCAGGCGCCGTCCCGCTTCGCCCAGACCATCACGAATTTCGCGATGCCTTCACAGCGCTGAGTCGCAAGTTCGCAGAAGCGATGCTCGCCCTCTTCGATCGCGCCATAATCCTTGACCGGATAGACCCGGAAGCTGGCCGGGATCAGCTCGCGCCGTACCTTGCCGCAGATATATTTGCGGACGCCGTCGACCATCGCATCGCGCTCGAACGTGGCGCCGCCGCTGTCGTGAAAGAAGGCGACCTTCGGATCGAAATAGCCCGAGAAGGCGGGGAGGTCACAGTTGTTGTAAGCGTCGAACACCTTGCCATCGAGCGCTGCGATCTCCTGTGTCAGCGGGTCGACAGCCGCCGGGGCCGATCCGACGGCCAGCACGGCGGCGAGTGCGATGGTGGTAATCATATAGGCAGCATCCTGTGGGGAGCCGGTATCGAGCGCAGGCTTCGGCACCACGGTGGATCGTCAGGAGACCGGCGTTCAACGAGCCCCGGATAACTGAGCCACTTAGGTTGCCAGAACGCCTTCTTCTCGATGACGTTTGGAGCGCCACCAATGCGGTTTCATGCAGGGTTTTTCCACCAAGACGAAAAACACGGCCGAAATCGCCACGATGATCGCTCCGTAGAACACCCCCTCCAGGAGCAGGCGGGGCAATCCCGAGCCGGGCAGATGAGTGCCCGGAACCAGCCAGTGAATGATCGGCATGTGCAGCAGGTAGATCGAGTAACACATGCCACCGATCGTCGCGATCACCGGATGAGCAAGAGCTTTCCGAAGATATGTCGACCGGAGTGAATACAGGACGGCAACATAGAGATTCAGCGCCAACAGAAGGGACTGGCCGGGAAGACGCGCCTGAAAGAGACATGGCAGCGCCAACCAGGCGACAATGGCGAGCACATCGGCACGGAGAGAATTCGACCGTTTCTCTGAATAGGCATCTGCAACAAGCAGCCCAACCATGAAGTACTGAAAATATTCCAACAGCGAAACGACGCTGACCGGATACGCAATTCTCGAAACAATATGACTAAATATGAAGATAAATATCAACAATATTAACGAGATTACATGCCTTTTATATGAATTGTCGATCATGAATATCGACATGATGAGCGGAGCAATAATATAGAACTGCACCTCCACTTCGAGGGACCATGTTACTGAGTTTATGGCCAGAGGGTGAAACTGCCCATGGATGGGCAGCGAAACATAGAAGAAGCTTGGAATCAGGTGGAGAGCGACGTCCGACAGGGGGCGGCCGGCAATAGCGAGCCCCACGGCCACGAGAAGCAAGCTGAGCAGATAGGGAGGCTCCAGCCGCGCGAGACGCCGCAAATAATAGGCCTTTATGTCAACGGGCCGCGACAATCCGAGCGCATGTGACTTGAACGGCAGAGCGAGAATGAAACCGCTGATGACAAAGAAGAGTTCCACGCCAAATATGGATTCATTAATCACACGAACACCAAATGTGCCCTGTCCGGACTGCGGCAATGACTGACTGATATGCTGAAGAACGACTATCGATATCGCGATGAAGCGCAGCCCATCAACTTCCGGGATATACCGGCCACCAGAAGTTACCCGCCGAAAACGAGCAAGAAATTTATCGATATTCCGTTTCATTAAGCTCAATTCGCGAACGGGTATGACTATTGCGACACTGCGATTTTCAGCATGCCTTGAACAAGGCGCCGCCTTGTCTTCCGGCATATCGCAGGCCCATGGGTTTGCCAATCACCCCGGGCGAGGCGACCCGCCTTGTCGTCCCGCTGGAGTTCTCTGGGGCTGCCGTCTTCCCCTCCACCATGCTCCGCATGGTTCCCCTCCCCGTCCTGGGGAGGATTTTTTGGGTCGCGCGGGCGAGATGCTCCCCGGAACGGGGAGGGGGACCGTCCATAGGACGGTGGAGGGGAAGCACGCAACGAACGTTCGTTAAGACGGCCGGAGCAAGCGCGTACGACTTGCTGCCCCCCCTGCCTGCTACCGCATCCCTTCCGGCGCCTCGTTGCCGAACCGCGTCGCCTGCGCATCCTTCCAGATCCGGTGCAGCGCATCGCGCGGGGCGGTCAGGCCGAGGTCGTCCATCGTCGTCTTCCAAGCGCCCGCCACTTCCGACGCCTGCAACTGAAGCTCGGTGACCGGCTTCTCGTCGACCCAGGCCGACAGTGTGCCAGCATTGGCGAAGAGCAGGACAAGGGCGGCCACGGCGATGATCGTGCCGGTCCAGAGCACCGGATGATCGCCTTCGATCGGGGTCGCGGGCAGGTCGACCGGGGAGGCCAGTTCATGCTCCTTCATCTCGCGCGCCATCGCATCGCCTCCGTCAGAACTGGTAATAGATGAAGGGCGCGACTCCTTCATAGCGCATCGCGTCGACCAGAATGATCGCCATCGCCACCAGCAGGCCGAGCAGCGGCGCCGGCAGGCGGCGCAGGCGTAGCGCGATCGACTGCGCCAGCTCGGGCGGTGTGAAGTGGAAGGCCATGCCGAGCAGGATCAGCGTGGCCAGCAGCGGCGTGGTCATGCCGTTGCTCCAGTCGCCGCGCCCGAGCCCGCCGAGAAAGGCGATCGCCCCGTCGAAGCTGTCTGCGCGGAAAAATATCCAGCCGAGCGTGACGATGTGAAAGGTCACGAGAATCGCCAGCAGCTTCGGCAAACCGGGCAGGCCCGCCTTGCGCCAGCAGGTCTCGATCACCTGGACGCCACCATGGAGGCCACCCCAGATGAGGAAGGTCCACTTAGCCCCGTGCCAGAAGCCGCCAAGGAGCATCGTCAGCAGAATGTTTCGGCACTGCATGGCGAGCCCGCCCTTGTTCCCGCCAAGGCCGATATACAGATAGTCGCGCAGCCAGCTCGACAGGCTGATGTGCCAGCGCCGCCAGAAATCCTGGAGTGAGCGCGCGCGATAGGGCTGGTTGAAATTGCGGGGGAAGCGATAGCCGAACAGCGCGGCTATGCCGATCGCCATGTCGCTATAGGCGGAGAAGTCGCAATAGATCTGCACCGCATAGCCATAGGCCGCGAGCAGCAGGTCGAGGCTCGAATGGGCCGAGGGGTCGAAGAAGACCGGATCGACCAGATTGACCGACAGCTCGGAGGCGACGACCGCCTTCTTGAACAGACCCCAGACGATCAGCAGCATCGCCATGGCGACCATGTCGCGGTTGAGCCGGGGCGTCTTCTCGAACTGCGGGAGCAGGTCAGCGCCTCGCACGATCGGCCCCGCCACGAGGTGCGGGAAGAAGGACATGAGCAACGTGATGTCGAGCAGCGACGCCGCGCGGAGCCGCCCACGATAGACGTCGATCAGATAGGACATACCCTGGAAGGTGAAGAAGGACACGCCCACCGGCAGCACGATCTGCAGCAGCGGCAGGTCGCGCGCCATGCCCCACCCAGCGAGCAGCACCCCGAGCTGTTCGAGGAAGAAGTCATAATATTTGAAGAAGCCGAGGATGCCGAGATTGGCGATGACGCCGATCGTCACCAGCGCCTTCTGCGTGCCCTTGGTCTGCGCCGCATAGATCAGCCGCGCCCCGCCCCAGTTGATGACGGCCGAGGCGATGAGCAGGGCGACGAAGCGCCAGTCCCAGGCGCCATAGAAGACCCAGCTGGCGACCAGCAGCAGCAGTTTGCGCCACTCGTTGCTGCGCGACACCGCCCACACGAGGACGAAGACGAGCAGGAAGAAGAGACCGAAGTCGAGCGTGGGGAACAGCATCTAGGCGATCACCACCGCGATGCGGCCGAAGCCGCGAGATCGAGGTCCGCCTGAAGCCGGTTGGCGATCTCCTGCCCGCCGGCGCTGTTGAAATGAACATAGTCGCCGCGCATGCGGGTGGGCTGGAGCTTGACCCAGCTGACCGCTGTGCAGCGTCCGCCCATCCGCGCCTCCCAATCCCAGAAGCCGAGCCGAAGCTGCTGCGCGACCTTGCGCTGCACTTCGCGCACGGCCTTCAGGCCGGCCGGCGGGAACAGCGGGCGCGCGGTGATCGCCCAGCCGGTGCGCGGCGCCTCGGCTGGCGCGACCGCCGGCACCGGACGGACCTGGGCCGTTCCGCTGCGCTGGCCAAGAGCGTCGAGCACATCGCTGATATCGTCCGCATCGGCCGGCTGTTCGGGCGCGCTGGTGATCGGCGTGGAGGGCGGCAGCGTCACCGGCTCTATACAGGGCGCGGGCGTGGCCGTCGGTGCGTTGCTGAGCAGTTCGTTCCGGCGTGTCAGCGCATCGGGTGCACCAAGAAGGAGGATCGGCACGCGCCCGGCCAGGCGGCGGATACGGCCGATCTGGGTCCGCAAGGTAATCTCGTATTCTTGCGGATTGATCCGGGGCGCGAAACCCTCATTGGTACCGAAGGCGATAACGATAAGATCGGGCTTGTAGCTGCGCAGCTCCTCCGCGACGACCGAATCATCGTTGCGACTGAAATGAACGAACTGCGACCCGACCACGCCGACATTGGATAGCGCCACGCCGCCCCGATCGCGGAAGGTCGCCCAGCTGGTGATCGTCACCGGGCCGCCCTCGGTCACGACCGACACCGCGCCCTGCGCCTGATCGAACTCCATCTCGCGGCATTCCGGCCGGGCGATCAGCGCACCCAATTCGAACCGCTCGGACTGCCCTGCGACGTTGATGACGAGCGCCCCTGCCCCCGGCTCAGCGATCGCGCAAATCACGAAGCGGTCGAACATCTGGTTGGCCGATACGGTCAGCCCGATGCGCGCGCCCGAGGCATTGGAAGTGATACTGAATCCCGACAGGCCGAGCGCCCCGCGCGGATTCTGCGACCCGGCGCCAAAGATCGAGGAGATCGTCCAGCCGGGCGACATATCGACGCTGACACCGCGGGGATTATAGCCCTGAAAGGGCTTGCCCGGCGGCATCACGCCGCGCCCGGCGCTGCCATAGCGCGCCTGCAGCGCATCGCGCCAGGCGCCGGTGATCGCATCGCCCGCGGTGTGGCTATCCCCGATCTGGAGAATATGAACCGGCTTGCCTCCGCTGCGCGCGCCGGCGAGCTTGTCGAAATAGGGCCGCAGCGCCGAATAGCCGCACAGTCCGCCCGCGCAGTCGGCGGTGACCGAGGGCGTTGCAGCACTGGCAGCGGCCATAGCCAGGAGGCCGATCATTGGCGGCTCCTGCTCTGTTCCTCGAGCGCGGCACCAATATCGGCCGGCAGCAGATCGGTAGGAGCGCCCTTGGCCGGTGGATTGGCGAGCGGGGTCTTTGGCTTGTCGGCCTTCTGCTCGCTCTTGCCCTCTGGCTTGGGACGCGCCTCGCCATCAGCTTTCGGCTCGGCTGCAGGCGCACCGATTCTTGCGGGCGTCGCCGGCTCGTCTGCCAGCGGATCGTCGAGACGGGGTGGCTTCGGCGCGGCCTTCGCGGGCGGCGGAGCGAGCGCTTCCGGCGGCGGTGCCACCACCGGGGGCGGCGGTGCGGTGCCGCCAGCACGCGCACGCGCCTGATCGACATAGCTGCGGATGCGGCCGGCAAGGCCTTTGGTGATGCGCACATAGCCGGCATAGGACATGTGGATGCCGTCATTGGCACGCATCAGCACGGGTTTGCCGGTAGCGGGATCCGGGAGATAGGCCGAATAGCGGCCGCCGGAATCGACGCTATAGGGGGCGGTCTCGATGAACGGAACGCCAAGACGGCCCATCAGATCGCGATAAAAGACGTTCATCCGGACGACGTCGGCGTCATAGGCCGCCTCGCGCATCTTAGGGAGGCCGACCCAATAGACGATCGCCCCCTGCTCACGCAGCATGGCGACATAGGATGTAACGCGGCGCGCGATGGCGGCCTGCCATTTCGGGGTCAGCAGCGCGTAGACATGGCCACCATCGGCGACGCCCATCATGTCGTTGGCGCCGAAGGAGATCACCGCGACGTCGACCGGCGCCTGCGCGAGCCGAGCGCGATCGTGCGTTTCGAGGTTGAGCGTCCTGTAGCGGGTGAAGCCCGTCGCCTGCTGGCTGAACTTCACGACCTGATAGCCGGACTTGCGGCTGAGCTGGTTATAGAGCGCTGTCCAGATGCCGTCGCCGAAGCTGTCGCCGAACACGCCGATGCGGACGGGACGGCCCGCCGCGATGGCATTGAGGATGCCGGGCTGGATCGCACGGGTCTCGGCCGTGACGGGCGGTTCGGGCAGCGCCCCGACCGCAGCGGGCTTGACCGGGGCAGACCCATCCTCACCAGTGGGGGGCGGCAGTGCGACATCGGAACCGGCATCGGCCTGTGCCATTTCGGCCGGCGCGACATAGCTCGCCTCGGGCGCATCCTTGACGCCGAAGGCATAGCCGATCGCCGCCCCCGCCGCCACGCCCAGAAACAAAACCGCCGTCCGATCGAGCAGAATCACCGCTGCCTTCATCGTGCCACCCGCACATACTCCCAAACTTGCTCGACGCGGCTGGACTGGTCAGCGGAACGCGATCCGAACGTCCTTAATATGCGCCCCGGCATACTGTCGAGCGCGATCGGGCGGCCGGGCGCGGGCAGGTCACGGCTGGGCGGTTCGGAGGCCGGAATAGCCCCCGAAACCGCCGCCGGAGGGAGGGTCAGGCGCGGGCGCGCTGCTCCACGACACTTTCCAATATGGTCAACGGGAGAGCGCCTTCGAGCAGCACCTGGTGGAACTGGCGCAGATCGAACTTCGCGCCCTGGATCGCCTTGGCCTTCTCGCGTGCCCGCACCCAGCTCATATGGCCGACCTTGTAGCTGCACGCCTGCCCCGGCCAGACGCAGTAGCGGTCGATCTCGCGCTGCGTGCGCGGGCGGGCGAAACCGCTCGCCTCGACCATATAATCGGTCGCCTTCTCCCGGCTCCAACGCTTGTAGTGGATGCCGGTATCGGTCGCGAGGCGTACCGCGCGGAACAGGAAGCTCTGGAGGAAGCCGACGCGGCCCAGCGGATCGTCGGCATAGACGCCCATCTCGTCCGCCAGCTGCTCGGCATAGAGCGCCCAGCCTTCGACATAGGCGCCGAAGGGCGCGTCCTTGCGCAGCATCGGCAAGTCCTTGGCCTCCTGCGCGAGGCTGAGCTGAAGATGATGGCCGGGCGTGCCTTCATGATAGGTCAGGCTGGGCAGCGTGTAACGCGGCCAGTCGCCGGTATCCTTGAGGTTGATATAATAGATCGCTCCGCGCGAGCCATCGAGCGCCGCAGAGCTGTAATAGCCGTTGGGCGCTCCGTCCTGAATGAAGGCGGGCACGCGCTTCACTTCCAGCGCGGCCTTGGGCAGGGTTGCAAAGGCCTCGGGCAGGCGTGCGTTGATCCCCTTCACCACGCCATTGATATAGTCGATCAGCTTGGCCCGCCCGGCGTCGTCATTATCGAACAGCTGCCGCGGATCCTTGTTGAGCGCGGTCAGCCGCTCGCCGACGCTGCCCTGGCTCATGCCCTGCCCCTTGAGGATGGCGTCGATCTCGGAGCTGATCTGGGCCACCTGTTCGAGGCCCATGCGGTGGACCTCCTCGGGGCTGAGAGTCGTCGTCGTCGCATTGGCAAGCGCATCGGCGTAGAACTGGTCGCCATTGGGCAGGCGCCAGCAGCCCGCATCGTGCACCGCCGCTTTGCGCAGGCCGGTCACAAGCGCGATCTGCCGGTCCAGCGCAGGGAAAACTTCGCTGGTAACGATCTTCTCAGCCATCGCCTGCCAGTTGCCAGGGATATTCTTTTCCTTCGTACGCCGGGCGATCGATTCTACGAGAACCGTGCTGGCGGCGGGCTGATCGCGAAGCGCCTTCAGCTGGCCGAGCGCGAGATCGAGACAGAAGTCCGGCGCATAGGCGCCGTAGCGAACGTCTTCCTGCTGAAAGCGGGTGCTTTCGTCGAGCACGCGCGCAAAGGCACGCAGCCGCTGAACATAGGCGTCGGCGTCGCCCTTCGTCTCGATCACATGCTGTGAGTCGAGAAAGTCGGGAACCGAGGCATAGGGGCCGCTCAGCTGGCTGATCGCATAGGGCACATAATAGCCGACGGTCGAACCATAGGGGTAGCGCGACGCGCCATCGACGCGCTTCTCCAGCATATAGGCGACGACATCATGGTTGAGCTTTCCGCTGGCCGAAAGCTGCGCCCGGTCGATCGCCTTGAGCGCGGCGAGCGATGCCTTGTCGGTAGCGAGTGTGCGAGCCTGGCTTTCCTTGGTGTAGCTGTCGAGCTGCGAGCGCGCCGCGGCGCGCTTGCCCTTGTCGAGGCCCAGGCTCGTCGCCGTCTCGGGGCTCTCGTCTATGTCGCGCTCGAAGATGCCGTCGACGAGGGTGAGCAGCGCCTTGTCGGCATTGCCACCGGTCGCGGCGGCCTCGGCCAGGCGCGGCAGCATGCCGGCGAACAGGGCCAGGCCCGACGAGCCGATGAATTGACGTCTATCCATGAAAAATCTCTCCCAGAGCGGGTTATGGGCCCGGACACTAAGGTCGGCGGCGCGCGACGCAAGACTGTATCAGGCGACGAATACAGTCGGCCCCGGCGCATGCGACGAAATGTGGGAGAGAAAGGTCGGGGGGTTCTGTTGCCCGGCCCCCCCGGGGCCGCTGGATTCCGCTTCTGTTGCCCGGTGCGGACCGAACCGCGCTAATGCGTCGTAACCTTATCCGTTAGGATTCAGTTACGCGGCAATCGCGAGCGCCTCGTTATCGTTGGCACTTGTAGGTTCGAACGGTTTTACGGCGCATTCAGGCCGGGCAAAAACATCGTCTTTGAACACACGTCGATCCTGGTTCGGCCCCGTCATGAACCCCGTCGAGACGGGCTTCGTGGTGGAGCCGCCGGGTACTGCCCCCGGGTCCGCTGCATCTATTTCACGACATCATTTATCGCCATAGCCGGGCGAACCCGGCACGACCGATATAGGAGGCAAGCGAGCGGATTTGAAGGGGAAAGCGTGCGCCCGTGAAAATCGACGCGAATGGCCGCGGTCAGTCCTTCTTCTTCAGTTCGGCGAGAATCTCGCGCAGCAGAACGACGTCTTCCGGCGCGGCGGCGGGAGCTGTGGGCTTGTCCTCCTCCGCCTTGTTGAGCTTCCGGACTTGGCGGACGAGCAGGAACATGACGAAGGCGACGATCAGGAAATTGACCGCGACGGTGGCGAACTGTCCGAAGCCGATCAGCGGCACACCGGCGCTTTTCAGGTCGGCATAGCTGGCAACCGAGCCCTTGAAATCGGCAGGGATCGGCCCGAGCCGCAGGAAGTGGCTCGAGAAGTCGAGGCCACCGGTGAGGAAGCCGATCACGGGCATGATGAGGTCGTCGGTAAGCGACGATACGATCTTGCCGAACGCCGCGCCGATGATGACCGCAACGGCCAGATCGACCACATTGCCCCGGTTGATGAAGGCCTTGAATTCGCTGAGCATCGAGTAAGCGTCCTCTGTTCCGGCCTCTCGGTTGGCCGCAGCCAATCATCGCGCCTCCGGTATAAAGGTCAAGCGGGCCATTGACCTTTCCCCGGGCGGGCCTACCTGTCGCAGCAATACAGTCCGTTCAACAGGATGTCCCACATGAGCTTCGACCGCCGCTTCTCCGCTGCCCTGCTCGCCCCCGTCGCCGCGATCGCGGTATCCGGTTGTGGCATCAACAGCGTGCCGACCGCGCAGGAGGAGGCCAAGGCCAAATGGGCCGATGTCCAGGCACAATATCAGCGTCGTTCGGATCTGATTCCCAATCTGGTCGCGACGGTGAAGGGCTATGCCGCGCAGGAAAAGACCGTCCTGACCGACGTCACCAACGCACGGGCAAGGGCGACCGGAATCCAGCTGTCGGGCGCCGACCTGCAGGACCCCGCCAAGGTCAAGGCCTTCGCCGATGCGCAGAACCAGCTGAGCGGATCGCTCGGCCGGCTGCTCGCCGTGTCGGAAAATTATCCCGAGCTTAAATCGAGCGACCAGTTCCTGGCGCTGCAGAGCCAGATCGAGGGCACCGAGAACCGGATCGCGGTCGCGCGCCGCGACTATAACGAGTCGGTGCGCGCCTATAATGTGCTGATCCGCACCTTCCCGACCGCGATCGGCGCCAAGGTCTTCCATGGCGCGCAGCCGATGCAGCCCTTCGAGGCGAGTGCCGGCGCCGACAAGGCCCCGACGGTCCAGTTCTGAGGCGGCGGTGACGGCGCTCGCCGCCCCGCCCGCCACCCGGTGGAGACCTCTGGTCGCAGCCATCGCGCTGCTGCTGGCGCTCGTCGCGGCGTTTCCGGCGCTGGCGCAGAGCTTCCCACCGCTGACCGGCCGCGTCGTCGACCAGGCGAAGCTGCTGTCGCCAGAACAGGCGACCGCGCTCGAAACCAAGCTCGCGCAGCTCGAACAGCAGAGCGGACACCAGATGGTGGTCGCGACCGTCGCGAGCCTCGAAGACTACCCTATCGAAGATTATGGCTACCGCCTCGGCCGCGCCTGGGGACTTGGCGACAAGAAGGCAAATGACGGGCTGCTGCTGCTGGTCGCGCCCAATGAGCGCAAAGTGCGGATCGAGGTCGGCTACGGCCTCGAAGGCATCGTCACCGATGCCTTGTCGAGCGTGGTGATATCGCGCCAGATCCTCCCCCGCTTCCGCGACGGCGACATGGCCGGTGGTATCATGGCCGGCGCCGATGCGCTGATCCCGCTGCTCCAGCTGCCCCCCGACCAGGCCGAGGCGCGTGCGCAGAAGATGGTCGCCGAAGGGCGGAAACGCAGCGGTGGCGGCATTCCCGTCGCGCTGATTTTCTGGATCGTCGTGATTCTGTTCATCGTCGGGTCGAGCATCGTCAGCCGCTTCTCGGGCGGCCGGCGCTATGGCCGGGGCGGCAGCGGCCCGATCGTCCTCTGGGGCCCCGGCTGGGGCGGCGGCAATGACGATCATTGGGGCGGCGGCGGTGGCTGGGGCGGCGGTGGCGGCGGCTTCTCGGGCGGCGGCGGGTCGTTCGGCGGCGGCGGATCGTCAGGGAGCTGGTGATGGCCGAGATCAGGGAAATCAGCGCCGCAGATATCGATCGCGTCACTGCAGCGGTGACGGCGGCCGAGGCCCGGACAGACGGCGAGATCGCAACGATCGTCAGCGAGCGTTCGGACAATTATAATGACGTGCCGCTGATCTGGGCGGCGCTCGTCGCACTGCTGGCGCTGTCGGTCTATGCCGCGCTGCCGGAGTTCTACATCGGCCTGCTCGACCGGATGACCGGTGGCTGGCATGTCTGGACGATGCGCGAGTGGCTGACGACTCTGGTCTTCGCCACCGCGATAAAGTTTCTCGCGACGCGCTATATCGTCGGCTGGTGGCCGCTGCGCATGGCGCTGGCCCCCGGCGCCACCAAGACCCGCCGGGTCCGTGCGCGCGCGGTGGCGCTGTTCAAGGCCTCGACCGAGCGCCGGACGCGCAGCCGCACCGGCGTGCTGATCTATCTGTCGCTGAAGGAGCATCGCGCCGAGATCGTCGCCGACGAGGCGATCGTCGCGCAGGTCTCGCCCGATGCCTGGGGCGCGGCGATGGCGGTTCTGGTCGACCATCTAAAGGCCGGGCGCCCTGGCGAGGGCATGGCCGCTGCCGTTACCGCAATCGGTGATGTGCTGGAGCAGCATTTCCCACGCACCGGGAACGACCCCGACGAAATCCCCAATCGGATGATCTGCCTGTGAGCGACGACGCCAACCCCGCCGAGACGATGTGGCAGGGGAAATATATCACCGTCCGCCGCGAGGGCACGTGGGAATATGTCAGCCGCACGCGTGGCGTCCGCGCCGCCGTGATACTGGCGATCGATGAGGGCCATGCGATACTCGTCGAGCAATATCGTGTGCCGCTGAAGCGCAACTGCATCGAACTGCCCGCCGGGCTGATCGGCGACACCAGCGAGGGCGAGCCCGACGAAGAGGCTGCTGCACGCGAACTGGAGGAAGAAACCGGCTATCGCGCGGCGCGGATCGAGACGATCGGGGAGTTTTCCTCATCGCCCGGCATGGTCACAGAGACCTTCTCTCTGGTGCGGGCAACCGGGCTCGAGCGGGTCCACGCAGGTGGCGGGGTCGAGGGCGAGAACATCACCGTCCATCGCGTGCCTGTGGCCCAGATCCCGGCCTTCGTCGCCGAACAGCGGCGGCTTGGCAAGATGATCGACGTCCGGCTGCTGCTTTTGCTGGCCGGCGACATATTGGGCGAGGACGCCTGAACGCCAGCGGGCGCCTTGCGGCAGCCGCCCGCAATCGTCAGAGGTTGATCGGACCCACCACGAAATTGTCGGCATAGGCCTGGAGCTTGAGCTTGCGCTCCGGCCCCGCGACGACATGCGCGGTCAGGCCTTCGCGCTCGGCATAGGCCTTGGCGGCTTCCAGCGTCGGGAAAGTCAGCCGAACCTGGGCGCGCGTATCGCCCGAGCCGGCCCAGCCGGTCAGCGGATCGGCGCGCTTCGCCTCGGCGGGCTCATGCTCCAACACCCAGCTGCCCGTGCGGGCGCGGCCCGACTGCATGGCATTCTTGATCTGCTGGTAGATTCGCGCGTGCGCCATATGATCGTCCCGAAGGCATTGAAGCTCGAACGTCCCTTGCCGCACCGAGCCGACCCGCGTCAAGAACGCTGCGCGGCCTTCTTCGTGCGCAGCGTGGGATCGGCCGCAGCCGGATCGTCGGGCCAGGGGTGGCGCGGGTAGCGGCCGCGCATTTCCTTGGCTACCGCCGACCAGCTGCCCGACCAGAAGCCGGGCAGATCCTTGGTCGTCTGGATCGGCCGTCCCGCCGGTGAGGTAAGGCGCAGCGTCAGCGGCACCCGCCCCCCGCCGACCATCGGATGCGCCGACAGACCGAACAGTGCCTGAGGCCGCACCTCGACCGCCGGCCCGCCCTCAGCAGCATAGTCGATAGGGTGGCGGCTGCCGGCAGGAGACTGAAGATGTTCGGGTGCGAGCCGGTCGAGCGCCTGCCGGCCATCCCATCCGAGCAGGCCGTAGAGCGCGTTGACCAGGTCGCCGCCCGATATGTCGGACAGCCGGCGCCGTCCGTCGACCAGCGGCGGGAACCAGTCGTCGAGGGTCAGCATGAGCATTGCATCGGACAGGTCGGGCAGGTCGCCCTCCAGCGTCGCCGCGAAAGCGGCACGCGCGCGTAGCGTCGTCGCAGCCTCGCTCCAGTCGAGCAGTTCCAGCCCGCGCGTCCGCACGGCATCGACCAACGCGGCAGCGATCATTGCAGGCGATGCCGTCTCGTCGCGTCCAGCGGACAGGACGATCGAGCCCAGCCGCCGCTCACGCCGCGCCTCCACCGCACCCGAGGCTGGGTCGAAACGCGCCGTGCGCCGGACCTCGATATGGTCGGCGAACAGACGCTCCACCTCGACGGCCTCGATCGGCACCGCCGACAAGATGCGCGCGCCCGATGCGGCGCCCTGAATCTCGGCAACCGCGAGCCATTCTGTCCGCGCCAGGCTGGAGGTCGCGTCGAGGCGGAAGCCCCGTCCGCCGCTCGAGATCCAGTCCTCGCCCGAAGCGGAGCGGCGGCGCGCGACGCGGTCGGGATAGGCCAGCGCGACGCAGGCCGCGACCATCGCATCGTCCCGCTCGCCGCCTTGCCCCACCAGCCGCGCCCAGCGCGTCGCGAGCTGCCGCGCCGCATCCGCACGACGTCCACGCTCGCCACGCCAGCGGCGCAGGCGCAGCTCCAGATCGGCATCCTGGCCACCCAGCCCGCGCTCCGACAGCAGCACCGCAACCTCGGCGGCGGTCCCCGCGAAGCCCCCCTCGGCCGCGCGGATCAGCATATGGCCGAGGCGCGGCGGCAACGGCAGCGCCGCGATCGCCTTGCCATGGGCGGTAGGGCGGCCATCCGCATCGATCGCATCGAGCCCGGACAGACGCTGGCGCGCCTCGGCAATGGCGGCTTCGGGCGGCGGATCGAGCCAGCGCAGACTGGCCGGCTCGCTCACGCCCCACAGCGCGCAGTCGAGCGTCAGCGACGACAGATCGGTCTCGAGGATCTCGGGCGGATCATAAGGTGGGAGGCCCGCCGTCGCTGCCTGTTCCCACAGGCGATAGACCACGCCGGGCATCTGCCGTCCCGCGCGCCCGGCCCGCTGGGTCGCCGCAGCCTGGCTCGCCCGCTCGGTCACGAGCCGCGTCATCCCCGCCGCACGGTCATAGCGCGGCCGGCGGGCGAGACCCGAATCGACGACGATGCGCAGGCCGTCGATCGTGATGCTGGTCTCGGCAATGGAAGTCGCCAGCACCAGCTTGCGTGTGCCCTTGGGCGACGGCGCGATCGCCGCGCGCTGCTCGGCGGGGTCCAGCGAACCATGGAGGCGGTGGAGAACGACGTCGGCGGGCAAGCCGGTCAGCCGCTCGGCGGTCCGCTCGATCTCCGCGACACCGGGCAGAAAGGCGAGCAGACTGCCCTCCTCTTCCGCCAGCGCGCGGCGGATCGCCGCGGCCATGTCATCCTCGATGCGCCGCTCGGCCGAGCGCGGCAGGTGGCGGATGTCGATCGGATGCCCGCGTCCGGCACTCTCGACCAGCGGCGCGCCGTCCATCAGCGTCGAGAAACGCGCGCCATCGAGCGTCGCCGACATCGCGACCAGCCGCAAGTCGGGACGCAAGGCGGCCTGCGCGTCGAGCGCAAGGGCAAGACCGAAATCGCTGTCGAGGCTGCGCTCATGGACCTCGTCGAACAGCACCGCCGATATGCCTTCAAGTTCGGGATCGGCCTGGATGCGGTTGACGAAGATACCTTCGGTCACGACCAGAATGCGCGTCTCGGCCGACTGCCGACTGTCGAGGCGGGTCGCATAGCCGACCGTGCGCCCTACCGGCTCGCCCGCCAGCTCGGCGATGCGCTCGGCGGCGGCACGGGCGGCGAGGCGACGCGGAGACAGCAGCAATATCCGCCCGCTGCACCAGTCTTCCCCCAGCAGCGCGGGCGCGACGGCGGTCGTCTTGCCGGCACCCGGCGGCGCCACCAGCACGGCGTTGGGCCCATCGCGCAGGGCAGCAAGCAATTCCGGCAGGACGGCGTCGATCGGCAGCATGCCACGAGCTTTGGACCCATAAGCCCCTCCTTTTCAAGGGACGGGGAAGGGGTGGGTGCCGGCGGCAAGGGGCTCGATGCCCCTTGGCGACGTCAGTCAATCGACCGAAGACGCTCGCTTCGCTCGCGACCCACCCCCTGCCCCTCCCTTGAAAGGGAGGGGTGAAAGAGCGGGTCAGTAGGCGCGCGCTACCGCGAATTGCGCCGCTTCCACCAGTGCGGCCTTGGCCATGCCATTGGGGAAGCTGGCGAGCGCATCGATCGCGCGCTGCGCATAATGGCGGGCGCGGGCGGCGGTGTCGGCGAGTGCGCCGGTCTGGCGCAGAAGAGCCGTCGCACGGACCAGATCCTCGTCCTCGTTACGCAGGCCCTCGATCGCCTCGCGCAGGAACTCCCGATCGTCGCCCTCGGCGCGGGCATAAGCGAGGATGACGGGCAGCGTCACCTTGCCGTCGCGGAAATCGTCGCCGGCATCCTTGCCCATGGTGGCGCCGTCCGATTCATAGTCGATGATGTCGTCGACCAGCTGGAAGGCGATGCCGAGATAGCGGCCATATTGGTCGAGCGCCTCTTCGACCGCGGGCTCGCGCTCGGCCACCACGGCGGCGATCTTGCAGGCGGCGGCGAACAGCACTGCGGTCTTGGCGGTGATGATCTCGAGATAGCGTTCCTCGCTCGTCTCGATCCGCCGCTGCGCGGTCAGCTGATTGACCTCGCCCTCCGCGATCACCGCCGAGGCATTGGACAGGATCCGCAGGACGCGCAGCGATCCGTCCTCGACCATCAGCTCGAACGAGCGGCTGAACAGGAAATCGCCAACGAGCACCGAGGCGGCATTGCCCCAGATCATGTTGGCGGTGCGGCGGCCACGGCGCAGGCCCGACTGGTCGACCACATCGTCGTGCAGCAGCGTCGCGGTGTGGATGAACTCGACCGTCGCGGCGAGCTTGAAGTGGCGCTGCCCCGCATAGTCGAGCAGACGCGCGCAGGCGAGCGTCAGCATCGGGCGCATCCGCTTGCCTCCGCCCGCGATCAGATGCCCCGCCAGTTCGGGGATCAGCGGCACGTCGGACTGCATCCGCTCGAGGATGACCGCGTTAACCGCGTTCATATCGTTCGCGACGAGCGCCATCATCGGCTCCAGCGACGGAGCGGCGGCGCGGCGGATCGGGGTAACAGTCGCAGTCATGGGCTTGCCCATGGAACCCGCGCGCGCGAAAGGCAAGCCCGGAGGCCACCTGTTTCGGCTCCAGCCGGGGCTTTTGGAAGGCCGGTCGAAACTCGCCCCTTGCCAAAGCGATGCGCTATACTCGATAGGCGGCGAACAGCAGAATCCGGGGGGCGTAGCGCCACATGGCCGACGAGACATTGAACCGCTATCGCGAGAGCATCGACAATATCGATGCCGCCCTGATCTTCATGCTCGCCGAGCGCTTCAAGATCACCAAGGCAGTGGGCGAGCACAAGGCCAAGACCGGCCTCCCCCCGGCCGATCCCGGCCGTGAGCAGGTGCAGATCGAACGGCTGCGCACGCTGGCCAAAAGCGCCAATCTCGACCCCGATTTCTCCGAGAAATTCCTGCGCTTCATCATCGACGAGGTGATCCACCACCATCGCAAGGCCGGCGCGGCCGGCTGATCCTCCGACGGGCGGAGCGGGGCCATGTCCTTCACCAAGGCGGTCGACCTGCTCCGGCTGGCGATGATGTGCAGCGGGCGGCGCGGCGTTTCGCTGAGCGAGGTCGAGGCCGAGTTCGCCTGCGTCCGCCGCACCGCGCAGCGGATGATGGCCGCCCTCGAAGAAGCCTTTCCCGCCGCCGAGCGCCATATCGGCGAGGATGGCCGTCATTATTGGCGCCTGCCCGCGCGGGCGATCGCGCCCCTGCTCTCCCCCACGGCGGACGAGCTCGCGGCGATGAGCGCGGCGGTCGGCGAACTCGATCGCGCAGGGATGGCCGCCGAGGCGGGGCGGCTGCGCGCGCTGGGCCAGAAGGTCCGCGCCCTGCTGCCCCCCGACAAGGGCAGCCGGCTCGCGGTGGACGAGGAGGCGCTACTCGAGGCGATGGGCTATGCCGCCCGCCCCGGCCCGCGTCCGACGCTCGATGCGGAGGTCGACGCCGCCATCTCGCATGCGCTGAAAGGCCCCTTCCACCTGCGCATCACCTATCAGAGCCGCGCCGAGAGCGCGCCGAGCGTCCGGACGATAGCGCCCTATGGCCTGCTGCTGGGGGCACGGCGCTATCTGGTCGGCATGGACCTGGCGCGCGATGACGGGCGGCTGCGCCATTACCGGGTCGAGGATATCGGCGAGGCCGCCCCGCTCGACACGAGCTTCGATTACCCGGAAGACTTCCACCTCGCGGACTATGCTGAGCGCGCCTTCGGCTCCTTCCACAATGACGCCGAATATGGCGAGACCGTCTGGAAGTTCGCGCCCCACGCCGCCGACCGGGCGCGGCGCTTCCTTTTCCATCCGCGCCAGACCAGCGAGGCGCTCCCCGACGGCTCCCTGATAGTCCGCTTCGCCGCATCGGGGCATCTGGAGATGGCCTGGCACCTTTACAGCTGGGGAGATGCCGTCGAGGTGCTCGCGCCGCCGGCGCTGGCAGAGATGGTGCATCCGTTCCGACGGACGGATTTCAAAGCGCTGCCTTAGGGTATTTCCATGGCAAGCTGTTCGCCGATAGCGGCGATCGGCAACAGGGCGCCGTCGGCCAGAGCAATGGCCGGCTTGTCCAGCATCTCCAGCAAATCCTCGGTCGAGATCGACCCGCCGGCTTCGGCTTGCTCCGCGAGGATGGACTCGGCGACGGCCCGCGCCATCTCCGCGCATTCGACCAGCCCCTGCACGAACGGCCGGTTGCGCAGCAGGAACGGCAGAGCGCACAGATGCACGCGCTTGAGGGCGACATCTCCGTCGCTGCCGCAAGTAAGATCCCCGGCGGGGTTGAGGCCGCTTTTCCAATCCTCCCCCTCGGCAAGCGCGCTGGCACAGAGTTGCAGGCGCAGCGTGGGAAAGGGGAAATGGTTGAGCGCCGCCGCCTGCGGACCACGCGCATCGATCAACGCGTCCACCCGACCGGTCCAGTTCGGCGAGCGCACCCGCCAGCCGAGATCGGAGCCGGGCGCGATATCATAGTCATCGCCCAGTGCGACCAGATCCGCGACGCCCGCCTCGTGCAGGGCGAGCATGCGTTTGATCGAAAGATGGGGAACGGCCGCGTAATTATCGGTGAATATGCGTTTGAGTCCGCGGTGCAGGCGGACCAGATCCGCCGGCGACAGCGACGGTATCACCTGCGCGAAGACTTCATGCGCCCTGAGAATGGCTATACGCCACGATGGCGTCCGGTGATCGGAATGCCATGCCCTGACATCCGCCAGATTGGCACGCGCATGCGCCCACGCACCGCGCGCCCGACGGGCTGCGAAATAGCGCTCGGCGAAATCATCCGCTGTGGCATCCGCAAGGCCGATGGCTTTCGCCCATTTCGGATCGGAGGCCTCCAGAGCGCGCGCGAACAGCGCGAACAACCGATCCAAGTCGCCATCCTCGCCGCGCACGCTTGCGGCGGCTGCTTCGGGGGTGAGATGCTCGAGTTCGGGCAAGGGGTGCGGAAACCAGAAATCGGCTTCGGGCAACAGCCCATTCCGGCTGAGCAGCGTCGCACGCCATGGCGTTTCCGGCACATAGACCAGCCGCCCTTTGCGCTCCTCGAACGAGCCGCGCTTCATCGCAATGGCAATAACGGCATCGATACCCGAAAGCGACGAGCCCAGCACGCCGATATGCGGCGACGCCTTGTCCTGTGCCGCGCCGGACGCTGCCTTTCCGGTACGCTCCACGGCGCCGCTGTCTTCCGGCGTGATCGGACCATAGCCCGATGCCACGATCACCCGATCGAACTCATCCTGAAAGACCGACCCATCGCTGCCTCGCCAGTCGATCCGGCAGCCGTGAGGCAAGGCCACGACATCGAACACGTCTGCACCGACATGGGCCGAAACGGGAACCGAGCTGCGTTCCGCGGCAAGCGCAAACTGGTCGGCAAGCCAGGCCCCGAGCACGACGCGCGGAAAGAAAGCGCGCTCATTGCCGGCATCGTCGGCGATGCCCCAGGCCTGGAGTCTGCTTCGAGGCTGGCGCACGGCCCAGACGTTGAGCGGGTCCACCACCGGCGGGATTTCGATCCCCCCGATGTTGGACAGCGCATGCGGGTCGTTCAGCTGCGCGGAATATGCGAGACCCGGGCCACAGACGTCGCTGCTCTCGAAAACAACGATCTCCCGTGCGACTCCCGCACGCGTCAGCGCCTCGAGCGTATAGGTGCCGGTCGCCCCCGCCCCGATGATGGCGATGCGTTCGCCCGGCGCATGGGGTGGACACGTGATGATGGGGTGGATCCTCGTCATCGAAAGCTGCTTTCGACGTAGATTATGTAACGCGAGGGAAACGAGGGAGTTCCGAAGGCAGGACCAAACGGATGGCCTTCGATAGCCCCCTCCGGATACCTATTAAACACTCAGAAGGGGCGACCGTTTCTGTCACCTCCATGTCCTACATCGGTCTTCGTCGAACTTGAGAAGGACGAAGGACATGAGCATCGGCTTCGAACATCAGCCTATCGGTCGCTATATAGTCGACATCGACGGCTGCCTGCGCGCGACGGATCAGCGGCATGTGGACGTGCACGCGCTGCGGGCGCTGCATGGGCGCATGGACGAGGATGCGCTGCTGGTGCGCGAACTGCACGGGGAGACGATCCCGCTGGCGGCGGACGAGCGCATCGAGCTGAGCGAGCATAGCGTCGCCTTCTTCCGCAGCTGCACCGGCCCGCGCCTGTTTCGCTACTGCATCCCCAGGGTGACGATGCGCAGCGGCTGGGACGGCGGGCGGTCGATCGCCGCCTGACCGGTCAGGCGAGCAGGTCGAGCGTCGCGTCGGCCATTTTGCCCGCGGTCCGAAGCGCGGCGGCGCTGGCGGTGTAGAGCTGGACCCCGACCATGCGGTCGATGGTCTCGTCGGCCAGATCGACGACGGGCGCAGCGACCATCCCATCGGCATCGGCGAACGGGTTTTCCGGGTCGTACTCGGCGCGATAGCCGGGTTCTTCCTCGAAGCGCACCGCCACGCCGCCGCCCGGCTGGGTGCGGCCGACCGCGCGGATCGGCTGATAGACGGCGGGCACCGCTGCCGCGGTGGCGGCGGCGGTCGCCGGGGTGTTGCTGGGCAGCGTGCCAAGGGTGCGCGCATTGGCCACGTTCGACGCGGCGGCGGTGACGATCGCCTGGCCGAACTGCATGCCCGATCGCGCGATGTTGAAACTATCCATGACAATGCTCCGGTTCGCAGCCCTCATCGACCCGCGCCGGCCAACAAAGGCTTCATCGACCCGGTTAAGGACGCGCTAAGTGCCTTTCGCGGGCAAATGATGCGCGGGCGGAACCAATTGGCCGGCAGCCCATTACCCTAGTCGCGAAAATGCAATATCCGCTGCCGCAGGGCAGGATGTCATGGGACCAGGGGCATGAACAGGATTCTGACGGGCGCTACCCTTATTGCGCTGCTCGCGCTGCCGGCGATGGCCGGGGCGCGGCAGGAGCAGAACGAGGCCGAGAAACAGCCGAACCGCGTCGAGGAAGTCGGGCGGGGCGCAGGCAGGATCGCGTCGCAGCCCGCGCGCGACGTCGGCGTGGCCAAGACCAATATTCCGCCCGCGCTGCAGACCGCCGCCGAGGCGCCCTACAGCCTCACCGGTATCAAGACCTGCCGCGACATTTCCAAAGCCTTCGCGCAGTTGACCGACGTAATCGGACCCGACTTCAAGGCCGGCGACAAACCCAAGGAAAACCGCGCCGGCAAGCTGGCCGAAGCCGGCGGCAAGACGATCGTCAACTCGATCATCCCATTCCGGGGCCTCGTCCGCGAAGTGACCGGCGCCGCCCCGGCGCAGCGTCGGCTTGACCGCGCGATCGACGCCGGCATAGCACGGCGCGGCTTCCTGCGCGGCGTTCACCAGACCCGCAAGTGCAAGACGGCGCTAAAATAAGCGGCTTGCGCAAAGCCCTTTGACGGCGGGCAAACCCGCTCTATCCTCCCATTCCCATAACGATGGAGAGGATACATGCTCGTGATGTTCGTCGGCGCCGACCGCGTCGAAACCGCCGTCAACGCCTCGCAGGTCACCTTCATCTCGCAAGTCACCGAGGGCACGCGCATCCGCTTCGGCGAAGGGCGCAGCGTGACCGTCACCGAGCCGCTGGGCGAGGTGGTGGACAAGCTCAACTGGGGCATGCGCCCGCACGAATGATACCGGGCTGACCGGCCGCAAGGCTCAGCCGAGGCTTTCGTCGAGCAGGCGCGCAAGGCGCAGGCCGCCGCGCGCGACCTGATGCCGCAGCACCGGGATCAGGGTGACGATCCTGTCATTGTCGAGCACCGGTCGGGTCACCGGGATCGGCGCGCAGGCGTCGCCGAGCAGCGCCGCATAGGCGTCATGCGCGACCCGCCAGCTCTCGCGGCTCCAGTCCTCGACCGTCCCAGCCGCTTCGGCCGGCCGATCTGCAACGGGCACCGTCGAAAGGATGCCTATCGGCCCGCCCGGTGGGGTCGAAATCGCGCGGTCGGCGAGCAACCCGTCCCAGATGCTGTGCAAATTGCTGTTCGGGCGAAAGCCGTAATCGGCCTTCATATCATTGCCCCCGCGATCATGCCGGTCGCCCGCATGGAGCGGCTGGTGCAGGTCGCCCATGAAATGGACCAGGAAGACCAGTGCCTCGACGCGCACGCGGGTAGGCTGGCTGCGGTCGGCGAGCAGGCGGACGTCGCGCTCGATCTGCCGCGCGACACAATTGCCGTCGGGGCAGTTCGCCTTGAGGTCGAACGGCCGGCAGACGTCGATATTCTGATAGTGCCAATTATAGGCGTAGCTGTAGCGGTCCTTCAGATTTTTGACGCAGTCGGCCCAGACCGAAGCCTGCTCGATCGTGCGCGCCGGGCAGGTCGGGGTCTCGAGCAGGTCGCTGCGCGCCAGCAGCCGCTCGATCCGCGCGCGCGTCTGCGGCTTGACCGAAGCCATGGCGATGGTCGCGACGGTCTCATGCCCATATTCCCACCAGGCATGGGCCGGGGTCGCGGCGCCGAGCAGCGCCGCCAGCATCAGCAGGACGCGGTTCATTGGCCGATGCCATAAAGCTCGACGCGGTGCGGCTCATCGGCGCGCGCCATGCCGCGATACATGCCCTGGCTGTTGAAGCACCAGCCGCCGCGCCCCTGCGCGTCGACGCTGATCAATCCGCCGACGCCACCGAAGGCACCGATCTCGCCGATCACCGCGCCCGCCGCCTCGTCGAGACCTGACCCGCCGAGGCGAACCCGCGCCGACAGTTCGTGCGCCGCGCCGACCCGGATAAAATGCTCGCCCGATCCGGTGCAGGAGGTGGCCGCGCCCGCATCCTCGGCCCAGGTACCCGCGCCGATCACCGGCGAATCGCCGATGCGGTTCCAGCGCTTGCCGGTCAGCCCACCGGTCGAGGTCGCCGCCGCGACATGGCCCTGCGCGTCGCGTGCGACCGCGCCGACAGTGCCATATTTCAGGTCGGCGTCGAAGGTGCCGCCCCTGCGAAGCTCTTCATATTGGCGCCAGCGCTCGTCGGTGTGGAACCAGGCGGGGGCGACCTGTTCGATGCCATGTTCGGCACCGAAGCGGTCGGCACCACCGGCGGTGAGCATGACGTGCGGGCTCTGCTCCATGACCGCGCGGGCGAGAGTCACCGGGTTGCGCGCCTTGGTCACCGCGCTGACCGCGCCGGCATCGCGGGTGGCACCATCCATGATCGCGGCGTCGAGCTCGTTGATGCCGTCGGCGCTGAAGACGGCGCCCCGGCCCGCGTTGAAATAGGGATCGTCCTCCAGCACGCGCACCGCCGCCTCTACGGCGTCGACGGCGCTGCCGCCCGCGGCGAGGATCTTCGCGCCGGAATCGAGCGCGGCGGCGAGAACGACGCGGGCATGGTCCTCCTGCTCCTTGCTGAGGTTCAGCTGGCGGAGCTGGCCCGCGCCGCCATGGATGACGAGCGTCCAGCCGTCGGCCGGGGCGCTCCAATAGGAAGAGATAGTGCGATCTTGAGACACGGGATCATCCGGACTATGGGGCTTCCGCGCGCGGCAGGGCCCGACATTGCAGGGGGAACGGCGCCTTCCCACGTGACGCAGGACACCGGCGGAACCGCGCTTGGCGCTCCTCCGGAAAAGCCGGGGCGAACCGGCATGACGGCTGTTCTCATCAGGCGTTTGAGCCTATACGGGCGGCATCGATTTTCAAAGAGCGGAATCCCATGTCCCTTCGTCCCTGGCGTAACATCGAGCGGCGCAAGTCGCGGCAGATCATGGTCGGCAAGGTTCCGGTCGGCGGCGACGCCCCCGTGACCGTGCAGACCATGACCAACACGCCGACCGAGGATGCGCGCGCCACGATCGACCAGATCCGCCGCTGCGAGGATGCGGGCGCCGACATCATCCGCGTCTCCTGCCCCGACGAGCCCTCGACCGCCGCACTGCGCGAGATCGTCCGCGCGGCGAAGGTGCCGATCGTCGCCGACATCCATTTCCATTATAAGCGCGCGCTCGAAGCCGCCGATGCCGGCGCCGCCTGCCTGCGCATCAACCCCGGAAATATCGGCTCGGCCGACCGCGTCGCCGAGGTCGTCCGCGCCGCCAAGGCCAATGGCTGCTCGATCCGCATCGGCGTGAACGCCGGCAGCCTCGAAAAGGACCTGCTGGAGAAATATGGTGAGCCCTGCCCCGAGGCGCTGGTCGAAAGCGCGCTCGACCATATCAAGCTGCTGCAGGACCACGATTTCCACGAATATAAGGTGGCGGTGAAGGCGTCCGACGTCTTCCTGGCGGTGTCCGCCTATATGGGCCTGGCCGAGGCGGTCGACTGCCCGCTCCACCTGGGCATCACCGAAGCGGGCGGCCTGATCGGCGGCACCGTCAAATCGGCGATCGGCATCGGCAATCTGCTCTGGGCCGGGATCGGCGACACGATCCGCGTCTCGCTGTCGGCCGAGCCCGAGGAAGAGGTCCGCGTCGGCTTTGAGATTCTGAAAGCGCTGGGCATCCGCAACCGCGGCGTCCGCGTCGTGTCCTGCCCCAGCTGCGCGCGTCAGGGCTTCGACGTGATCCGCACCGTCCAGACATTGGAGGAGCGGCTCCAGCATATCCGCGTGCCGCTGTCGCTGTCGGTGCTGGGCTGCGTCGTCAATGGCCCCGGCGAGGCGCGCGAGACCGATATCGGCCTGACCGGGGGCGGCGCGGGCAAGCATATGGTCTATCTGTCGGGGGTCACCGACCATACGGTGCAGGATGCCGACATGGTCGAACATATCGTCCGTCTGGTCGAGGCCAAGGCCGCCGAGATCGAGGCTGCCGAAGCCGCGCAGGCCGAAGCGGCCGAGTGACGCCGGCAATGCACGGTTGACGATGGGGGACTGCACGGCCGACCGGCCAGTGCAGATTGGGGACGAAGGCGCAGATGAAGCAATATCCGGTGGTGGTGGCCTTCGGCGTCGGCTGCCTCGGCATCGCCGTCTTCTCTGCCATGGATGCCGTGGTGAAGGCGCTGACGCTGATCCTCGGCACCTACAATACTTTGCTGTGGCGCAGCTTTGCAGGCATCGGGTTCAGCGGCCTTCCCTGGCTCTGGTCGCGTCCTGCCCGCCCCTCGCGCCACGCGATGCGCCTGCACATCGAGCGCGGCGTCGTGTCCGCCGTCATGGCGGTGCTGTTCTTCTGGGGCCTTGCCCGCACGCCGATGGCGCAGGCCGTCGCGCTGACCTTCATCGCCCCGCTGATCGCGCAGGGCCTCGCCGTGCTGCTGCTGAAGGAGAAGATGAAGCGCGGCGCGCTGCTCGGCTCGCTGCTCGGCTTTGGCGGGGTGCTGATCATCCTGTGGGGGCAGAGCAGCGCGAAGATGGGGCCGGAAGCCTTTCTCGGCGCGATCGCGGTGATGCTGTCGGCGGTCTGCTATGCCTATAACATCATCCTGATGCGGCGGCAGGCGCAGGTCGCCGATCCCTATGAGGTCGCCTTCTTCCAGAGCGTGATCGTGGCGCTCAGCCTGGCGGTCGCCATGCCCTGGCTGGCGGAGCTGCCGCCGGTAGAGCACTGGCCGATGCTGCTGCTCGCCGCGCTGCTGGCGACCCTGTCGCTGGGGCTGCTCGGCTGGGCCTATGCCCGCGCCGAGGCCAGCTATCTGGCGCCGGTCGAGTTTACCGCCTTCATCTGGGCGACTTTGTGGGGCTTCATCTTCTTCGACGAGAAGGTCGGCCTGCCGACATTGGCCGGCGCTGCCCTGATCGTCGCCGGCTGCATGATCGCCGCCCGCGCGCCCAATCTCGAAAGGGACGTCGTTCCATGACCACCGCCTCACCCGTCACCATCCGTCGTGCCCGGCCCGGCGACGAGCATGACATCCTCCGCCTGATCCGCGACCTCGCCACCTATGAAAAGGAACCCGACGCGGTCGAGGCGACCCCGGAAGGTCTGGCCGACAAGCTGTTCGGCGAGAACCCCCGTGTCTTCGCCCATGTCGCCGAACGCGACGGCGCAGTCGTCGGCATCGCCGTCTGGTTCTTCAACTTCTCGACCTGGACCGGCCGCCACGGCATCTATCTCGAAGACCTCTATGTCGACCCGCAGGCCCGCGGCGGCGGCATCGCGCGCCTGCTGTTCGAGGCGCTGGGCGACGCTGCCCGAGAGAACGACTGCGCCCGGATCGACTGGTCGGTGCTCGACTGGAACGAACTGGCGAAAGGCCTCTACCGCAAGCTCGGCGCGCGCCACATGCAGGATTGGGAACCGTGGCGGGTCGACGGCGCGGCGCTGGCGGCGTTGGGGAAGCGGGGGTGAGCCGAGGCAGGGTAGTAAAGAGGAGTGTCACCGGAATCCCGGGGGTATCCATCGCAATTGATGCGGTCGAGTATGGACCGCGATCGTGAGAGAGATCAGCCGGAACGAGAAGATCGATGGGGAGGCCACCGTCCAGTGAGCGAGAAGCGCGACTATTCGGCTATCATCGGCATCGCCTTTTTCGCACTCATTGCCGTGGCGATCGTTGTGAAGATTGGACGCTGGATGGGCGTCATAGAACCCCTGAAGGGGAGCACGGCTCGATATGAGCCGCCTCAATGGGATCGCCGAGAATGTCTCAACCGAAACGCCTATCGCATCCGCCAGAATGATCCCCTTATATCGGACGAGATGTTGAACGGAGATGTGGCGCGCGCCTGCGTCCTCGAAGAGAACGCTTTCTACGGGCGGGAATAATGGACAACCGAGCCGCCATAGCGAACACCACCTTGGAAGCTAATATGCTCTCGGATGGTTTAATCATCCTCGCACCATCACACGCTCAGGAAGTGCTCGTGATGCCTTTTTGATTATAGCGACACTCCAAACAACTATCTTTCGTCTGCGACCCTCTTCTTACCGGACTGCAGCATCGGAGCATAGACAACTGAACGCTATCGTTAATCAATGTCATATGATCTGAAGCCGCTGGCGGAGTTCAGTTTGGCATCGAATTTAGTATAGTGTCCCTGTTGCTCTTTAGTGCCCCGGCTACCCTCAAGGCAAGCGCGGGCCGAAGTCGGGGCAATTGAGGAGTGTTATCGTGATCCAGATATAGTTTTACCCACAGATTCTTTTGTTCTTATTTTGTTCCGTTGATTGTGGTGCGAATTTCTGGCGAATCGCCGCTTTTGCGCGTCAAGAGGGCGGAAGATCGCTCTGTGCAGGCGACGAAACGAGTCTCGTTAATGTCATTTTGACTCTTGCGTCCGGATTCAGATGAGACACAATAGAGCCCGTAAGACGGTAGATGCAGCTTTTTGCTGGGTCCACGTTTTACAAGGTGGAGCGCGAGATATGTCTCGCTCTCACGGTCTCGGCTCACACTGAGACAAGAGGCACGGAGCGGATGACGCTATCGGGAAGGATAACGTAGCCCCTTCCATAAGGGTTACGGCGTTCGTCATCCGCTCCGTGCTTCGCACATCCTGCTACAATATGCCGCCGTTAGCCAAGCACATTTTGTTCGAATGGGCCAGACCGCACGTCGCGTGCGAATTACGGTGACGCTCCACTCACCTATCTTTTGGCTTCGCACGGAGTAAGCCTAACTGCACAATAGTCCCTACGCGGGACGCTCCCCTACCGCCCCATCCAGCGGTCCAGCTCGACATGGAAATGCCGCAACCGCGCTTCCTGCTCGCCCCAGAGCGGTCCCCGGAAGCCGCGCGAGCGGGCACCTTTCTGGACGATCGGGAGGAGGTCGGAATCCTGGTCGAGCACCTCGCCCATGCCGGGCGGTTCGCCGAGGGCGGTGTGGACGACGTCGGGGCGGGTGGCGCCGGTCAGGTCGACGTCGGAGCCGAGGCCCATCCACAAGGGCGCGCCATAGCCGGGCACGTCGACATGCCGGTAGAGGATCACCGTCTCATAGGTGAAGCGCTCCGGATCGTCGGCGTCGGGCTTGAAGCGGTGGAGGAAGACGGCCTCCGGGTGGCAGCCGATCTGGGCATTGGGAAAGATGCCGAAGATGGTGCTGTCGGTCAGCTGTGCATCGCTGAAGCGGTCATAGTCGAGACCCAGCCGCGTCGCCCGCTCGCGCTTGGCGGCGGCGATGGCGGAGCGGCTGTCGCGCGCCGAACCCTCGAAACTGTCGGGCTCGATTCCCGCGTCGCTCAGCATGGCGGCGATGCCGGGGTTGATCCCCTCCTGGTCGGGGAAATGCGAATTGGGCTGACCGAAGGGCACGAACTGCCGGCTCATCCCGCCCGGATAGAGATCGATATGGGTGCGATCGTCGAGAATGCCCATCGTCTGGGGGTGGATCGCATGGAGATGGTAGCTCTCATAGAACGCGTCGATCCCGCCCTTCCAGTTGGCCGCCCAGTCCGAGCGACGATGCTGGACGACGTGCATCTCGTCGATCCGGTAGGTCTCGAGCATCGGCAGAATCGGGCCGAGATAGTCGGCGAGCGGCGGCGGCGCATCGGCCATCGAGACGAACACCAGCCCCGCCGCCTCGGCGACGTGGAGCGAGGACAGGTCGGTGCCGTGGCACAGCACCTCCGGCCGGAAGGTTTCCGGGTCGGTGACGGCGAGGTTGCGACCGTCGAGCCCGAACTTCCAGCTGTGGAACGGGCAGGTGAAGTCGTCCTGACAACCGACATCGCCCTGGACGAGCTGGCTGCCGCGATGCGGGCAGACATTGTAATGCGCGGCCAGCCCGCCGTCGGGCTTGCGCACGACGATGAAGCTTTCCGGCCCGATGTCGTACTTCATCCAGTCGCCCGCTTCGCGGACGTCGCTGGACGGGCCGGCGAGCAGCCAGGCCTTTGTGAAGACCTTCTCCCACTCTTCCGCTGCGAAGGCCCGCGAGACATAGCGCTCGGGGTCGGGCCGGACCGCGCCATTGTCGACATGCGGGGCGGGGCGATCGAACGCATGGGTCGATCCGCGATGGACCGCCCACGCCCTGCTGTCATAGTTCATGCGGGATCGCCCGCGCCCATGCGCCGGTCGAGCTCGGCATGGAAGTGCCGCAGGCGCCCTTCCTGCTCGCTCCACAGCGGCCCGCGGAAACCGCGCGAGCGCGCGCCCTTCTGCACGATCGGCAACAGGTCCGAGTCCTGGTCGAGCACCTCGCCCAGCCCCGGCGGTTCGCCGAGGCCGGTGTGGACGATGTCGGGCCGGGTGGCACCGGTGGTGTCGATCTCCTCGCTCAGCCCCATCCAGGCCGGGGGCGCATAGCCCGGCGCGTCGACATGGCGGTAGAGGATCATCGTGTCATAGGTGAACTGGTTGGGATCGGTCGCGTGCGGCAGGAAGCGGTGGACGAACACCGCCTCGGGATGGCAGCCGATCTGTGCGTTCGGGAACAGGCTGTAGACGGTGGAATCGCTCAGCTGGGAATCGCTGAAGCGGTCATAATCGAGCCCGAAATCCGCCGCGCGCTTGCGCTTGGCGGCCTGCACGGCGGCACGGGTTTCCTTGGCAGTGCCCTTGTAATCGGCCGGATCGATCCCCGCGTCGCGCAGCATGAGCGCGATGCCCGGATTGACGCTTTCCTGATCGGCGAAGCGCGGGCTCGGCTGGGCGAAGGGAACGAACTGCCGGCTGAGACCGCCCGGATAGAGGTCGATCTGGGTGCGGTCGTCCATCAGGCACTGGGTCTGCGGATGGACCGCGTGAAGATGATAGATCTCGGCGAAAGCGTCGACGCCGCCCTTCCAGTTGGCGCCCCAGTCGGAGCGGCGATGCTGGATCACATGCATCTTGTCGATCTCGTAGAGATCGAGCTGAGGCAGGATCGGGGCGAGCCACTCCTTCAGCGGCTGGATGTCGGGGTCCATCGAGATGAAGACGAGGCCGATCGCGACCTCGCAGCGGACCGACGATAGATTGTGATCGTGGCACAGCACCTCGGGCCGGAAGGTCTCGGGATCGGTCACCGCGATGTTGGTGCCGTCGAGGTCGAACTGCCAGCTGTGGAAGGGGCAGGTGAAGCGCGAGAGGCTGCCGAGATCGTCGAGCACCAGCTGGCTGCCGCGATGCGGGCAGACATTATAATGCGCGTGGACCTGATCATTCTCGCCGCGCACGATGATGAAGCTCTCGCGGCCGATGTCGAAGCGGGCGAAATCGCCCTCCTCGGGGATGTCGGACAGCGGGCAGGCGATCAGCCAGCTCTTCGCGAAGACTTTTTCCCACTCTTCTTCGGCGAAGGCGGCGTCATGATAACGGGCGGGCGAAGGGCGCCCGGTGCCGTTGTCGATATAGCGATGTTCGTAAAAGGGGTGCGGCGCGCCCACATGGATGTTCCACAAGCGGAAGTCGTAGTTCATCGCCCTCTCTCCTTGGCGCCCGGGCAAACCGGATTCGACAGTCATAAAAAAACATGCATGATTGTTTTGCAAGGGCAAAGCGACTGCCCGTTAGGGAGAGATGCGATGAGTCGACTGTTCGGTCCGGTGTTTCAGATCGCCTATGTGGTGGAAGACGTGGACGCGGCGGTCGCGCATTGGACGGGAACCATGGGCGTCGGCCCCTTCGTGCGCTTCCCGGTCCCGCTTGCGGCCGAGTGGCTCGAAGTGCGCGGCAAGCGCGTTCCCGCCGACGAGGACATCTTCGCCGCGGTCGCCATCGCCTATAGCGGCGACAGCATGATCGAGCTGATACAGCCGGGCAGCGCCCCCTCTCCCTATCGCGAGTTTCTCGCGGCGGGGCGTGCGGGCGTGCACCACCTCGGCACCTTCGCCGACGATTATGACGCGCAGCTCGCCGCGGCGCGCAAGACCGGGATCACGGTGGCGATGGAGGGCGTGCTGCCGATCTCGCGCTTCGCCTATCTCGATACAGACGCATTGTGGCCGGGCACGATGGTCGAGATCATCGAGGCCAAGCCGGAGATGCACGACTATTTCGCCGCCATCCGCGCAGCATCGCGCGAATGGGACGGCAAGACGCCGGTTGTGGAACTTTGATCGTCCGGCAGGAGCCGGAGATGGCGTAAAATCAAGACGACCAGGAGAAGGAGAGAGACAGATGCCGAACATCCATATCCCCGATCATGCCATGGCCGATCCGCTCGGCTATGCCCTGACCCGCCATTCGCCGGTCATAGGCCGCGCCGCCGGAGAATTCGTCAAGTCGGTCTATCAGTCGGTGCGCCTGCCGCTGCGGCTGGCAGAAGCCGCCCGCTATCGGATCGCGCAGATCAATGGCTGCCTTGTCTGCAAGGGCTTTCGCGCTGCCGACCATCTAGACGGCTATCTCGACGCTGTGGGTGGGGATCCCACGACATCGCTCGTGGCACGCGGTGGCGAGCGGCCGGACGAGGCCTTTTACGATGCGATCGACGACTGGAAGACGAGCCCACTGCTCAACGATCGCGAGCGACTGGCGGTAGATCTGGCCGAGCGCATGGCCTTCTCGCCCAACGAGCTCGGCTATGACGAGGAATTCTGGGCGAAGATGCGCGCCGCGTTCGACGATGCCGAGATCGCCGACCTGACGCTGGCGATCGGCATGTGGATGGCGATGGGTCGTTTCACCCATGCCCTCGGCCTCGACACGGTGTGCCTGCCGACGTCCGCCGCAGCCTGAACGTCACCCACAAAAAAAGCGCCCGCGCGATGGACCAACCATCGCGCGGGCGCCTTCATTTCAGGATCAGTTGTTGCCGAGCTTGAAGCCGAGCTCCAGGCCATAATAGCGCGGTGCGCCATATTGGCCGTTCGACCACAGGCCACCCACCACCTGCGCGGCAGTGATGTAGCGCTTGTCGGACAGGTTCCGGCCGATCAGACGGAGATAATATTTGTCGTCCGCCTGGGCCACGGTCACCGAGGCGTTCAGCAGCGTCCGGGCGTTGAGGTAGGTATTCTCCGCCGGGCTGGTGATCGACTGGGTGAACAGGTTGCGGGCGACATAGTTGGCGCTGCCGTTGAACTGCAGCTTATAGTCGCCGACCGGCACCTCATAGGTCGCGTCGAGCGTCCACTGCCACTTGGGCAGACGGTCGAGCGGCGCTGTGGAGAGGTCATAGCCGGCAGGGATCGGCGTGGTGTAGCTGTCGTACTTGCCGTCCTGATAACCGAGCAGGCCGCGCAGCGTCAGCCCACGGGTCGGGACCAGCGTGGTTTCCAGTTCGAGACCCTTCACCGTCGCCTTGGCGGCGTTGAAGAAGCGGGTGACCTGGAACTGCTGCCCACCAACCGTCAGCGGCACGACGATCTGCTTCTGCAGATCGTTATACTCGACGTAGAAGCCGGTCAGGTTGAAGCGCAGCATCCGGTCGAACAGCTCGGTCTTCACGCCCGCTTCATAGCTGTCGGCCTTTTCGGGCTTGGTCGCCGAGGCGGCGGCGGCGAAGGCGGCGTTGTTGTCGCTGCCATCGGCGTTCACGAACGGATGGAAGCTGCCGATCTGGTCGTTGAAGCCGCCCGCCTTGAAGCCCCGCGAATAGGTCGCATAGGCGAAGATGTCGCGGGTAGCCTGCCAGCCGAGGCTGATGCGCCAGGTCGGTTCCTTGACGCTGTCGCGGACCTGGATGACGCCGGCCGGATAGTCGAACACGTTCGCATCGAGCGCGCTGCCGAGCGCGATCGACGGATCGAAGCCGCCGGTAAGCTGCTGCGCAAACACCTGCTGACGACCGAACCAGGTCTTCTTTTCCCAGGTGTAGCGCGCGCCGCCGGTCAGGGTCAGGGTAGGCGTGATCTTGAAAGTGCCTTCAAAGAAGGCCGCCTTCGACCGCGAACGCTGCGCATTGCAGAGGATGTACGGGTTGTCGTTCCAGTTGCCGAAAGGCAGACCACCGCTCGCCAGATCGAGGAAGCCGAGCAGCTGGGCGACGCAGAAGGTGGTGTTGTCCTTCTGGTAGAAGCCGCCGGCAACGAAGTTGAACGGACCTTCGAACGACGAGGCGAAGCGCAGTTCCTGCTGATAGGTCTTGCGATTGTCGTCGCGCTGCGCGTCGAACAGCGACAGGATCGTGCCGTCGGCGGCGACCGGTGCAGTGCCCATATAGGTGTTGGGCAGGCGCGACCGCTGCGAACGATAGCCGCTGACCGAGGTCAGGGTACCGATGTCGGTCTTGTAGTCCATGTTGAGATAGACGCCGTCGACATTGACGATCTGACCGTTCCGCATCTTGACCAGGCCGCCCTGACGGTTGCTGATCGCGGCATTGTCGAGCGGGTCGCTGTTGCGGTTCGGCGTCGAACCCAGGCCCAGCGAATGGAACAGGAAGGCATTCGACGCCGGTGTGAAGTTGACCGCCGGAACGCTGTCCGAGCGATCCCGCAGCATTTCATATTGCAGCAAGGCGCTGAAAGAATCACCCGGCTCCCACAGCAGCTTCGCACGGCCGTTCCAGGCCTCCTGGCCACCGAGCGGGCGCCCGTCGCCGCAGCCGCTGCGGCCGGCGAACTTCGTCGCGATCTCACCGGTTGCGAAAGGCGTGACCGGGCCGAAGCAGCCGCCAGCCTTATAATAGCCGTCGGACTTGGTGTAACCGATGACACCGCGGAAGGCGAGCGTCTCGCCGAAGCCGATATTGACGGCCGCCTGCGGAATGACCGTGCCGAAGGACCCCGCCTGAAGGCGACCCTCGACGCTGGTGACGCCCAGTTCGGGCCGCTTGGTCTTGACGACGACGGCACCACCGGTCGTGTTTTTGCCGAACAGCGTACCCTGCGGACCGCGCAGCACTTCGACCTGCGCCACGTCGAACGTGTCGAGCAGCTGGGTCTGGACCGAGGGCACGACGAAGTCGTCGACCAGCACGGCCACGGGCGGCTCGAAATAGACGATGATGTTGTTCTGGCCGACGCCGCGGATCGAGAAGGACGCCGCGTTGAAGCCCGTAATGGTGGCCGCCGAGAAGTTCGGGACGAAGGCCGCGAGATCGCCGATATTGCGCGGGCTCGACTGCCGGATCAGCGATTCGTCGACCGCCGAGATGGCGATCGCGGTCGACTGAAGATTCGTGCTGCGGCGGGTTGCCGTGACGACGATTTCCTGAAGCCCGCCCTGATCGACGACCTCAGATGCCTGCGGCGCTTCCGCCGCCGTTTGTGCGAGCGCGGGCCCCGCAACGAGCGCAGCCATCAATGCCGCACATGCAGAACCACCATACCAACGATGCTTGATCACCCCAAACCTCCTCTCCTGAACCCGACTCTTGCTGGCCGGGAGCGTTCAGAACAGGGCGGAGATTAGCGCGGCGAAACAAAAAAGCAATCAGTCATGTATGTTTTATTTTTGCCTCAGGACGCGAAGATATCAGGGTTTGCCGCGACGCAACAAAAATGCACCTCGCGAAAAATGACCCCTTGAAAAAGCATGCATGATTGTTTTCTATGCGCTCACACGGCGCTAGCGCGCCTCATGGCGGGAGAGGGTCGCCGATGGCTTACAGCTTCTTGTCGCGTTTCCGGATCAAACCGGAACGCGAAGAACAATTCGTTTCGCTTGCCAGACAGATGGAATCGCTCGTCGATCGCGAGCCCGGGACGCTGGCGTTCAAATTCTTCCGTCTCGGCGAGCCCGGCATGTTCGCGGTCTATGAGAGCTTCGTCGACGAGGCGGCGGACAAGGCGCATATGGAAACCGATCATGGCAAGCCGCTGATCGAACAGATGATCGGCTGCATGGACGGAAGCTATGAGCGCGAGATGCTCTATGACCTGGAGCCCGCGCGATGAGCGACGCCATTTACAGCTATGGCAAGATGCTGCGCGCAAGTGCGGCGGCACATGGCGCCTCCGACGCGCTGGTTTTTCCAGGCCGCCGTCTCACCCACGCCGATCTCTATGCTTCGGCCCGCCGCTGGGCGAAGGCGCTGCTCGCGATGGGGGTCGAGCCCGGCCAGAATATCGGCATATTGCTGACCACGCGTCCCGAATTCGTCGAGGTCATGTTCGGCGCGACGATGATCGGCGCGGTCGCTGTGCCGGTCAATGCGCGCTACCAGGCGCATGAGCTGGCCTTCCTGGTGCGCGACGCCGATCTGGTCGCGCTCGTCACGACGGGTGCGGTTACCGACCAGCTCAATTTCTCCGAACGGCTGAAGACCGCCTTCCCCGCCCTGTGCGACGCCGACCCGAAGGCGCTCGCGCTCGACGACGCGCCACTGCTGCGCGCGATCATCTGCCTCGACCCGCCCTGCCAGCCCTTCATGCTGTCGGCCGACGAAGCCCTGTCCAGGGGCGCTGCAATCGATGATGCCAGCGTCGATGCACGGATCGACGCGGTCGATCCCGAGCAGATTGCGCTGGTCCTCTACACATCGGGCACCACCGCCAATCCCAAGGGCGCGCTGATCAGCCACCGCGCGATCGTCGGCAACAGCCGCAATCTCGGCAAGCGCTATCGCATCACGTCCGAGGACAAGGTCTGGTCGCCGCTGCCGATCTTCCACATCGCCGGCATCCTGCCGCTGACGATGGTCCTCGATGCCGGCGGCGCCTATCTGACGGTGCCGCATTTCGATGCCGAAACCGCGTTGGCGATGCTCGGCCGCGAGGGGGCGACGGTCGCCTATCCGAGCTTCGTCACGATCATGCAGGACCTGATCACCCACCCGACCTTCGCGACGACCGACCTGTCGAAGCTGCGCCTGATGAACTCCAACTTCGCCGTCCAGCCCGCCTGGATCAAGGAAGCGATGACCAAGGCGATGCCGCACACCATCCAGGTCGGCACCTATGGCCTGACCGAGGGCGCGGGGACGATCTGCACCAGCCGCATCGACGATCCTTTCGAACTGCGGACAGGGCGCCTGGGCGTGCCGCTCGACGAGTGGGAAGTCCGGATCGTCGATCCCGAAACCGGCCAAGATTGCGGGCTCGGCGAGCGCGGCGAGATCGTTGCGCGCGGGCCGAACATGCTGAAAGGCTATTACAAGGCGCCCGACAAGACCGCCGAGGTCATCCGCGACGGCTGGTTCTTCACCGGCGACATCGGCTCGTTCGACGAGAGTGGGCACATCATGTTCCACGGCCGCACCAAGGACATGCTCAAGGTCGGCGGCGAGAATGTCGCAGCCGCCGAGATCGAGGCGATGCTCCAGTCGCATCCGGCGGTGAAGCTGGCGCAGGTCGTGGGCCTGCCCGACGCGCGCTATGTCGAGGTGCCCGCCGCCTTCATCGAACTGGTCGACGGCGGCCAGACCTCCGAGGCCGAACTGATCGCCCATTGCCGCGGCAAACTGGCCGGGTTCAAGATTCCCCGCCATGTCCGCTTCATCGACGAATGGCCGATGTCGACGTCGAAGATTCAGAAGTTCAAGCTGCGCACGCAGCTGGTCGAGGAACTGGGACTGGGAGAGGCCGCATGAGCGGGAAGAGTTTCATCGCCGAACTGCGTGCCAAACCGGGCCGCGGCGCCGATCTGATCGCGCTCCAGTGCGAGCTGAAGGGTCTGGTGTTCCAGAACGAACCCGACGCATTGGTCTACGAGCTGTTTCAGTCCGAGGAGGATCCGGACCTGTTCCAGGTCGTCGCCACCTTCCGCGACGATGCCGCCTTCGACCATCATATGCACATCGACTTCCACGACCGGCTGGTGCCGCCGATCCTCGATTGCGTCGAAGGGGAGATGAAGATCGCTTTCTACCGGTCGCTGAGCTGATGCCGAGCGCGGCCGATCTCGACGACCTGATCGCCCGGCGCGACATCTATGCGATCCTGACCCGCTATTCGCGGGCGCTCGACCGCTCCGACGTCGAGGCGATGAAGACCGTCTACTGGCCCGACGGGATCGACAATCACGGCGTGTTCAACGGCAATGCCGCCGAGTTCGCCGAGTTCATCGTGCGCGAAATCCAGAACTGGTTCGAGGTCACGATGCACGGCCTGATGAACGTGCATATGGAGATCGACGGCGACAGCGCTTTCACCGAGACCTACCTGTTCGCCTATCACAAGGTCCGGGCCGAGAAGGCCGACGAGATTTTCGGCTCGCGCTACATGGCGATGTTCGAGGGCCATGGTCTCGATGCCGAGCATCATCATTTCTATTTCGGCGGGCGCTATCTCGACCGCTTCGAGCGGCGAGACGGCGAATGGCGGATCTTCCATCGCCAGGTCGTGATGGACTGGAACGACAACAAGCCATCGGGCGAGATCCTGACCCAGGGCATGTTCGCCACGCTCGAACCGCGCGGCGAGCGCGGAGCTGGCGATCTGGTGTTCGGTAAGGGCGGCCTTTGACACCCGCCCCACATAATAGTCCTAAGAGCTAGCCGCCGTCCCGCGCGGCTCGGAAGCCGGGGCGGCCAGGCCTGCAAAGGGGTGGCCAGGACGTCCCGGCTCTCCTCCTCAGAGGAGAGTGGGAGTCTCGATCAGGTGAGCGAGCGCGGCCATGAAGCGACCGCCATCGGCACCGTCGATAGCGCGGTGATCGCACGACAGCGACAGGTGCAGCACTGGCACGATCCGGATCGCCCCGTGATCGTCGATCGGTTCGGGCCGCGCGGTACCGACGGCGAGGATCGCCCCCTGTGGCGGGTTGATGATCGCGTCGAACTGCTCGACCCCGAATCCGCCGAGATTGGATAGCGAGAAGCTGCCGCCGCTGAACTCTTCGGCCTTGAGCTTGCCGCTGCGCGCGCGCTGGGCGAGCCCGGCCATGCGTTCGGAAATCTGCTCGACCGACAGTTCGTCGGCCCCCTGGACGATCGGCGTGACCAACCCGCGCTCGGTCGCGACCGCCACGGCGATATCGGCCGAACCGAAGCGGTGGATGTCCTGGCCATGGACCTGGATATTGACCTGCGGCACCTCCATCAGCGCCAGCGCGCAGGCGCGGATCAGATAGTCGTTGACGCTGGGCCGCTGCCCTTGAACCGCCGCCCGCAAGGCGAGCAGACGATCGGCGCGCACGCGGCGACGGACATAGAAATGCGGGATCTGCTGCTTCGCCTCGGTCAGACGCCGCGCGATCGTTCGCCGCATCGACGTCATCGGCACGACATCGACCGAGCCAGGAGCTGCCGGCGGTGGAGCTACAGGTGCCGCAGCAGCCGGCGCAGGGGCGGCAGGCACAGTCTGCGCGACGGGCGCTGGAGCCTGAGCCGGAACGGCAGCCAGCACATCCACCTTGCGCACCCGGCCGCGCGGGCCCGAGCCGGCGACCGTAGCGAGATCGACCGCATTGATCGCCGCGATGCGTCGGGCCATCGGGGTCGCGAAGACCGGCGAGGCCGGCGTCGGCGGCAGCACGCCAACGAGCGACGGGGCAACCGCGGGGCGGAGAGCCTCGTCGACGTCCTGCGCAGTGATACGGCCACCGCGTCCGGACCCCGTCAGCGCGGCGACGTCGAGACCGCCCGCCAGCGCCTTTTCACGCGCAACCGGACTGATGGCCATGCCATCGGGGATGGCGACCTGAGCGGGGAGCGCATCGGCGACCGGCGCGGCTGCAGCCGGCGCAGGCCCCTCATCGCCGTCCGGCGCGAAGCCTGCGTCGACGGCCTTGAAGGATGCGACGACTGCGTCGATCTCGGCGGCCGTCGCCTCGCCGCCGTCCGACAGCACCGCAAGCAGCGCGCCGACCGGATAGGTCTGGCCGGGCTCGGCGATCAGGCGCACGAAACGACCTTCGGCCTCGGCCTCGACCTCATTGGTGATCTTGTCGGTCTCGATGAGGGTCAGCACCGTGCCCTTGGCGAAGGGCTGGTTCTCGGCGACCTGCCATTCGGCAAGCGTGCCTTCGCTCATCTCGATGCCCCATTTGGGCATGGTGAACGGCTTGAGCTTGGCCATCGCGTCTTTCCTCAGCGCGCGAGGACGCGGCGGACCGCAGCCTCGATCTTCTGGGGAGACGGCACCCAGGCCCGTTCGAGTTCGCGTGCGAAGGGGATAGGGCTGTGCGGGCCTGTGACCAGCTCCGGCGGGGCCTTGAGGCTGGTGAAGCCCTTGGTCGCGACCAGCGCGCAGATATCGGCTGCCAGGCTGCACCGCGGCGGGCTTTCGTCGACGACCACGAGCCGACCGGTGGCCTCGACCGAGTCGAGAATGGCCTCCTCGTCGAGCGGGCTCGTCGTGCGCAGATCGATCAGATCGCAGCCGATGCCGTCGGCAGCGAGCTTGTCGGCGGCTTTCTCGGAGAAGTTCACCATGCGGCCGCAGGCGACGATGGTCACGTCCCCACCCTCGCGGACCATCCGCGCCTCGCCAAAGCGCTGGCGATAGTCGCCCTCGGGCACCTCGCCCTTCACGCCGTACATCGCCTTATGTTCGAAGAACATGACCGGGTCGTCGCCCCGCAGCGCCTCGGTCAGCAGACCCTTGGCATCGGCCGGTGTTGCGGGCAGCACGACCTTCAGGCCGGGCATGGCGGTCAGCATTGCATAGACCGACTGGCTGTGCTGGGCGGCCGTGTTCATGCCGGCGCCATAGATCAGGCGGATGACGGCGGGGCACTTGGTCTTGCCGCCGAACATATAGCGGAACTTGGCAATCTGGTTCCAGATCTGGTCGAGGCTGACGCCGACGAAATCGGCGAACATCAACTCGGCAACCGGTCGCTTGCCGGCGAGCGCCGCGCCCGCCGCCGCGCCGACGATCGCGCTTTCGGAAATCGGCGTGTCGATCACCCGGTCGGGGCCGAACTTCGCATAGAGCCCGCCCGAGGTGCCCCAGATGCCGCCGATCGCTTCCGGACCGCCAGCGGTGCCGTTGCCGCCGACGACGTCCTCGCCCAGCAGCATGATGTTCGGGTCGCGCTCCATTTCCGCATGCAGGGTCTGCAAGATGGCATCGCGGATGGTCATGATCGCCATGTCAGCAGCCCCTCTCAATAATAGTCGACATAGACGTCTTCGGCGACGGTCGCCGGGTCGGGGGCCGGGGCGGCACGCGCCTCGGTCACCGATGCGTCGATCAGCGCCGCCACTTCGGCGTCGATCGCGTCGAGCTCGGCCGCGTCGAGCAGCTTCGCCGCGCCCACGCGCGCACGGAAGGCTTTGAGGCAGTCGCGCTCGTCGCGGAGGCGGTCGACCTCGCCCTTGCCGCGATAGCGTTGCGGATCACCCTCGAAATGGCCGTAGAAGCGCTCGGTATCGAGCTCGATCGCCGCCGGCCCGTTGCCGGCGCGGACATAGTCGAGCAGCTCGCGCATCGTCTCATAGGTGTCGAAATAGTCGCAGCCATTGGCCCGCCAGGCCCGCATGCCGAAGGCCTCCGCGCGGCTGGCGATGTCCTTGGACGTGCCGACGGCGTAGGCGTCGCCGGTATGTTCGGAATAATGATTATTCTCGAACACGAAGATCGCCGGGGCCTTGGTCACCACCGCCATGTTCATCGCTTCGAAGGTCGTCCCCTGGTTGCAGGCGCCGTCGCCCGAGAAAGCGATCGCCACACGGCCCTTGCCGTCGAGCTTCGCCGCGAGCGCCGCGCCGACCGCCTGCGGCGCACCGCCACCGACGATACCGTTGGCCCCCAGCATGCCGACCGACAGATCGGCGATGTGCATCGATCCGCCACGCCCCTTGCAGAGACCGCCGGCCTTGCCGAAGATCTCCTGCATCATGCCCGGCACATCGCAGCCCTTGGCGATGCAATGACCATGGCCGCGATGGGTCGACACGATCATGTCCTCGACGGTCAGATGGTCGCAGACGCCGACGGCGACGGCTTCCTGCCCCGCATAGAGATGGGTGAAGCCGGCGATCTCACCGGTCTTGATCTCGTCGTGCAGCCTTTCCTCGAACTGGCGGATGGTCGCCATGCGCCGATAGGCGCCGAGAAGCTCGTCGCGGCTCAGTTGCATCCTGCTTCCTTCAGATGTCGCCCGGCTTCTTGCCGCCCGGCCCGTAGACATAGTCGTCCAGCACCTTGTGGAAGTGCCGGATGCGAAGTTCCTGATCGCCGATCCACAGGCCGGGAAATGCATCGGACTGCATCCCCTTCTGTACCGTCGGCAGGTTGAAGGCGTCCTGATCGAGCACCTGCCCGATCGACTTCTCGCCATGCTTGAAGTGGCGGTGCTTGACCCGCTCCGGCCACTCCTCGCCCTCGGGGACGAGCTCGAGCACCCAGATGTCGTAGAGCATCTTGTTCGGATCGGTCGCGTGCGGGCGCTGCCGGAACATCATCACGTCGTCGGCATGGACGTTCAGCGAGACGTTCGGGAAGATGGTGTAATGGTAATCGTCGGTCAGCTGATCGTCGTTCAGCTCAGAATAGTCCTTGCCCTGCGACTTGCCATGCTTGCGCTTGAACAGCTGCACGTCGCGGCGAATGTCGCTGACGCGGCCTTCATATTCGGCCGGATCCATGCCGGCCTTGACCATGATCTCGTAAATCGCAGGCGGGATCGACGAGGGCAGCGCGACGCGACCCGAAATGGCGGCGAAGGGGACGAGATAGCGGCTGTGCCGCTCATAGACGTCGATCTGCGCATTGGTGTCGTCGAGATACCATTGCAGCTGCGGGTGGATGCCCTGGACGTGATAGACTTCGCTGAAGGCATCGACGCTTGCCTTCCAGTTGCAGTCCCATTCGACGGTGACGTCGCGTTGCCACGCCATCCGCTCCATATGATAGGGGTTCAGGTGCTGCGGCATCGGCGCGAGGAAGTCCTCGAGCGGCTCGACGTCGGGGTTGAGCGAGAACCAGACGAAGCTGCCCCATTCGCCGCACGGATAAGAGGGAAGCTTCATCCCGGGGGGACCACCCTGCGGGAAGGTCGCCATGTCGGGAATGCGCTCGATGCAGCCGTCGAGCCCGTAGGTCCAGTGGTGGTAGAGGCAGCGGAACGCCTCCGCATTGCCCAGGCCCTCGGGACGCAAGCGGTTGCCGCGATGGAGGCAGACATTGGGGAAAGCGCGCACCGAGCCGTCCTTCTGACGGACGATGATGACGCTCTCCTTGCCGATGTCGGTGCAGATATAGTCGCCCGGCTCCTTGATGTCGCACGAGCGACCACCGAGCAGCCAGACCTTCGTCCAGACATGCTCCCATTCGAGCTTCATGAACTCTTCGGACGTGTAACGGGCTGCCGGGATCACGTCATAGCCGAGATCCGGGTCCTCCGCCTTCGCGGCCGGGGTGCCATTGGGCCAGTCCTCGGGATTGACCCGGATGACATCGACCTTGCGCTTCACGTCCATCGCGGGGGCGACCTCAGAAATGCGTCCGGTTAGTGAAGGCCCCGTCGACGACGAGGTGCGATCCGTTGCACCAGCTGGCCGCCGGGCTCGCCATGAACACGACGCAGCGGGCGATCTCCTCGGGCGTGCCGAGACGACCGGCCGGATGCTGCCGCAGCTGGGACTGGTAGAACTTCTCCATCGTCCCCTTGATCATGTCCCAGTTGCCGCCCTCGAACTCGACCGGACCGGGGGAGACGACGTTGACGCGGATGCCATCCTTGCCGTGGAACAGGGCGAGTTGCTTGCCCCAGGTGACGAGCGACGCCTTCATCGCGTTATAGGGCTGCGGCCCACCCATCGCCTCGCCGGCGGAGGTGGTGGCGATCAGGACGATGGATCCCGACTTCTGCTCGACCATGCGCGGGAGCACGGCCTCGACCGCGCGGACCGGGCCCATCACGTCGACCTCGAACGCATTGTGCCAATATTTCTCGCTGCCCAGGCCGCCGCCCGCCGAGGAAATCGGGATAAGGACGTCGCAGCCGTCGAGCGCATCGATGGCCCAATTCAGCCAGTCCTTGTAATCGTCCGCCTTCTTCACGTTGACGGCCTTGCCGACGACGTTGGTACCATAGCGCTTCAGGCTGGCGACCGCGTCCTTTACGCCGTCCTCGGACCGCGCGGCGATGGCGAGATCGCAGCCTTCGCGCGCCAGTGTTTCGGCCACCGCCATGCCGATGCCGCGCGCGGCTCCGACGACGATCGCCTTCTTCCCCTGCAAACCGAGATCCACTCTACCTCTCCGATCTTCACGACCCTCTGGCGTCGCCGCCTTTCTGCACCGAGGCTTCGCGCCAAGGCAAGATGAAAACATGCATGAATGTTTTTTATTGGGTCCCGCACTCTCCCTGCAGCATCGCGGTCCGATTATGCTATGGGCGCCTCGACGAGGCTGCTTGACAGCCTGCATGAAAAACAAACATGATTGTTTCTCGAAAAGGAATTTCCGTACGATGGCGTTGGCAGCAGTTCGTTCCGGTTCCCCCGCCCGCCAGCCGCGCGAACGCGGTCAGGGCGGGCAGACCCAGCAGTCGCTCAAAAGCGCACAGACCCGCGCGCGACTGATCGACGCGACGATCCGCTGCATCGTCAAGGTCGGCTATGCCAACACGACCACGCCGCAGGTGGCCGCCGAGGCGGGACTGTCGCGCGGCGCGATGCTCCACCATTTCGAAAATGGATCGGCGCTGATCAAGGCGGCGATCGTCGAGCTTCACGAGAAGCGGCTGCGCGCATTCCGCCGCGCGGCGGACACCGAGAATCACGATGTCGACGCGCTGGTCCGTGCCTATTGGCGCCAGTTGCAGAAGCCGGCCTTCGTCGCTTTTCACGAGCTGGCGCTGGCGGCGCGCACCCATCCCGACCTCGCCAAGATCCTGCAGCCGCTGCAGGTCGAATATCGCGAGCGGTTCAACGCCCAGGCGGTCGCGCTCTTCCCCGAATGGCAGGGCAATCGCGAGCGGTTCGACCTCGCCATGACGCTCTCCCAAACCATGCTCGAAGGCATGGCCATCAATCTGGTGACGGGCGCCATGGCGGAGGCGATGGTGGAGCCGATGCTCGCCCTGCTCGAACAGCAGATCCGCTCGATGAACCCCAATCTCGACAAGGCCTGAGGTCAGCCCGGTTGAGGAAGACCCCAGCGGATGCCGCGGCGGAGCAGTTCGGTGAAGACCGGATAATTCCACGAGCAGCGCTGGGGATGCGGCCAGAAATCGGCGACCGGACGCAGATCATAATGACCTCGGCAGTGGCCGAGGGTGAGGTAGAGGATGGAACCGGCACCAACGCGTCGCTCGTACAGCACCGGGACCTCCGCCTCGTCCCATTCCGAATCGCGGAACTCAGGGCAGGAGCCGGTGAAGCTGGTGTGCAGCAGCACGTCGATCTCGGCGGTGCGGTGCGTCAGGTACAGTTCGTCCTCGACCCGGAAGTCGCGCAGCCCCTGGGTCAGCGCATGATCGCCGCGCGTAACGAACACCTTGAACGGCGCGATCGGCGGGTGCCCTGCAAAGCGCGTCCCGAGCATTTCGGTGAAGGCCGGCGCAAGGTCGGGCGTGTCGACCACCCCATCCGCACCGAAGCGCAGCGTCGCGTTGGTACCGTGCAGCGCGAACCAGCGCCCGCCCCGCGCAAGGAAGGCCGCAAGCGCCTCGGTCTGCGCCGCGTCGGGCAGCACGTCGCATGTGTAGGTGATCAGCAGGTCGGCGGCCGCAAGGCTGGTCGTGTCGGAATAGTCCGACGCCACCGAGGTCCGTATCTCCGGCCGTTCGGCCAGAAGCTTCAGCAACTCCAGCCGTGCAAAGTCGATGTCATGAAATTTGCCAGCCGCAACCAGATGTACCTTCACGATCCCGCTCCCCTTACGCACATGCGCACGAGGCTATGCCCGCCGATCGGTCTGGCAAGGGGGGCCGTGCGATGAGCGGTCGTCTCAAGGGGCCGCTTGCGGGCGTCCGGGTGATCGACTGCACCAGCGTGCTGATGGGGCCCTATGCGACGCAGATCATGGCCGATCTCGGCGCGGACGTCATCAAGGTCGAGAGCCCCGATGGCGACACGACGCGCTATCTGCCGCCCGGCCCCGACGCGACGCGTGGGGGGATGTTCCTGAACGTCAATCGGGGCAAGCGCAGCCTGTCGCTCAACCTCAAGCAACCCGAGGCGCGCGCCGCGCTCGTCCGGCTCGTCGAGGGCGCCGACATCTTCGTGCATTCGATGCGCCCCGGCGCGATCAAGCGGCTCGGCCTGGACTATGAGTCGCTGCGGGAAGCCAATCCCGGGCTGATCTACGCCAATCTCTACGGCTTCGCCCGTAACGGCCCCTATCGCGACTATCCCGCTTATGACGACATCGTCCAGGCGGCGTCGGGCCTCGTCGACCTGCAGGCGCGGCTGTCGAACGGCGTGCCGACCTATCTGGGCACGGTGGTTGCCGACAAGGTGACCGGCCTGACCGGCCTCTACGCAATGCTCGCAGCACTCTACGCCCGCGAGAAGACCGGCCGGGGCCAAGAGATCGAGGTGCCGATGTTCGAGACGCTCGTCTCGTTCACGATGATCGAGCATCTGTGCGGCTCGCTGTTCGACCCGCCGCAGGGGCCGCCCGAATATCCGCGCGTCACCACCGCCTCGCGCCGACCGTACAAGACCAGCGACGGCTATGTCGGGGTGATGATCTACAACGACAAGCACTGGCGCAGCTTCTTCCACGCGATAGGCGATCCCGAATGGACGCGCGACCCGATGTTCGCGTCGATGCGCAGCCGCACCGAGAATATCGGAACGGTGCTGGCGAAGCTGGCCGAGGTGCTGGCGGAGCGGACGACCGCCGAATGGCTCGAGTTGTTCCGCATCGCCGAGGTACCCGCCATGGCGATCGCGACGACGCAGGACCTGCTCCATGACGAGCATCTTGAGGCGACCGGCTTCTGGCAGGAACGCGACAGCGAGTTCGGCAAACTGCGCTTTCCCGGAATCCCGACCAGCTTCTCCGAGACGCCCGGCGCGATCGGCGATCCGGGGCCGGCGTTGGGCGCCGACAGCCGCGACATCCTGGCCGAGGCGGGCTTCGACGACGCGACCATCGACGCGCTGCTCGACGGCGCGCGCAAGCTTCCCGCATGAGCGAAGCGGCACCGCAGGCGCAGTGGCGCGCCGCGCTGGCGGAGGGCCGCTTCCTGCTCCAGCGTGCGCGGGGCAGCGGGACGATCTTCTTCCCGCCGCGCCTCGCCGAGCCGCGCAGCGGCGACACCGACTGGGAATGGATCGAGGCATCGGGGTTCGGCACCATCCATGCCGTGACCGTCATCCATCCCCGCCCGCCCGAGCCGCCGCGTGCGGTCGCGCTGGTCGATCTCGACGAGGAGGTGCGGCTGATGAGCGAGGTCGAGGGCCTGCCGGCAGAAGACATCGCCATCGGCCTGCGCGTCCGCGCCCGGATCGGCGAGCGCGACGGCGCACCCATCCTCCTGTTCCAGGCGGCCTGACATGGCGGGCGACTTTCCGCGCGGCCAGACCGCGATCGCCGGCATCGCAACCTATGGGATAGGGGAATGCCCGGGTCACACGACGATGGAGATGGCGGCAAAGGCCGGCCTGCTCGCGCTGGCCGACGCCGGGATGCCGCTATCGCAGGTCGACGGGCTGTTCATCTGCCTGCCCGACGATGTCCTCGCAGGGCTCAGCTTCGCCGAATATCTGGGCCTGTCCCCGCGCTTCACCGACTGCAACCGGACCGGCGGATCGGCCTTCCTCAGTCATGTCGCGACCGCAGCGACCATGCTGGCGGCCGGCTATATCGACACGGCCCTGATCGCTTATGGATCGAACCAGCGCAGCGGCGGCGGCAAGCTGTCGACGCCGGTCGGCAGCAATGTCTGGGAAGCGCCCTACCGCCCGCTCTTCCCCGCCTCCTCCTATGCGCTGGCAGCGTCGCGCCATTTCCACGAGTTCGGCACGACACGGCGGCACCTGGCCGAGGTTGCGGTCGCCGCGCGCGCCTGGGCGAACGGCAACCCGGAGGCCTTCGCAACCGGCCCGCTGACCATCGACGACGTGCTCGCGGCCCGGATGCTGTCGAGCCCCTTATCGGTCAAGGACTGCTGCCTCGTCACCGACGGCGCCGCCGCAATCGTCCTGACCCGCACGGACCGCGCGCGCGACGGCGCGAAGCCGCTAGTCCCCGTTCTGGGGGCTGCTGTAGCGACCTGGCACAATGCGATATCGCAGATGCCGGATCTGACCACCACAGCTGCGAGCGAATCCGGCGGACGGGCTTATGCGATGGCGGGGATCGGTCCATCGGACGTCGACGTCGTCCAGCTCTATGACGCCTTCACGATCAACACGATCCTGTTCCTCGAGGATCTCGGCTTCTGCCCCAAGGGCGAAGGCGGGCGCTTCGTGGAAAATGGCGGTATCGCGCCGGGCGGCCACCTGCCAGTCAACACCAATGGCGGCGGTCTGTCCTGCTGCCATCCCGGCATGTACGGGCTGTTCACCATCGTCGAGGCGGTGCGGCAGATACGGGGCGACGCGGCGAACCAGATCCCCGGGGTCGACATCGCGCTCGCCCATGGCAATGGCGGTACGCTGTCGAGCCAGGCGACGGTCATCCTGGGGTCGGCCGCCACGCTCTGAGCCGACGGCCGATCGGGAGGGCGCTACTCCGCCCGTCCCTCGGCATAGGCGCGAATGCCCTCCTGTGTCGCGAGACCACCCAGCGTCTCCTCACCATAGGCGCGACCGAAGCTCAGGCTCTCGGCGATCGGAGCATCGGCGGCGAAGTCGTGCAGGGCGAGCGCGCGGCGGACCGTGTCGCGGTCGAAGCCGGCGATCGTCTCGGCCAGTTCGATCGCGCGCGGCATCAGCCGGTCGCGCGGCACCACCTCGGAGATCAGCCCGAGTTCGAGCGCGCGCGCCGCGCCGATCGGCTCCCCGGTCAGAACGATATGGAGCGCGGTCGCGCGCGGGACCGAGCGGGCGAGCCGCTGGACGCCCCCGGCGAACGCGAACAGGCCCCGCTTCACCTCGGCCAGGCCGAAGATCGCATGATCGGCGGCGATCACGATGTCGGCTGCCAGCGCGAGTTCGAAGCCGCCCGCCACCACCGCTCCATTGGCAGCGACGATCAGGGGCTTGGTGCGGCGTCGCTCGGTGATCCCGGCGAAGCCGCGTCCCGGAACGAGTCCATGACCCGGCCCACGCTCGGCAGCCTCCTTGAGGTCCATGCCGGCACAAAAGCTGCGCTCGCCCGCCGCCGTCAGCAGCACCACGCGGATCGCAGGATCGCGCTCGGCGGCGTCTACCGCCTGATCGATCGCTTCGGATGCGGCCACGTCCAGCGCATTGCTGCGCCTTTCGCGATCGATCGTAATGATGCGGACCGCGCCGCGATCCTCGATGCGGACGCCCTGCTCAGCCATGGGGCACGGCCTCCGTCGAAGCCGCCCAGCCGGGAAGCGTCTCGGGAAAGTCCGCAGCCATCGGCGTCGCATAGGCGCGGTTGCGATCGGCATGGCCGAGGATGCCGCGATACTCGTCGGCATCGACATAATAGAGGAAGCTGATGATCCGCTCGCCGAAGCGCCATCCGGCCGGCGTCCGCACATAGCGGTCGCGATAGCGCAGCGAGGCGACCATCATGCGACCGTTGCGCCACAATTCGGCATGGCCCGAGACCCGGCCGAAGGCGAGGTCCGGATCCTCATCCGAAAAGTCGATCAGCACGTCATGCATATAATGGGCGCCCGGCCCCAGCACGGTGAAGCGATGCCGATACTGGTCCATGATCGCATCGACGCCGCGCGCCTCCATCACCCCGTCCTGCGACGCCACCCGCGCATCGTCGGCGAACAGTGCGGCGATGGCGGGCAGGTCGCGATCATCGATGGTGAAGCAATAGGCGGCGACCAGCCGCCGGATCGCCAATTCGGATTCGATGCGGTCGATCCGCTCCTCGGACGTCATTCGCCACTCTCCACGGCCTGTCATTCTTCGACCGGACTATGGAGGCTGTGGCGACGAATGCAATGCGGCCGGCGTGCCGCGTCAGGCCACCAGCCAGACGGCGAAGAGCAGTGAGGCAAGGAAGCTGACGACGGTGGCACCGATGACGGGTGCGACCGCCTTCCAGCCCAGTTCCATCAACAGGTCCATCCTTGAACGCATCGCCGTTGCAGTGACCGCCAGCAGCAGAAGACCCTTGGACGCGTCGAGTGCGGTGTCCTTCACCTGCGGCGGGATCGGGAAGAAACTGTTGACCGTTACGACCGCCAGAAAGGCGGTTATGAACCAGGGCAGCGCGAGCCGCCGCCACACCGGTCGGCCCGCATCGCCGCCGACCGACCCCAGCCACAGGCTGGCGAGCGCGACGACGGGCGCGAGCAGTGCCACGCGCGACAGCTTGACGATGGTGGCGTAGCTGCCGGCCGCGTCCGAAAAAGCGTAGCCGCCACCGATCGCCTGGGCGACGTCGTGGATCGAGGCACCGATCAGGAAGCCCGCCTGCTGGTCGTTGAGCCCGAGTTCGGCCGCCAGTACCGGATAGATCGACATGGCCAGCGCGCTGGCGAGCGAGACGCCGACCAGGGTGAGTGCGAACTGCGCCTGGCTGAGCCGCTCCTTTCCGATCACGCCATAGAGCGCGAGCGCGGCGCTCGCCCCGCAAATGGCGGTGGCACCTCCGGCGAGAATGCCGGCATAGCGCCCCTGCCCCGAGCCCCGCGCGAACAGCAGGCCCGCGCCGAAGGTCAGCAGCATGACCACGACCAGCGCCGCAAAGGGCGTCGCGCCCAGCGCCTGGACCTGAGCGAAAGTCACCTGCAGGCCGAGTACGACGATACCGGCGCGCAGGCAGGTGCGCGAGGCGAAGTCGAGCCCCTTGGTGGTGCGGGGATCGCGGGTGACGAAATTCAGCGAAAGGCCGATCAGCAGGCCGAGCAGGATGATCGGGAAGCCATAATGGTCGGAAAGCCAGGCGGCGGCCGCAGCGCCGACCCCGCAGATCATCAGGCCGGGGATGAGGCTGTCGCGTTCGGGCGGGGGGGCCTTGGCAGTCTCGGCGAGATGCAGTTCGCCGAACAGATCGCCGCCATGGGGCGTCGCATCCCAATCTATCCCGTTCATGCCGCTCCTGCCATTTTTCTGTCTTACGGTGTCATATCCTGTTTCCCTTATCGTGGCAGCGCGCTAGTCTGCAAGTCGCAATCCGCCGCGCGACGGCGGGAGGATCGGGAGGGATGCGGTGAACAAGGCTGGCGGTGGACAGGTCATGGCGCGCGGGACGGTCGTCGCGCTCATCGCGCTGCTCTTCCTTGGCAATGCCCTCAACTATGTCGACCGCCAGGTGCTCGCTCTGCTGAAGCCGACGCTAGAGGCCGAATTCGGCTGGAGCGACGCCGACTATGCGCATCTCGGATCATCCTTCCAGATCGCAGCTGCCGGCGCCCTGCTCGCAGTCGGCTGGTTCGTCGACCGTTTGGGCGTGCGGATGGCTTATGGCATCGCCGTGGTGGTGTGGAGCGCGGCCGGCATGGCGCATGCGCTGGCGATGACCGTCCAGCAATTCGTCGCGGCGCGCATCGTGCTCGCGGTCGGTGAGTCGGTCAGCACCCCGGCCGGCCTGAAGGCAGCCGCGATCTACATGCCGCCGCGCCAGCGCAACATCGCCATCGGCCTGATAAACACCGCGCCGAATATCGGGGCGATCCTGACCCCGCTGCTCATTCCGCCGCTGGCACTGGCCTTCGGGTGGAAAGCGGCGTTCGTCCTGACCGGTGCACTGGGCTTCGTCTGGCTCATCGGCTGGTTCTTCGGCACGCGCAACCTCGCGCCGATCGGCAACATACCCGAGCGCGCACCGGTCAAATGGAGCGTCCTCCTGAGCGATCGCCGCAGTTGGACTGTGGTCGGCGCCAAGGCCTTCACCGACTGCGTCTGGTGGTTCGTGCTGTTCTGGATGCCCGACTTCTTCTCGCGGCAGTTCGCCATGGCGCAGGGCGATCTGGGCGGGCCGATCGCGCTGATCTTCGCCATGGCGGCACTGGGCGCGATCAGTTCGGGCGCGCTCTATCCGCTGTTGCTGGGCCGCGGCTTCTCGGTCAACGCCGCGCGCAAGACCTCGATGCTGTTCTTCGCGCTGGTCGTCCTCGCCATGCCGCTCGCGCTATCGGCACAAAGCCCGTGGATCGCGGCGCTGCTGATCGGATGCGGCCTGTTCGCGCATCAGGGCTTCTCGACCAACATCTTCGGCATGACCGCCGACATCGTCCCCGGCGTCCGCGTCGCCAGCGTCGTCGCACTCGGCGCGGTGGCCGGCAATCTGTCGGGCACCGCAATCATCGAGCTGGCGGGCTGGTCGCTCGACAATGGCCATGGCTATTGGCCCATGTTCGCGATCTGTGGCAGCGCCTATCTGGCGGCACTGCTGTTCATTCATCTGATGCAGCCGAAGCTGGAACTCGCGCAGAATTGAGGGCGTCAGCTCGCTCGGGCCAGGGCGACCGCATAATGCGAGTGCCCTTGCCCAGCGAGTGTCTCATCGAGCAACAAAAGCGCATCGAGCAGGGCATCATCCTCACCCTCGCGGAAGTTGGCCAGCACGTCGTTGAGCGCGAGATGATAGACCACCCCGCCCGTGCGGATGATCTCGGCATCCGGGAAGACATCCGCCAGCGCGCCGAGAATCGCCTCGCTGTCGGCGGCCTCGGTAGGATCGGCGGCGAGCATTTCCTCGATCGTAGGCCGTTTGGGCCGACATGGGATCATAATCTGCTGGTTGCGCGGGTGCGGCAGGAAACGGTCGGGCAACATCGCTCTGACGCGTGCCGCCAGATCGAGTTCGGCATCGGTCCACTGAAAGCGCGTAGGTCCGACGAAGTCGTCCATGGCCAGCAGGCCGCCGACGCTTAATCCCGCCCTGCTCCACAGCAGCGCCGCGCGTGCATCGAACATGTGGTGAAGCGCATTATTCCAATAGATGAGGTCGAATGAATGGTCGAGCGGGCGATCGAGCGCGTTGCCGATATGGACGGTTACCCGGTCCGCGACGCCATGCTCCTCCGCCTTGGCGAGAATCTGTTCGCGCCGATGCTCCCCGATTTCGCACAGGTGAAAGTGGCGGACGACCCCCTGTTGGAGAAGCTTCATCTCCTTGCCGCCGCTACCGCATCCGACGGAAAGCGCATGGCCAAACCCGTCCGAGGGCGCAGCACGCCGGATCAGCCGGTTGAAGCCCGCATGAGGGCCTTCGACCGGATCGCCGCAGACGATGCGGTTGACGTGACGGACAATTCGGGGGTGGGACCACCAACGGGAGTGAGCCGCTTCCTGCCTGACGGCCCAGCGGGCGGCGGCGACCTCGAGCCTGTTGTCCATCGCCCCCCTCTAGCCGCTCGAGCTACGAACGGGCAACCGGCGTTCAGGTGGAGAAGCGCCCATAAAAAAGGGGCCCCCGGCATAAACCGGAGGCCCCAGTAGGAGATAACTGGAGAGAAACTTAGAAGTTGGCGGTGCCAGTCAGGCCCCAGTAGCGATCGGCGTCGCGCGGGATCTGGTAGCGATAGGAACCGCCCGGACCGCCGCTCTGGATCGCGGCGATGTAGGACTTGTCGAACAGGTTGCGGACCTGGAAGGTCAGGCGATAGCGTTCGTCCGCATCACCCACGCCCAGCTTGACGTTGACCAGGCCATAGGACGGGATCGTGCCCAGCCGGGTCTGCACGACGTTGGGCGTGAAGATCGACAGCTGCTTGGTCTGGTAATTGCCCTGGGCGCCGAAGAAGACGTCGAACGCGCCACCGGTGCGCCAACGATAGTCGGCCGAAAGCGACCCCTTCCACTTGGGTGCATAGGCCAGCGACGAGCCTGCCGGAATGACCGCGGTGGCCGCTGCGCCGGGCGCGACGCGGAAGCGGTCGACCTTGGCATCGGTATAGGCAATGCCGCCGCTGATCGTCAGATCGTCGACCGGGAACCAGTTGAGGTCGGCCTCGAAGCCGCGGGTCGAAACCGTGCCGGCATTGGTGAAGCGCGTGACCACGACACCGGCGACGAGATCCGGATTATTCGCCTGGAAATTCTTATACTTGGCGTAGAAGCCGGCGATGTTCAGGGTCATGCGACCGTTGAACAGCGTGTTCTTCAGGCCCGCCTCGAACGCGTCCGAGGTTTCCGGCGCGATCGAATTGGTACCGGTCGCGGTCAGGTTGAAGAAGACGTTGTACGCGGGGCCCTTATAGCCGCGCGTGTAGCTGCCATAAGCCATGATGCGGCGGCTGATGTCGTACTGGACCGAGGCCTTACCCGACAGATCGTCATTGTCGGTCTTGGCGCGGAAGACGGTCGCGGGCTGGCCGGTGCCGGTCGCCGTGGTCGGAAAGCTCGGCTGGATGCCGGGGCCTGCCAAGGTCGTGTTGCGGCTGTGGAAGACCTTCAGCTTGTCATAGCTGTAACGGAGGCCACCGACGAGGCGCAGATCCTCGCTGATGTTCCACGTCGCCTGACCGAAGGCGGCATAGTTGAGGAAGGTCGACCCGAAGTCGGCCACGCCGGTCGGGAAGGTCGACGGATTGGCGTTCGCGCTGCCGCAGGGGATCAGCACGTTGGTCGGAGCGCCGGCGGCTGCGGTGCAGACGATGTCGTCGCGACGGAAGATACGGCGCGACTTGGCGTTCGAATAGAAGGTGCCGAGCACATAGCTGACCGTCTGGTCGGTCGGCGAGGCGAGGCGGAACTCCTGCGTGAAGGTGTGGCTCGTCTGCGGGCCCGAATCATGCAGCTGGTTGAAGCCGACATAGGCGCGGTCGAGCCAGTCGCCGTCGCGGATCTCGGTATTGTCCCAGCTGCGATAGGCGGTGATGCTGGTCAGCGTGTGGGTGCCCACTTCAAGGTCGACCTGACCCGAAACGCCCCAGCCCTCTTCCTTCGTCGAGGTCACGAGGTCCTGACGGATCTCGCGGGTGTTGGCACCGCGCGGGGTCGGCAGCGCGTTGAAGGCGAGGCTGGTGCTCGGAGCACCGGCGCCGGTCAGCGGGCCGGTGCCGATCACTTCGGCGCAGCAATCGTCGTCATTCTTGTAATAGTCGGCGGCGATGTAGATGCGCAGCGCGTCGGACGGATTGTACAGGACCTGGCCGCGTACACCGCGATGCTTGTAGCCGTTGACGTGATTGCCGGTCGTCAGGTTGCGGATGTTGCCATCATATTCGCCGTAGAAGCCGGTGAAGCGCGCGGCGAGATCCTCGCCCAGCGGCACGTTGACCGAGCCCTTCAGGCGATATTCCTGGCGATCGAAATAGCTGGCGTCGACCGTGCCGGAAAACTCGTTCTTCGGCATCTGGGTCGTGATGTTGATGACGCCGGCCGAAGCGTTCTTGCCGAACAGCGTCCCCTGCGGGCCGCGCAGCACTTCCATCTGGGCGACGTCGACGAGGTCGTTGAACGCCTCGCCCGAGCGCGCGTAAACGACGCCGTCCACAACGGTCGACACCGACGGCTCGCCCGCGATCGAGAAGGTCGCGGTGCCGACGCCACGCAGGAAGATCGTCTGGTTGAGCGTGGTGCCCGACTTCAGGAAGTTGAGCGACGGAACGAGCTGCGCCGCGCTCTCGATGCTCGGACGCGCGGTGGTGGCAAGCGCCTGGCCCGACAGGACCGACACGGCCACGGGCACGCTCTGCAGATTTTCGGAGCGCTTTTGCGCGGTGACCACGATCTCGGCGACCGACTCTTCGGCTTCGGCCGGAGCCTGGGCAAATGCGGGCGCGGCATAGCCAACGGAAACAGCCGCCAAAGCCATGGCGGATGAGGCACGGAGCAACGATTTCACGGGTTTTCCTCCCCTTTTAGTCCGGGACTTTGCGCCCCGCTGCGAACGTTCCAGTAGCGGCTCACCTCTTTGGCATCACCGCTTGCGGCCCTTGTGTTGCGGCGGAAGCGACGATATGTCAAGCGGTGTCACACAAGACAGGCCAAGCTGCGGCATTTCTGCAACAAGGCCTGCGACCAGAGGATTTACTAGCCTTGAAACTCGAATTCGCTTTGAATTCTGACGGTTTCGACCTCCTTTTCGGGGGCAGATTGCTGCTGCGGCACGGTCCCGCCTGTCCAGCGCTTGCCATGGCGCGCGGCAACCCCGCGATCGAAATGTATCGTGGCAATTTCCGCATCGAGGATAGCCCGGAAAGCACGATCTCACCCATCGCCTTCACGATCGAAGGACAGAGTATCACCCTGTTCGACGGGGATGTGGCTGCCGCCACATTGTCGATCGACGGCAATCGTCTCGCCATTTCCGCCCTGCTGCCGGGCCATGACCGGCTGACCCTCTCCTTCTTTGCCGAGCCGGGCGAATGCGTCTGGGGCGGTGGCGAACAGATGAGCTATGTCGCGCTCAACGGGCGACGCTTTCCGATCTGGACCAGCGAACCCGGCGTCGGCCGCGACAAGAGCACCGAGCTGACCCGCATCATGGACGAGCAGGCCATGGCGGGCGGCGATTATTGGAACAGCAATTATCCGCAGCCGACCTTCCTGACCTCGCGCTGGATCGCGACCCATCTCGACGAGAGCTGCTACAGCGTGCTCGACTTCAGAGATCCGGCGGAGCATCGCGTCGAAGTCTGGAAGGACAACGCAGGCTTCGAGTTCTTTGCGGCCGACGGCCCGGTCGAGCTGGTCGGCCTGTTGTCCGAACGCTTCGGCCGCCAGCCGCCCTTGCCGGACTGGGCGATCGGGGGCGCGATCCTCGGCCTCAAGTCGGGCGCAAGCAGCTTCGATCGGATGGAGCGTTTCATTGAGGCCGGCACGGCCGTCTCGGGCCTCTGGTGCGAGGACTGGGCCGGGATACGCGAGACGAGCTTCGGTCGCCGCCTGTTCTGGGACTGGCATGTCGGCGAACGCAGCGTACAGCGCTATCCCGCGCTCGAAAGCCGCATCGCCGATCTGAAAGCGCGCGGCATCCGCTTCCTCGCCTATGCCAATCCGTATCTGGCCGTGGATGGCGAACTCTACGCTGAGGCGGCGGCCAGCGGCCATTTCGCGCTGCGGCTCGACAGCGACGAGCCCTATCTCGTCGATTTCGGCGAGTTCGACTGCGGCGTGGTCGACTTCACCCGCGCCGAGAGCCGCGCCTGGTTCGCCGAACGCGTGCTGGGTCAGGAGATGCTCGACAAGGGGATCGATGGCTGGATGGCCGACTTCGGCGAATATCTGCCGGTCGACCTTCGCCTCGCGGACGGCTCAGACCCGATGGAAGCGCATAATCTGTGGCCGGTGCTGTGGGCCGAGGTGAACGCGATGGCGCTGTCTTCGCGCGGCCGCACTGGCGATGCGCTGTTCTTCATGCGTGCCGGCTTTTCGGGCGTGCAGCGCCACTGCCCGCTGCTCTGGGCCGGCGACCAGTCGGTCGACTTCACCCGCCACGACGGCATCGGGACGGTAATCGCCGGGGCCCTCTCCTCGGGCCTCGTCGGCAACGCCTACAGCCATTCCGATTGCGGCGGCTACACCTCGCTCCATGGCAACATCCGGTCGCGCGAACTGCTCGAGCGCTGGTGCGAGCTGGCGGCCTTCGCGCCGGTCATGCGCAGCCATGAGGGCAATCGCCCCGACGACAATCTGCAATATGACAGCGATGCGGAGCTGATGGCCTGCTTCGCCCGGTGGAGCCGGGTCCACGCCCATATGGCGCCCTATGTCCGCACCCTGTGCGACGAGGCTGTCGCGACCGGCCTACCTGCCCAGCGCCCGCTTTTTCTCCATCATCCCGACCAGCGCGAATTGTGGACCGTGCAGGACCAGTTCCTCTACGGTGCCGATCTGCTGGTGGCGCCGGTGATCGAGGAAGGCACCACGTCGCGCGACGTCGTCCTGCCCGGCTCTTTGCCCTGGCGGTCGGTGTGGAGCGGCGAGGATCTCGCACCGGGCCTCCACAGGGTGGACGCGCCGATCGGCCGGCCACCGGTCTTCTATCGGCCCGGCAGCGCATTTTCGGGGCTGTTCGCGGCCTTGCCGGGGGTGTTGCAGGGGTGAGTGAGAGATCGAACATCAGGGATGTCGCGGCGCGTGCGGGTGTGGCGGTCAAGACCGTCAGCCGGGTGCTGAACGACCATCCCTATGTCAGCGCAGAGACAAAGGCGCGGGTCCAGCAGGCGATGCGCGAGCTGGAATTCCGGCCCAGCACGGCCGCGCGTATCCTGTCGGGCGCCAAGTCGAACCAGATCGCGCTGATCTACGACAATCACAGCCCCTACTACATGTTCCAGATCCAGAATGGCTGCTGGTCGCGCTGCCAGGCAGACGGCATCCGCCTGCTCGCCCAGCCGGTCGATGTCGCCGCGCCTAATGTCGGCGATCAGGTGCGCGGCCTGGTCACCGAAACCCATGTCGACGGGATCATCCTGTCGTCGCCGGTCACCGACTGCGACGAGGTGCTGCGCGCGCTCGAAGCACTCGATGTACCCTTCGTCCGCATCTCACCCGGTACCAATCATGCGCTGACGAGCTCGGTCTACATGGACGACGCTCAGGCCGCCGACGACATGACCACCCATCTCGTCAATATGGGGCATCGGCGGATCGGCTTCATCAAGGGCCATCCCAACCATATGGCATCGGACGACCGCCTGTTCGGCTATCGCCGCGCACTCGACCGGGCGGGCATCTCCTACGAGCCGCAGCTCGTCGCCAATGGCGAGTTCGATTTCGACAGCGGCGTCTCCGCCGGAGCAGCCTTTCTCGACATGGCGGAGCCGCCGACCGCGATCTTCGCGTCGAACGACGATATGGCCGCAGGCGTGCTCGCGGTCGCGCACGATCGCGGTCTCGATTTGCCGGGCGATCTGTCGGTGGCCGGCTTCGACGACACCACGCTGGCGCGCACCGTCTGGCCGCCGCTCACCACCATTCATCAGCCGATGTTCGACCTGGCGCACACCGCCACGGAGATCCTCATCGCGGGGGGCGACATCGCCCACCGCCGTCTTCCCCACCAACTGATCGAGCGCGGCTCCGTCGCGCCGCCACGCAGGACATGTTCATGAGTCTTCTTCCCCAGCCGCCGGCCACCCGCACTCTGGGCACCAGCGGCATCGAGATATCCTCAATCGCCTGGGGCATGTGGCGCCTCGCCGAGGACGGCCGTACCGTCGCAGAGGCCGCGCGCCTCGTCCATGCGGCGCTCGACGCCGGCATAACCTTCCTCGACACCGCCGACATCTATGGCTTCGACGGTACCCATGGCTTCGGCGATGCCGAGGCGATGCTGGGCGAGGTGCTGGCGGCCGAGCCGGCGCTGCGCGGCCGCATGGTCCTCGCTACCAAGGGCGGCATCCGCCCCCCTCTGCCCTATGACCAGAGCGAGGCCTATCTCGCCGAGGCGATCGACGCCTCGCTGCGCCGCCTGAAGATCGACAGCGTCGATCTGTGGCAGGTCCATCGCCCCGACATCCTCTCCCATCCGCAGGAGGTTGCCCGCGCGCTCGACGATGCCGTCGCCGCCGGCAAGATCCGCACGATCGGCGTGTCCAACTTCACCATCCACCAGACGGCAGCATTGCAGCAGTTCCTAGGCAACAAGCTGGTCACGACCCAGCCCGAGATCAGCCCGCTGCGGATCACCTGCTTCGAAAATGGCGAGCTGGATCAGGCGATGATGCTCGGCCTCGTACCGATGGCCTGGTCGCCGCTCGGCGGCGGACGCCTCGCCCATCCGGAAGCGCCGCGGGACAAAGCTGTGGCCGAAGCGCTGGGCAAGGTCGCGACCGAGCAGGGCGTGTCGCTGACCGTCGCCGCCTATGCCTGGCTGATGGCGCATCCGGCGGGAATCGTCCCGATCATCGGTTCGCAGCAGCCCGAGCGGATCGCCGAAGGCGCGAAGGCCCGCGACGTCCGCTGGTCGCGCGAGGACTGGTATGCGGTGCTGGTCGCCGCCCGTGGAGAAAGGCTGCCCTGAGCAGCCGGTTGTTCGAGGATAGGCCTGGGAGGCGAATATGACGCAGCAATGCGAAGTGGCGTGGTTCTCCGCGCTGTGTGACGACGATTATGAATTTCTGGGCGTGCCCGACAGCCGGCTCCAGTCGAGCTGGGAGCATTGCCGCAACATCGTGTTGCAAGCGGAGAAGGGCGGGTTCGACAATATCCTGCTGCCGTCGGGTTATCAGCTCGGCCTCGACACCACCGCCTTCGCGGCGGCGGTGGCGACGCAGGTGCGCCGGATCAAGCTGCTCTGGGCGACCCGCATCGGCGAGGACTGGCCGCCGCAGCTGGCGCGCCGCATCGCCACGCTCGACCGTATCCTCGGCCCCAATGCCGCGGGGACCAGCGGTCGCCTGAACGTCAACATCATCTCGTCGGACATGCCGGGCGAGGCGCTGCCCGGCAAGGCGCGCTATGCCCGCGCCACCGAGGTGATGAAGATCGTCCGCACGCTGCTTAACGGGGAGTCGCTCGACCATGAGGGCGAGTTCTACAAGCTCAAGCTCGACCCGCCGCGCATCTCGACCATCTCGGGAAGCTGCCCCGCCTTCTATTTCGGCGGCCTGTCCGAAGATGCGCGCGAATGCGCCGCCGAGGGCTGCGACGTCTATCTGATGTGGCCCGACACGATGGACAAGGTCCGCGAGACGATCGCCGACATGAAGACGCGCGCCGCGCGCTTCGGGCGTGAGCTGAAGTTCGGCTACCGCGTCCACGTCGTCGTGCGCGACACCGAGGAAGAAGCGCGCGCCGCCGCCGATCGTCTGCTGTCCAAGCTCGACGACGAGATCGGCCGCGCGATCCGCGAGAAGTCGCTCGATGCGAAGAACGTCGGCGTGCAGCGCCAGGCCGAACTGCGCAGCGCGGCCGGCGGCGACGGCTTCGTCGAGGACAATCTGTGGACCGGCATCGGCCGTGCCCGCTCGGGCTGTGGCGCGGCGATCGTCGGCAATCCGGACCAGGTGCTGGCAAAGCTGCGCGCCTATCAGGCCGAAGGGATCGAGGCCTTCATCCTGTCGGGCTATCCGCACGCGGCCGAGGCCGACCTCTTCTCGCGCCATGTGCTGCCGCATCTGCAGCACGGCCCGCTCGAAGGCTGAACGGAGACGGCATGACGACGTCCCGGACGATCCAGGACCGGCTGTTCGACGTCGCCGTCATCGGCGGCGGCGTCAACGGCTGCGGCATTGCGCGCGACGCGGCGGGGCGCGGGGCTTCGGTCCTGCTGCTCGAACAGGGAGATCTCGCCCAGGGGACGTCGTCCGCCTCGACCAAGCTGATCCATGGCGGACTGCGCTATCTCGAACATTATGAGTTCGGGCTGGTGCGGGAATCGTTGAGCGAGCGCGAACGGCTCTGGGCGATCGCGCCACACATCATCTGGCCGATGCGCTTCGTCCTGCCGCATGTGAAGGGGTTGCGCCCGCGCTGGCTGCTGCGCCTCGGGCTGTTTCTCTACGATCATATCGGCGGGCGGAAGAAGCTGCCGGCGACCCAGTCGATCGATCTGCGCGGCCATCCGGCCGGCGGCCCGCTCAAGCCCGAGTTCGGCAAGGCGTTCGTCTATTCGGACTGCTGGGTCGACGACGCCCGGCTGGTCGCGCTCAACGCCCGCGACGCCGCCGACCGCGGCGCCGAGGTCCGCACGCGTACCGAGGTTCTGGCGCTCGAGCGGGTCGGAGAGGAATGGGCGATCCGGACCTCGGCCGGGGACTTCCGCGCGAAGACCGTCGTCAATGCGGCGGGACCGTCGGTGCTGTCGCTGCTGGGCCGGGCGAAGGAGCAGAGCGGTCGGCGGATGCGGCTCGTCCGGGGCTCGCATATCGTCGTGCCCGCGCTGTTCGATCACCCCTATAGCTATTTCTTCCAGCTCCCCGACGGCCGCATCTTCTTCGCCATTCCCTATGAGCAGGACTTCACCCTGATCGGGACGACCGACCGCGATCATGAGGGCAGCCTCGCCGAGGTGCGCGCAAGCGAGGAGGAGATCGCCTATCTCTGCGAGGGCGCCAGCCGCTATTTCCGCAAGGAAATCCGGCCAGAGGACGTGGTCTGGACCTATTCGGGCGTGCGCCCGCTGATCGACGACGGCTCGGGCAAACCCGAAGCTGCGACCCGCGGCTACAGCCTGGAGTTGTCACCCGAAGCCGAAGGGCCTGCCATGCTGTCGGTGTTCGGTGGCAAGATCACCACCTATCGCCACCTCGCCCGCGAAGCGATCGAAACGCTGGCGGAGCGCCTGCCCCTGCTGCGTGAGCCTTTCGAGAGCGACCAGCATCCCCTGCCCGGCGGCGACTTCCCGGTCGAGGACGTCGAGGCGTTGCGCGCCGAGATCGCCGATCGCTACCGCTTCCTCGACGCCGGAACGGTCCAGCGCCTCGTCCGCAGCTATGGGCGGCTGACGATCGAGATATTCGGCAATGCGCAGTCGCTCGACGCTTGTGGCCGCGACTTCGGCCATGGCTTGACCGAAGCCGAAGTCCGCTATCTGGTCGCACGCGAATGGGCGCGGACCGCCGACGACGTCCTGTGGCGGCGCGGCAAGCTGGGCCTGCGCCTCGATGCGGCACAGCGCGCGGCACTGGACGAGTTTCTCGCTGGCATGGCGAAGTAAGGACATAAGCCGGCGCGGCCCTCGGGCGCGGCGCCGGCGGGGAGAGCGACGTGCAAACATCCTATCTGCTGGTTCTCGACGAAGGCACCACATCTACCCGCGCCATGCTGTTCGCCCCCGACGGCAAGGTATCGGCGATCGAGCAGGCCGAACTGACCCAGCATTATCCCGCCGATGGCCATGTCGAGCATGACGCGGCCGAGATCTGGACCAAGACCCTCGCCTGCGCCCGCCGCGCGGTGGAGAAAGCCGGCGGCGCCGACCGCATCGCGGCGATCGGCATCACCAACCAACGCGAGACGGTCGTCGCCTGGGACCGGCAGACGGGCGAGCCGATCACCCGCGCGATCGTGTGGCAGGACCGGCGCACTGCCGATTTCTGCGATCGGCTGCGCGCAGATGGTCATGAGGAACTGATCCGCGCGCGCACCGGGCTGGTGGTCGATCCCTATTTTTCCGGCACCAAGATGCGCTGGGTGCTCGACAACGTGGCCGAGGCCCGGGCGCTGGGCGACCGCCTGGCCCTCGGCACGGTCGAGAGCTGGCTCGTCTGGAAGCTGACCGGTGGGCTGCACATCACTGACGCGACCAATGCCAGCCGCACCATGCTGATGCCGCTCGACAAGGCGACGTGGGACGAAGACCTGCTCGCGCTGCTCGGCGTGCCCCAATCGGCGCTGCCCGAGATCGTCGACACGGCCGGCCGCTTCGGCACCACCCTGCCCGACCTCCTCGGCGGCCCGATCCCGATCTGTGGCCTGGCCGGCGACCAGCAGGCCGCGACCATCGGCCAGAACTGCCTGTCGGCGGGCCAGGTCAAGGCAACGCTGGGCACGGGCGCCTTCGTCCTCGCCAGCACCGGCCACGACATACCGCGCTCGAACAACCGCCTGCTCGGTACCGTCCTCGCGCAATGCGACGGCAAGCGCAGCTATGCGCTGGAAGGATCGGTATTCGTCGCCGGCAGCCTGGTCAAATGGCTGCGCGACCAGCTCGGCTTCGTCGGCACCGCCGCCGAGACCGAAGCGCTCGCCCGGTCGGTGCCCGACAATGGCGGGGTGTGCATCGTCCCCGCGCTGTCGGGGCTTGGCGCGCCGCACTGGCGGCCCGAGGCGCGCGGACTTATCGGCGGCCTCACCCAGGGCGCGACCAAGGCCCATATTGTCCGCGCCGCACTCGAATCGATGGCGCACCAGATGCATGACCTGAAGCAGGCTTATGCCGCCGATGGTTCGCCCTGGGCGACGCTCCGGCTTGATGGCGGCATGAGCGCGAACGACTGGGTGGCACAGGACCTCGCCGACATACTCGACCTGGAGGTCGAAAGGCCGCACAATGTCGAGACGACCGCGCTCGGGGCGGCGATGCTCGCGGCGGTGGGCTGCGGGCTCCATGCCACGCTGTCGGACGCGGCGGCGATGCGATCGGGGGTGTCCTCCTTCGTACCGCATATGGATGCCGCCACGCGCGAGCGTCGGCTCGATCAATGGCGCGCCCTGCTGGCGCTCGAACTGGGACAGGCCTGACATGATCCACCGCGACACGCCCGACAGTGCCCCCCGCCTCTCCCGGCGCGCCCTGCTGCGCAGTGCCGCAGCGGGGACCGGCATGATCGCCATTCCCGGCTGGGCGCAGGCGGTTGCCGACCTGGGCCTGCCGGGCAAGCCGCCGACGCGGCCGATGACCACGGCCTTTCCCGGAAAGGGTCCGATGATCCTGCAGCGGGTACGGCCGCCGCTGCTCGAGACTCCGCTGGAGGTGTTCGACAAGGACGTCATCACGCCGAACGATCGTTTCTATGTGCGCTGGCACTGGGGATTTCCCGAAAGCGTGGACGTAGACGCCTTCCGGCTGACCGTCGGCGGGCATGTCGATCGGCCGATCGCCTTCACGCTCGACCAGCTGATCCGCGAGTTCGAGCCGATCGACTATGTCGCGGTCAACCAGTGCTCGGGCAATTCACGCGGGCTGTTCCAGCCCAATATCCCGGGCGCAGAGTGGGCGCATGGCGCGATGGGCAATGCCCGCTGGCGCGGCGTTCGCCTGCGCGACCTGCTCGACCGGGCGGGCGTCAAGGCGGGTGCGGTCGACGTCCGTTTCGGCGGGCTTGACGATCCGATGACGCCCGAGGCGCCCAAATTCCTCAAGTCGCTCGCGCTCGATCATGCCCGCGATGGTGAAGTGATGGTCGCCTATGAGATGAACGGCGAGCAACTGCCGCTCCTCAACGGCTTCCCCCTGCGGCTGGTCGTGCCGGGCTGGTATTCGACCTACTGGGTCAAGATGCTCAGCCAGATCGAGGTGCTCGACCGCAAGGACGACAATTTCTGGATGGCCAAGGCCTATCGCGTGCCTTCCACGCCCTTTGGTCATATCGCGCCGGGCACGAAGGATTATCCCAGCGAGCCGATCAGCCGGATGGTCCCGCGCTCGCTGGTGACCAACCTGCGGGAGGGACAGCGGGTGAAGCCGGGTGCGCTGACGGTCGCGGGCATCGCCATGGGCGGGGACTGCGGCGTCGCCAAGGTCGAGGTATCGACCGATGGGGGCACCAGCTGGAAGGCAGCGACGCTCGGCAAGGACGAGGGCACCTACAGCTTCCGCCGCTTCGAGGCCCGCATCACTGCGCCCGCCGCTGGCGCCCTCGCCGTCTCGACACGCTGCACCAACACAAAGGGATTGGCGCAGCCGCTGGAAATGAACTGGAACCCGGGCGGCTATATGCGCGCGGGGGTCGAGACCGTCCACCTGATCGCGGGAGACGCCTGATGTCCAAGATGCTCGGTATTTCCGCCGCGATCGCACTTGCCTCGGTCCTCGGCTCGGGCCTTGCCGATGCGGGGACGCGGTCCAAGGCCACCGATCGCCCCCGCCTGACCTCGACCAGCGTGACCCTGCCGACCGACTATGAGGTCGAATATCCGGCAGGACCAGAAGTGCAGGTGATGAACGACAATTGCCGCGCCTGCCATTCGCCGTCGATGGTGCTGGTCCAGCCGCCGCTGTCGCAGGCGGACTGGGGCAAGATCGTCCACAAGATGATCGACGTCTACAAGGCGCCGATCGATCCCGCCGACCTGCCGAAGATCATGACCTATCTGGGGGCGTTGCCGCCCGCCGCTCCCGCTCCTACGCGGTAGAGGCCCATCGTCCGTCAGGCGCGAAGGACCGGTGGCGGCCCTTCGCAGCCCGACAGATAATGGTCGATCCATTTGTGGAAATATTGGTTGCCCGGCTCGTTGCGGCCGAAGGTCAGCCGGTCGGTCGCGCCTGATTCCAGCCCGTTCTGGACCTTGAGACCCAGCGCATAATCCTCGTCGAGCACGACCTGGAAGAAGAAGTCGCTCATCTCGTCGAGCTTGCGCATCTCCTCCTCGTTCTCCGGCGCGGTCGGGTAGATATAGTTCATCACCGTCAGGTTGCGGTCGGGCGTCGGCCCCGGAAAGAGCTGCGCGTACTGGCACATCTCGGGCGCAAGGAAGAAGCTGAAGTTCGGGAAGAGGATGCGGATGAAGTCGTAACCGTCATTCTCCTGCTTGCCCCACTCGTCGCGCGGCAGCTCCTTCAGCCGGCCGATCCCGTTCTGCGGGAAGCCGAGCCGGATATGCGGTCCGAACGCTTCATAGCTGGCCCGGTTCGACGGCGAGCGGGTCGCGACGGTCTGCGTATGCGCGGCCTGGAAATGATAGCCCTCCAGATAGCCGTCGAAGGCGACCTTCCAGTTGGCGCCCTCCATCGTCCGCGCCTTGTGATAATACCAGGTCTCGAGCCGTAGCGCGGCAAGGTCGTCGAGCATCCCGCCCAGAAAGCTGCGCACGTCGATCGGCAGGCCCGGCGTCAGGATCACGAAGATCATGCCCGCGACCTCCTCGGCCGGCAGTTCGGTCATGGCCAGGGTGCGGCGATCGACATCGCCGAAGGTGCTCGCCTCGGCAATGCCGACCAGCTGGCCGTCATTGGCGTAGGTCCAGCCATGATATTGGCAGGCGAAGCGCGAGCAATTGCCCTTGCCTTCCTTCGCCAGATGCATTGCGCGGTGCTTGCAGACGTTGAGGAAGGCGCGCGCCTTGCCGTCCTTGCCGCGGGTGATGAGCACCGGCTGCCCCATCACGTCCATCGCCTTATAGTCGTTCATCCTGGGCAGCTCGATGGTGAGCGCGAGCATCAGCGGCAAGCGGCGGAAGATGAGGTCCATCTCCTTCTGCCAGCGCGCCTCGTCGAGATAATGGGCGACGGGCACCTCGAACACGCCGCTCGCCTGGTCGGTGCTGCGGGTCTCGACGAAATGGAGCATCCGCTCGGCGGCATCGCCATAGGCCTTGTAGAGATCGGTCATCGGTTCGTGCCCCCGCTCAGCGATCGAGATAGGTGTCGAGCGTCTGGTGGAAGTGGCGGATGCGCACCTCCTGATAGTCGCCCAGCTCGACGAGGCCATTGGCCGAGCATTTCAGCCCCTGATGGGTCAGCTCCATATTCTCCATGTCCTGGTCGACCACCGCGCCCAGGGCACCGAGCTCGGGCGCATCGGCCCATTTCTGGCCGTCGTCGAGCAGATGCATCGTCATCGGCGGTCGCGGTTCGGCGCCGTCCTGGCGCCGGGCAAGGACGCGCACCTCCATCAGGCAGCGATCCTGATCGGGCCAGGGCCGCCACCGATAGACGATGTTCGGCATGAAGCCGCCCCAGGGCGCGAAATTGGGGAAGACGTTGAACACGAGCGCATCGAGCAGTTCGGATTCCGAAACCGCCGAATAATCGCCGCCGAAGGCGCGCTGCGAACTGTCGCGCATCGCCGCGCCCAGCGCATGGCGCGCGCTTTCGCCCTCGGGCACGGTGATGTTGAACTGGTCCTTCTCGGGATCATAATTGTCCGAGGAGCGGCCGTTATATTTGACGAATTCCTCGACGATCCACTGCTCGGGGCGCTCCGTTCCACCAACGTGCGGGGAAATGGTGCCGAAGGGCGTGTAGTTCACGTTCACATGCTTGCCGAGGACATGATAGGCGGCATTGGCATCGCCGGTGAACGGCAGCAGCTGCGGATGCGTCATATAGGCGTGGTAGCTCTCCATGAAGGCTTCCATGGTGATCTTCCAGTTGGCGTCGACCACCTTGCCGACCCAGGCGATCGTCTCGCAGTCCTCATGCCGCCAGCGCGTGAAAAACTCCGGGAGCGGCGCAAGAAACTCCTCGATCGTCGGCCCCTCGGCCTTGTCGCGGACGAAGATATAGCCACCCCAGCGCGCGATGCTCGCCTGCGGCAATTTCATGCGCTCGTCGCTCAGATGGCCGAAATCCCAGCGGCAGGGTATGTCGCGCAGGCTGCCATCGGTGTTCCAGGCAAAGCCGTGGAACGGGCAGACGAATTTCTCGGCCATGCCCGAGTCCGTCGCCAGCTTGCGGCCCCGATGAAGACAGACATTGTGAAAGGCGCGGACCTCGCCGTCTGGCTGGCGGACGATCAGGTAGGATCGCCCCGCATTGTCGTAGGTCACATAGTCGCCAGGCTCGGGCATGTCCTCCTCGCGCGCGGCGAACTGCCAGACGAAAGGCCACATCTTCTCGATCTCGGCGCGGAAGAAGGCCGGGTCATAATAGCGCTTCGCGTCGATCGGTTCGGAACCGAGATAGCGATAGCGGTCCTCCGCCATGAAGGCGGGCGGCGCGATCAGGTCCTCGCGCAATATGTCTTCCCAGCCGGGTCCGGGGCAGCGGGCGGCGGCGCTGTGAATGGCGGGGTCACGATCGGCCATGGCGAAATCCTCTCCTGTGCGTGGAGAAGAGAAACCATGGGCGACGGCGAGCGCGTTTGATCGAAGTCAACCGGCGGTCCAGAGACCGGCTCGCCTTTGTGCTAGGGTAATCGGATCGCGACCGCGCGGGGCGGCTTTATGGTCTCAGCCAGAAGCGTATCAACATCGACACCGTGCCGAGCGCGAGGATGCTGCCGGCCCAGAGGCCCACGAACCAGGCGATCCTTCTCCAGCGCCCCGCCATGTCAGCGCGCGCCATCAATGATAGCCGTCATGGCCGACCTTCCCGCGGAAGACCCAATAGGCCCAGGCGGTGTAGGCGAGGATCACCGGCACGAGCAGACCGGCGCCGACGATCATGAACAGCTGGCTGCGATAGGGCGCGGCCGCTTCCCAGATCGTCACCCGCGCGGGGATGACATAGGGCCAGATCGAGATGCCGAGCCCCAGCAGGCAGAGCATGAACAATGCCAGCGCCCAGAAGAAGGGCTGCGCGTCGCGGCGCGCGGACAGGCTGCGGTAGAAGAGCGCCGTGACGACCAGCGTTGCGAGCGGGACCTGCGCGGTCGCCAGCACGCCCGGCCACGCCAGCCAGCGGCGCTGATAGTCGGCCTCGAGCGTCAGCGTCGCGAGGCTGACCGCGCCGATCACCAGCAGCAGCAGGATCCCGAGCCGGCCGGCATAGGTGACGACCTGGCGCTGCAGAGCATCCTCCGTCTTCCAGTTGAGCCAGCAGGCGCCGAGCAGGGCATAGCCGACCAGCAGGCCCGCGCCGGTCAGCAGCGAGAAGGGCGATAGCCAGTCCCACCAGCCCCCGCCATAGGCGCGGCCATCGACATTGATCCCCTGGAGCAGCGCGCCGAGGGTGATGCCCTGCGCGAAGGTCGCGACGGTGGAACCGACGAAGAAGGCACGATCCCACAGGGCCCGATGCGCCGGATCGCGCCAGCGGAACTCGAAGGCCACGCCGCGCAGGACGAGCCCGAGCAGCATCGCGATCAGCGGCGCATAGAGTGCGGGCAGGATGATCGCATAGGCCAGCGGAAAGGCCGCGAGCAGCCCCCCGCCGCCCAGCACCAGCCAGGTCTCGTTACCGTCCCAGACGGGGGCGATGCTGTTCATAGCCCGGTCGCGATCCTTGCCCACCGCAAACAGCGGGAAGAGGATGCCGATGCCGAGGTCGAAGCCGTCCATGACGACATAGGCGACGATGGCGAAGCCGATGATGGCGGCCCAGATGACGGTCAGGTCGATCATGCGTCGCCTCCCTGGACGGCGGGTGCGGGGGTAATGCCCGCGCTGCGGATCGGTGCATCCGCGAGCGCGCTCTCATGCGCCTCGGGAGGCTTGCCGGCGAGCCGGAGCAGATACCAGATACCGGCGCCGAACACTGTGAAATAGACCAGCACGAAGGCAAGCAGCGACGCCCCCACGGCCGGTGCGTCGAGCGGCGAGGCGCTCTGCGCGGTGCGGAGCAGACCATAGATGGTGAAGGGCTGCCGCCCGACCTCGGTCACGATCCAGCCCGCCAGCACAGCTAAGAAGCCGGCCGGCCCCATGGCCAGCGCAGCGCGATGCAGCCCGCGCCAGTCGTAAAGGCGGTGGCGCAGCCGCGCGAGCAGGCTCCACATCCCCAAAGCCACCATGGCGAAGCCGACTCCGACCATGATGCGGAAGGCCCAGAAGACAATCCCGACCGGCGGCTGGTCCGCCAGGGGCACCGTATCGAGCCCGCGCAGAGGGGCATTGGGATCATGCTTCAGAATCAGGGAGGACGCCTTGGGGATGGATATCGCATAATCCACCCGGCGCTCCTTGCTGTCCGGAATGCCGAACAGGATCAGCGGCGCGCCTTCGGGATGGCTCTGATAATGGCCCTCCATCGCCATCACCTTCGCCGGCTGATGCTCGAGCGTATTGAGGCCATGCATGTCGCCCGCGAAGATTTGGACCGGGGCGACGATCGCCGCCATCCACATCGCCATCGAGAACATGGTGCGGGCGCCGGGATTGGTGCGATCGCGCAGCAGGTGCCAGGCTCCGACGCCGCCGACCGCAAAAGCGGTGGTCAGATAAGCTGCCAGAACGGTGTGGACGAGGCGGTAGGGGAAGCTGGGATTGAAGATGATCGCCATCCAGTTCGGCCCCGGCAGGAACTGCCCGTTCGCGCCGATCTCGTAGCCGACGGGAGTCTGCATCCAGCTGTTCACCGACAGGATCCAGAACGCCGAGATGAAGGTGCCGACCGCGACCGCGCAGGTGGCGACGAAGTGCAGCTTGCGCCCGACCTTGTTCATTCCGAACAGCATCACGCCGAGGAATCCGGCTTCGAGGAAGAAGGCGGTCAGCACCTCATAGGCCATCAGCGGCCCGATCACGGGCCCGGCCTTATCCGAGAAGACCGACCAGTTGGTGCCGAACTGGTAGGACATGACGATGCCCGACACGACGCCCATCGCGAACACCACCGCGAAGATCTTCAGCCAGTAGCGATAGAGGTTGATGTAAACTCCCTTGCCGGTCTTCAGCCACAGACCTTCCAGGACCATCAGATAGCTGGCGAGCCCGATGGTGAAGGCCGGGAACAGGAAGTGAAAACTGACGGTAAAAGCGAATTGTACGCGCGCGAGAATAAGCGCGTCGGCCATGTCGAACATCGCGAGTTCCTCTCAGTGGCCTTCTATCGTTGACCGGGCGTCATCGGGATGGGGCATAATGTCCAGCGCGGGAAAGACCGTACCGATGCCCTTCCAGATCATGTATGCGGCAACGACGAAGATCAAAACCGCGAACAGCGTGGTCAGGCGACCAGTCTTGCCCCCCAGCGTCTCTGCCAGCCGGATGCCGCCAAGGCTGCCCAAGGCGCCGCCGAGGACGAAGACCAGCGCGAGCGGCCAGTCGACCAGCCCCGAAAAGGCATAGTTGGCGGCGGTGGTGAGGCCGAAGGCGGTGACCGCGACCAGCGAGGTTCCGACCGCCATCAGCATCGGCATGCCGGTCGACGCGACGAGGCCCGGCACGATCAGGAAGCCGCCGCCGATGCCGAAGAAGCCGGAGAACAGCCCCGACCCCAGACCGAATCCGAGCACCTTGGGCGCCTTCTGCCGGTTGCATTCGGCTCCCGGATTACCCGGATCACCGCGACCGCGCAGCATGAGCACGCCGACCACGAGCATCAGCAACGCGAACAGGAGCAAGAGCTTCTGCCCATCGACCATCTTGCCGAAGGTCGAGCCCGCCAGCGCGCCGAGGACACCCGCCGCCGCATACATGCCGCCGCAGCGCCATTTCACATGATGCGCCCGGGCGTGGCCCGCAAGTCCGGCCGCGGCATTGGCGGCAACCGCAAGCGCGCTGGTCCCGATCGCGACATGCGGGCTGGGCACGCCGACGAGATAGACCAACAGCGGCACCGCGAGGATCGACCCGCCCCCGCCGACCAGCCCGAGCACAAAGCCCACCAGTCCGCCGGACAGGCAGCCGAGCAGATATTGTGCCGTCGTCATCATCGGCTCGTCACACGATGCAGAGCAAAGCCGGCGCCCATCGCCAGCAGAAAGGGCGCGACGGCGAGCGGATGGAGAGCGAGGCTGGCGATCGCCGGTCCGGGGCAAAGCCCGCCCAGTCCCCAGCCTATGCCGAACAGCACCGCACCAGCCGCGAGGCGGACATCGAGCGTACGGGTTTCCGGCAGCGCGAAGGCCGCGTCGGCCAGCGGTCGGTCCATGCGCGACCGAATGCGCCAGGCGACCGCCATCGGCAGGATCGCACCGCCCATCACGAAGGCGAGGGTCGGGTCCCAGCCACCGAAGATATCCAGAAAGGCGCGCACCCGGGCCGGGTCGGCCATGCCGGACAGGGCGAGGCCCGCCCCAAATAAAATACCCGCAGCGAGGGCGAGGAGCGCGCGCCTCATGACAGCCCTGCGAGGCGCATCAGCGCCACCGTGGCGAAGCCGCTCGCCATGAAGAGCGCGGTTGCCACCAGCGAACGGCGCGAAAGCCGCGACAGGCCGCAGACACCATGGCCGCTGGTGCAACCCGAACCAAGGCGCGTGCCATAGCCGACCACAAGCCCGGCGAGCAAAAGCAGCGGCATCGCGGGAAAATGCGCGGCGACGCCACCGGTCAGCGATGCGACCAGCACCGCGCCGAGCGGCAGGCCGATGATGAAGGCGGCCGCAATGGCGCGCGGCGCGCCGCCTTCGGCCAGGCCCACGGCACGGGCGGCAAGCCCGCTGACGCCGGCGATGCGCCCGAGCCCGAGGAGCATGATGGCTGCGGCCACGCCGATCATGAGGCCACCAGCGAAGCCCGCGACGGGCTGCGCCTGCGGAAAGAGTGCGCCGATCACAGCTGGTCCACCGGGATCTTCAGATAGACGACGCCATTGTCCTCGGCGGGAGGCAAATGACCCGCGCGCATGTTGACCTGCACCGACGGCAGGATCAGGCGCGGTATGGCGAGGGTTCGGTCGCGCGCCTCGCGCATCGCCACGAAATCATCCTCGCTCATGCCGTCATGCGCGTGGACATTCGCCCGACGCTGTTCGGCGACGGTCGTCTGCCAGACATAATGGCTGCGGCCTTCGGGAAGATAGTCATGGCACATGAACAGCCGCGTCTCGGGCGGCAGCTCGAGGATGCGCCGGAGCGAGCGGAACAGCGTCCGCGCGTCGCCACCCGGAAAGTCGGCACGGGCGGTGCCGTAATCGGGCATGAACATCGTATCGCCGACGAAGACGGCATCACCGATCACATAGGCGACACAGGCGGGCGTATGGCCCGGGACATGGAGAACGGTGACCGAGAGGTTGCCGATCGAGAAACTGTCACCATCCGCCCAGAGATGATCGAAGTCCGATCCATCGCGGGCGAAATCGGCGCCGGCATTGAAGAGCGCGCCGAAGGTCTTCTGGACCGCGCAGATATGCGCCCCGATCGCAATCTGCCCGCCCAACTGCTTCTGCAGATAAGGTGCGGCGGAAAGATGATCGGCATGGGCGTGGGTTTCGAGGTGCCAGTCGACGGTCAGCGCCTGCTCGCGGACATAGGCGAGGACGGGCTCGGCGGCATCCGCCGAAGTGCGACCGGATGCCGGATCATAGGTCAGCACGCTGTCGATGACGGCGGCCCGACGGGTCTCCGGATCATGCACGACATAGGTCACGGTGAAGGTGGGCGCGTCGAAAAAGGCCCGGATGATCGGCACCCCCTTCTGCGCGGCAGCGATCTGGGCGGAGGCCCTGGCAAGTGCTGCGTCGGACATTGCGACTCTCCACCTATTCACATTTACATAAATCATGTATTCTTATATTCCGATATGGTCAAGGACTTGCACATCCGCAGGACCGACAGCAGGTAGGCGGCTATGGACAGTCAGACGAACAGCCCGGCCCCGCTCCGGATCGGCGACACCGCCCCGGATTTCATGGCCCGCTCGACCAAGGGCCCCTTCCAGCTGTCCCGGCTGCGCGGGCGATGGGTGATCTTCTTCTCGCATCCCGCCGATTTCACGCCGGTATGCAGCACAGAATTCGTGGCGCTGGCTCGACGGCAGGCGGCGTTCGACGCGCTCGGCTGTCAGCTTGTCGGCCTGTCGGTGGACAGCCTCTATTCGCATATGGCCTGGGTCCGGGCGCTGGGGGGGCTGTTCGACGTGACCGTCGACTTTCCCGTCATCGAGGATCCAAGCATGGCGATCGGACGCGCCTATGGCATGATCGGCGCGGATGCGGCCGACAGCATGGCGATGCGGACGACCTTCTTCATCGACCCGAACGGCATTGTCCGGGCGACGACCTCCTATCCGCACAATGTCGGCCGATCGGTGGACGAGATGCTGCGCCTGCTGAACGCGCTCCAGCAGGTCGATGTCTCGGGCCGGCTCACACCGGAAGGCTGGCAACCGGGAGGCCCCGTGCTGCTGCCACCGGCCGAGGGAGCCGGCGACGCTGCGGACTGGTTCTGCCGCTTCGAGGACGGCGAATGACGGCACTGCACAAGGATCGGGACGCCGCAGCGGCGGCGGCGGAGAAGATCCGCATCTTCGCGCAGGCGCAGCGGCTGATGATCCTGTCCTGCCTGCTGCGCGGCGAACGCAATGTCGGCGAGATCGCGGAAACCACCGGCATCGGACAGCCCGCGCTCAGCCAGCAGCTCGGCGAATTGCGCCGCGCCGATCTGGTCGAGACGCGCAAGGAAGCCAAGCAGGTCTGGTATCGTCTCGCCGACGAGTCGGTCGCGCTGTGCGTGCGCAATATCGAGGCGATGTTCGCCGGGGTCGGTCCGGTCACACCGGCACTGGCGCCGGCCGTCCGCGCATCTCCGCCGACCGCCCCGGCGTCGCAGGGCGTCGCTGCCTTTGCCCGCATCCTGCCGCTCTGAACGCGGTCGGGCTTCGGCTCAGGGCAGCGCAGCTTGCGGCGACGAGGCGAGGCGTCCTGCCTCGCGGGCCTGCTCGATCGCCCGCTCGATGCCGAGGATGATGTTCTCGATCGTGAATTCGGCCAGCCGGCGCCGGGCATCCGGGGTCGCCAGAACATTGACGTCCTCGAAGATGATCCGGTCGCCCGGATCGAGGCTGTCGATGCCCAGCTCGTCGAGCAGCTCGGGCGATGATCGCAGCTTGTAGAGGCCCGCGATCATCTGCAGCACGACCAGCCCAAGCCAGGTCGAGGCCATGCCGAGATCGCCGCCGCGCAGCCCCTGGCGCCACAGCACCCGCATCATCGGCAGCCATAGCCTCAGCCAGGCGCGCGGCACATGATCGTCGCGGTACATCAGTTCGATCGCCTCGGGCCGGCGGATGAACTCGTCGTAGAGCGTCCGCATCCAGGCGGTAAGAAAGGCTTTCCAGTCGCCCTCTTCCGACGGGATCGGCAACGCCGCAAAGACGTCTGCGGCGACCGCCTCGATCAGCGCGTCGCGGCTCGGAAAATAGGTGTAGAGTGCCATGACGGAGACGCCGAGCCGGCGGGCGATCTGCGTCATGTTGCAGCCGTCGAGCCCGCCCTCCCGGATGAGTGCCACGGCCGCCTCCAGGATCTGCTCCTGAGAGATGCGGCTGGGCCTGCCCGGCGATCTTCCTGCGCGACTTGCCATGCGACATCCTTAGAGGCCCGGCCGCGTGCGGGGAAGCGCTCTGCCCGGAGGAAAAAGGAAAGGGCGGCGAAGCACGCTGGCCCCGCCGCCCCTTCGACACTCGGACCGATTTACTCGGCGGCCTGCGCCAGCTGCTGCTCGCCTGCGGGCACGAGGTAGCGCCCCGGCATCGAGCCGGTGAAATGGCCGTTCATGAAGGTCGGCATGCCGTTGACCATGGTGAGGCGCATCGGCGCCGCATCACGCGTATAGCGCCAGGTCATGTCATAGCCGCCGGTCGGCACGTCGAAGCGCTTATATTCCTCGCGATGCTCGATCTCGTCGAGGTCGAACACCGTGATGTCGGCGCGCATGCCCGGCGCGATCCGGCCGCGATCGGTGAAGCCGAAATGCTCGGCGATGCGGCCGGTGATCGACAGGATCGCTTCCTCGATCGAAAGCTCGCCCTTCCGGACATAGTCGGTCAGCATCAGGATGTTTTCGCCGCCGCCGCAGAACATCTGCCCATGCGCCGGCGCATCGTTGAGATTGCCGAGCGCCTTCGGATCGCGGATCAGGCGAACGATCTCATCGCGGTTCATGTCGAACGGCGCCATGTGGACCGTGGAGCGGATGCCATTGGCGAGGATCCATTCGGCCATAGCGTCGGACGGATGCAGCCCGCGACTGTCGGCATAGGCCTTCAGCGTCGTGTTGACCGGGCCGAAGCCATTGTCCGAATTGCGCAGCAGCAGCCGGTCGGGATTGGCCATCGGCGCGTGCGGCCAAACCTTGGTGTCCCAGCTTTCGCGCGCCCGGGCGCGCCAGTCCGGGTCCTGGAGCAGCTCGACCTTCTCGTCGAGGTCCTCGAGCAGCACGACCTCGTGCCACACATAGTCGTTCGACTGGGCGAAGATCAGCGAGCGGATCAGCGACAGCGTGTTGGTAGGCGACGTGTGGGTGAAGGCGGGCCATACATCCTGCCCCTCGGCATGGGCCTTCTCGATGATCGCGCGCATCTGCTCGAGGATCGGGCGCTGGAACTCCAGCGTCGGGATACCGCCGGCCAGCTGGATGCGGACGTTGAGATCGGCGTTGAGTCGGGTCAGCCGCTCCATGCTGGCGGGCGCAGTCATCCGCATGAAGGTGTCGATGACGACCTGCAGCGAGCGGCCGGGATAGCGCGCGAGCACTTCGAGGATCGCGCGATATTCGTCATCGCAGGCGATCTGGGTCGGGACCGGTCGATCCGATCCGTCATGGTCGAGCAGGTTGCTTGAAACGCCGCAGGCGCCGGCCGCGAGCGCGTCGTCGACATGCGCGGCGATCTGGCGGATTTCCTCGGGGGTTGCCTTCCGCTCCCAGGCGTCCATGCCCATCACGGCCAGGCGGATCGCGATATGCCCGACGAAGGCGGTGTAATTGGCGGGGACACGAAGCTTGCTCGTCATCGAGCGCTGATATTCGGACCATTTGCGCCAGTCCCAAGGCAGCTTGGTCTGGAAGGGCTCCTCGGGGATGTCCTCGAAGAAGGAGAAGATCTTGATCATCTCCAGCCGGGCTTCGGCGTCCGTCTCGTGCACCGGTGCGGCCGAGAAACCGCAATTGCCCATGACGATCGTGGTAACGCCATAGCCCGTCAGTGGATCGAGATCGGGCTGCCACCACATCGTCGCGTCGAAATGGGTGTGCGGCTCGATGAAGCCCGGCGTGACAAAGCAGCCGGTGCAGTCGATCACGCGATCGTCACCGGGCGCAAGATCGGGTCCGACGTCGACGATCGTGTCGCCCTTAACGCGCACATCGGCCTTGATCGCGGGCTTTCCGGTACCGTCGACGACAGTTCCGCCCTTCAGAAGAATGGTCTGCATCTCTCACCTCTCCTTTTCCGACTCGATCGGTCGGACAACTTATTACCGTATATGCTACGGAAATAGGATCAGGCTGCAAGCCTCAAGGTCGGCTCCATCAGCTTGTGGTTCCCTCGCGCAACTGCCGAACGAATGCGTGGACCTCGTTCGCGAACAGTTCGGGCTGCTCCATCGCGGCGAAATGTCCCCCGCGGGGCGGCTCGCTCCAGCGGACGATGTTATAGCTCTTCTCCAGCGTGCTGCGGGGGAAGCGGGCCAGCTCTCCGGGAAAGTCCGACATCGCCACCGGCTTGGTGACCCGCGCGCCGGCAGGGACGGGCTCGCTCATCACGCCGCGATAGAGCCAGGACGCCGTGCCGAAGCTGTTGTTGGCCAGATAGACCATGATGTTGTCGAGGATCTGATCGCACGTATGGACCGACCAGAGATCGCCGCCGTCGAGCTGCGACCAGCGTTGGAATTTCTCGACGAGCCAGGCGGCGACACCCAGCGGACTGTCCGCCATCGCATGGTCGAGCGACACCGGCTTGGTCGACTGGACGACCATATAGCCGCTCTCGGTCTGCCAGACCTGGCCGAGTTTCTGTGCCGCGGCGATCTCCTCGGGCGTCTCGGGACGGGCGTCAGGATTGGTCCAGCCGAAAGCGAAGTTGAGATGGACTGCGGCACAGCCCTCGCCTTCATAACCGAGCCAGCCTGAAACCGAGGAGCCCCAGTCGCCGCCCTGGGCGATGTAATCGGTGTAGCCGAGCCCCTCGCGCATCAGCCGGTCGAAGGCGCGCGCGATGGTGCGCGGGCCGATCGGGCGGGAGGGCTTGGACGAGAAGCCATAGCCAATCAGCGACGGGACGACGACGCTCACCGCATCGGCCGGATCTCCGCCGAACTTGGCCGGGTCAGTCAGCCGCTCGATCGATCCCAGGAACTCCACGAAGGAGCCCGGCCAGCCATGGATGATCATCACCGGGCGCGGATTGTCGCCCTTGCCCTTCAGATGGATGAAGTGGACGTCATAGGGGGCGCCGTCGACCTCGACCGCGTAGAGGAAATGCGGCAGGCGGTTCATCTCCGCCTCGCGCGCGCGCCAGTCATAGTGGTCGAGCCAATAGGCGACGAGGCTGCGCATCTCGGGCACGCTGGCGCCGTAAGCCCAGGGATCGTCGACCATCGGTTCGTTGGGCCACTGCGCCTCGCGCAGCCGCCGCTCGATCCAGTCGAGCTTCTCCTGCGGGACGGCGATCTGGAACGGACGGACGCTCATGCCGGCACCTTCGCGAAGGCGCGCCGAAGTTCGCCGGCCGCATCCTCGATCGCCTCGTCCGCATCCGGGAGGACCCCGAACATGCTGACAAAGCCGTGGAATACGCCCGGAAAATCCTTGTACCGCACCACCACGCCTTCATCGCGCAGCCGATCGGCATAGGCCCGCCCTTCGTCGCGCAGCGGATCGCACTCTGCCGTCAGGATCGTCGCTGGCGGAAGGTTCGACAGGTCCGGCGTGAGCAACGGCGAGGCCCAGGGATGCGCGCGATCCGCCGCGTTCGGCAGATAGGCATCGAGACACATGGCCGAGAAATCGGAATCCAGGAAATAACCGTCCGAATAAAGCCGTTCGGACTCGGTTTCGCCCGTCAGGTCGGTGCCCGGATAGAAAAGCAGTTGGTGGCGGATCGCCGGGCCACCCTCGTCTCGCGCGCGGATCGCCGCGACCGTTGCCAGCGAGCCACCGGCGCTGTCGCCGCCCACCGCGATGCGGTCGGTATCGAGCCCGTGGTCGCCGCCATGCGTCGACAGCCAGCGCAGCGCCGTCAGCGCGTCGTCGACCGCCGCCGGAAAGACATGCTCGGGCGCCAGCCGATAGTCGACCGAGACGATGGCGCACTCCGCCCGCCGCGCCAGGCGGGAGCACAGGCGTTCGTGGCTGCTGATCCCGCAGGCAATGTAGCCGCCGCCGTGCAGGAACAGCAGCACCGGCTCCGGTCCCTGCACCTCCTGTCGGCGATAGATGCGCACGGGCACGCCACCAGCATCGACGTCCTCATGCACGATAGCATCGGACGGATCGGCCGGCTGCTCCATTCCCGCGCTCATCGCGCGGAACTGCTGCGGCGTGATCGAGGCCCAGTCGATCGGATTGGCGTTCATATGGGCGAGCATCGCCTGGGCGATGGGGTTGAGCGGCATGGTCTTCCCTTTCGCGAGATAAGGCCGCCGTCCCGTGGGGAGACGGCGGCCCGACTGTCAGGCAGCGGCGGCGCGGCGCTGCTTCTCGCGGAAATAGGGAATGATCGTCTCGCCCAGATGGGTAAGCGTCTCCATGATCGCCTCGTGCGGCACGGTGCCCATCTGCATCAGCATCAGGATTTCGTCCGCGCCGGCCGCCTCGAGCCGCTCGATATGCGCAATCGCGTCCTCGGGCGTGCCATAGGCATGCTCGGTATTGTACATGTCGGTGGCGGCAGCCGTGATCGGGATCTGCGCCTCGTGCAGATAGGCGATCGTTGCCTGCTTCGCGGCATCGACTGCCTGGCGATGCTCGTCGATCGTCACATCGTCGACATCGGGCTTCGGCCCAGCGCCATACCAATGGTGGATCGCCTGGCCGAAGAAGCGCTGACCGCGCAGGCCGATGCGGACCGCCTTTTCCCGGTCGGTGCTGACGATGATCGGGCAGCCCACCGCCAGATATTCGTTCGGGAAATAGCCGACCTGGTCCTTCGGATCGCGCGTGGCGAAGGCCTCGCGATAGACCTTGTTGAGCCGCGCCGTCTCCTCGGGCGTGCTGAAGCCCAGGATCATCCCGCCGAGCCCGCGCTGCGCCGCGACCCGCAGCGATTCCTCGCGCGTGGCGGCCATGAACATCGGTGGGTGCGGATCCTGATAGGGCTTGGGGTGGATCGCCCGGCGCGGGATCTTGATGTACTTGCCGTCATGCTCGATCTCGTCTTCTACCATGATCTTCGGGATCAGATACATCGCCTCGTCGATCATCGGCTGGAGCTCTTCGAGGTCATAGCCGAAGGTGCCCGCTTCCTGCTGGGTGCCGCCCTTGCCGATCCCGAAATTGAGCCGCCCGCGCGACAATATGTCGAGCGTCGCCACGCGCTCGGCCACCTTCACCGGATGGTTCATCGCCGGCGGCAAACAGATCACGCCATGGCCGATGCGGATGCGGTCGGTCTTGCCCGCGACGAAGGCCAGAAAGCTCTCGGGCGAGGACATGTGCGAATATTGGGTGAGCGCGTGATGCTCTACCGCCCAGATGCAGTCGAGGCCCATTTTCTCGGCATAGACCGATTGCTCGACCGCCTCGAAAAAAGTCCGCTGCTCGGACTCGCGCGATGTGTCGGCCATCTGCGCTTCGAACGCCATGGAAAATTTCATGCTGCCTCTCCTCGTGCAGGGCCTGTCATCGCCCTTTGATTTTTTAGAGCATGCTATAAATCACGAAAGAAGCAAGTGGGAATTCGCAACCCGGCCGAGCACGATGCTGCTACAGGGCGTCCATAGGGGAGATGACAGTGAAGCTTCATGCCGGAGCGGAGCGACGCAAACAGTCGATATTGCAGGCCGCCCGCCTGCTTCTGCAGGAAGAACCGCTGTCGATGCGACGGCTGGCGGAAGCGGCGGGGGTCAGCCAGGCGACGCCCTATAATCTGTTTGGGACAAAGCGCCGGCTTTACGTCGCTCTTCACCGCGAACTCGAAGCCGAACTGATCGAATCGATCGCATCGACCGAGTCGCGCGACGCGCTCGACCGCATGTATTCGGCGATCCGGTTGATGGCGGCGCGGATGGACCGCGAAGCCGGTCTCTATCGCGAGCTGTTCGCGACCATCTACGCCTCCGATGCCGAGGATCATGACGCCCAGGTCGAGACGGCGGCGGCCTTCTGGGACGGCCTGCTCCTGCCCCTGCAAGCGGAGGGGCTGCTGTCGGACGAAACCGACATGCCCGCCTTCACCCGCAACTTCGTCTATCTGCTGTCGGGGGCGCTGATGGCTTGGACCGATCGCCGGATCGACACCGCTGCACTGGAGAGCGCCGTGCGTTACGGCTTCACTCTCGCCGCGCTCGCCCTTGCGACAAATCTGTCGCGCGACCGCCTTTTGCGTGTTCTCGCCGGGACCTGACCACGAACGATACGGGACTGGAACCATGCCGCCATCCGCTCGTCTGGCCTATTGAGCAGAGCGAGGCGTGGCATGAAGACGTTGGATGCGCTCCCGGTGGAAGCGGAACAGTGGGAGGAGATCCTTGCGCGACTGGGCGACGGTCTCATCCTCGCGGACAGGCGGGGACGGTTGATCTGGGCGAACGCAGTCGCCGCCGAGCTGCACGGGGCGGAAGATCCGGCAGACCTCGGCCGTAACGCGGAGGACTACCGTGCTCGTCATCCGCTCCGCTATCGCAACAACCGCGTCCTCGAGCCCGAGGCTTACCCGATAGACCGGCTGCTGCGGGGCGAGAAAGTCGACGAGATGCTGGTGGAGATCGTTCCCCGGATCCCCGAGGATGCTTGCCGCACGCTGCGGATCAGCGGCCTCTCGCTAGACGATGCCGGCGGCTCGAAGCTTCACGTCCTGATCGTCCGCGATGCCGCCCCGCTGCTCGAAGCCGAGCGCCGGTTCGAGCAGACCTTCAACGTCAACCCGGCCCCTGCCGTCATCTGCCGCCTGAGCGACCATCGCTATGTGAAGGTCAATCAGGGCTTCCTCGATATGACCGGTTTCGCACGGGAAGAGGTGCTGGACCGCTCGCTCTACGATATCGACGTGCTGCGCGACGCCGCCGATCTCGACCGCGCGAAGGAGCGGTTGCGCGAGGGAAAGACGATCCCGCAGATGCAGGCCGATCTTGCTCTACCCGATGGTGGGCGCAAGCTGGTGATCGTGGCGGGGCAGCCGATCGAACTCGACGACGAGCGCTGCATGCTTTTCTCCTTCGCCGACCTGGAGCCGCATCGCCAGGCGGAAAACCGCCTGCGCGCCAGCGAAGAGCGTTTCGTGCGAACCTTCCGCCTGGCACCGGTCGGAATGGCGATCACGACCAGCGCCGATTTTCGCCTGTGCGACGTCAACGACGCGTTCGAACAGCTCACCGGCTATGTCGGCGACGAGGCGATGGACCAGTCGATGGCGCGTCTCAAATTGTGGGATCCCGCGACCTTTCTCAAAGAGGCTGCCGCGCTGCTCGAGGAGCGGACCGGCTTTCGCGGTCGCGACATCAGGGTGCGGACCAAGGATGGCGGATTCGTCGACTGCCTGGTTTCGGCCGAAGTCATCCCCCTGAACGACGACCGCTGTATCCTCTGGGTCGTCCAGGACATCCACGAGCGGCGCCACAGCGAGCTCGAACTGATCACCGCGATCGAGGCGGTCATGAAAGACACCAACTGGTTCAGCCGGACCGTGGTCGAGAAGCTCGCCAATCTCCGCTCGCCCCACCCGCATGCCGCGCCCGTGGAGGTGAGCGAGCTGACCCGGCGCGAGAAGGAAGTGCTCAGCCTGCTGTGCGAAGGCGGAGACGATGCCGGTATCGCGCGCGAGATGGGCGTTTCCCGCAACACGCTGCGCAACCACATCGCGCGCGTCTACGCCAAGATCGGCGTCAACCGCCGCGCCGCCGCCATCCTCTGGGCCCGGGAGCGCGGATTCCCGCTGAGCCGCCCGATCCGTTGACGGCAGCCGCTACTAGTCCGGTACTACTATACGATTTGGTCCGCCTGCATCTTTGGCGACGACCTGTTCGGGTCCAGATGGGAGGCATGGCGCTGCGTCCGGCAGCGCCGCACTCTTGAAGATGGAGACCGACATGGACAGCAATCGCATCAAGGGCGAGGCCCGCAAGGTCAAGGGCTCGATCAAGGAAGCCGCCGGCAAGATCATCGGCGATCGCACGCTCGAAGCCGAAGGCATCGCGGAGAAGGCCGCAGGCACCGCTCAGGCTGCCGCGGGCAAGCTTGCCGACGGCGCGCGGAATGCACTGCGCCGCTGATCGGGTCTCGGGCGCCGCCCGGTCGCGGCGCCCTTTCTACCATCACCGCAGAGAAAGACGAGAATGACCGTGTCCGCACTGCGTGCGCAGCCGTCGTCACCCCTACGGCCGCAGAAGAGTCATATCATGTCCAAATTCGACGCCGACATCGCCTATTATCGCCGACGTGCCGCAGAGAGCGCGGAACGGGCGCTTGCCGCCCCAACCCCTGGCGCCCGCCTCGCCCATGAGGAGCTCGCCCGGCTCTATCGGGCACGGCTCGCCACACTCGAGGAGGAACTTCCCGCCCGCCGTCAGGGTTGAGGCCGGGGCTCGGCCGCAGATGGAGACTATGTTGATGAACAGGATCGCCCTTTTCCCGCTTTTCGCACTCGCCACGCTCGCGGCGTGCCAGGGTCCAGAGCAGAAGGCGGGCGCCGAAAAGGACAAGGCCGAAGCGCAGGCCGCCGGACGCCCCTATGAGGGCAATGGCCCCAATGAGCGCATCGGCGCAGCGATGGACAAGGCGAAGGAGGCTGCCGAGGACGCACGCGAGGCGACCGCCGATGCGCTGGAGCAGCGCGGCGACAGTATCGAGCGCGCGGCCGATATCCAGGCCGAGCGGCTGGAGGCACAGGCCGAGGCCATCCGCAATGCGGCCGAAGACAAGGCGAAGGCGCTGAAGGCGCAGGCTGAGACGGCGGTGCGCTGAGCACCGACCGCCTCTGAGCCGATTACGAAAAAGGGGATGCGCCTATTAGCGCATCCCCCTTAGGTCACATGGGCGGGCTCGTGTCAGAGACCGACGACGCCGCCATCGGTCTTGGTGATCACGATCGTTGCCGAGCGCGGGCGCGCGGTCGTCGAGGTGCCGCCCTGGGTCGCCGGCCAGCTGCTCTGCAGCGTGGTCAGCGAACCATCCTCACCCGGGTGCTGGATGTTGACGAACAGCGTGCGGCCATCCGGCGTCGAATCGATGCCGGTGATCTCGCAGCCCTTCGGACCGACGAGGAAGCGCTTCAGCGTGCCGGTCGTCGCGGCCTTGCCGACCACGGTCGCCTGGGTCCGCGTCGCGCCGTCGGCGCCGGTGTTCGTGATCGTCTTCGTGCCGCCATCGCCGACCTTGCCCGGAAGCGCGACCAGCATCTGGTTGTTGGTGCGGTCGGTGAAGGCGCCGTCGTCGGTCTGGATCCACAGCAGCGGATTGGCCTGACCGGAAGCATTCTGGCCACGGCCGAACCACAGGCCGTCCGGGCTGGAGAAGTCGTTCGACGCATCCAGGCCCGAGATGTTGACGTTGGTGGGGTCGGCATCGGCGGAGTCCGCACCGAACAGATAGATGTCCCAGCCGAAGGTCGTGGCTTCCGACGTGTCGCCAGTCTCGCGGATACGCAGGATATGGCCGTTCGGATTGCCGCGCTGCGCCGTGTTCGCCGAGCCCTTGGGATCGTTATAGTGGCGCGGATTGGCGGCATCGGTGCCCGTCAGCGGACGAACCGTGGCGTTGTTGTTAGTCAGCGTCAGATACATCTCGCCGTTGACCGGATTGGTTGCGGTCCACTCCGGACGGTCCATCTTCGTCGCACCCAGCGCGTCGGCGGCGAGACGGACATTGGTCAGCACGTCGGCCTGGTCGGCGAAGGGATAGGCGGCATTGGCCGAGGTCAGCGGGGCGGTGCCGAACACCAGCGGCATCCAGGTGCCGGTGCCATCGGCGTTGAACTTCGCGACATAGAGCGTGCCCGCATCGAGATATTTGTCGCCGATGGCCAGACGATCGGTCGCGCTGGCGTCAGCGGCAGCCCATGCCTGCGCGGAGACGAACTTGTACAGATATTCACCGCGCGAATCGTCGCCCATGTAGAAGGCGGGCTTGCGGCCGGCGACGAACTGCGACGGCCAGGCGCCTTCATGACCGAAGCGGCCGAGCGCGGTGCGCTTGCGCGGCGCCTTGGTCGGATCATAGGGATCGATCTCGACGACCCAGCCGAACTGGTTCGGCTCGTTGCGGAAGTCGCCGGTGCCGTCAGCGGCGGCACCCACGACGCTGGCGTTCCAGCGCGAATAGATGGTGCTGCTTGCATCGGCGGGAACAACGGTCGCCCAGCCATAGCTGCCATTGGCGCCTTCGCTGATGCCATAGCGGTTGAGCGCGACGACCGACTTGGCGGTCGCACCGCCCCGGGCGGCATTGTCGCCCGTGACGCGACGGAAATAGCCCGCCCAATTCTCTTCGCAGGTCAGGTAGGTGCCCCAGGCGGTATAGCCATTGGCGCAATTGTTGATCGTGCCGCGCCCGTCCGTGCCTGCGGGGGAGAAAGCGGTGCGGAGCAGCGCGTTACCGCGCACAGGGCCCGAGAAAGTAGCCGGGGTCAGCGGGGTCACGCGGCGATTGAGGGTCGAGCCCTGAACATAGCTCCAGGCGCCCGAGCTGGCGCGCGTCACTTCGACGATGCTGACGCCATGGGCTTCCATCTCCTTGAGCGCCTCGGCTTCGGGACGAGCGCCGGCGACGGTGGTCGGGCCGTTGGCATGCAGATAGATCTGGGTGATGTTCTCATGGTTCATCACCAGCAGGCCGCGGCTGTTGCTGTTCGCGTCGGGGGTCGCGCCGGTCGCGGCGAGGCCGAAATAGCTCATGCCGTCATGATGGTCGCCAGCCCGCTTCGAGAAGCCGGTGTCTGTGCCGTTATTGGCATAGGCCGGCGTTGCGGTGTCGATCGGATCGCCGAGACGGTAGAGCACCGAGACCGCATAGCCCTCGGGCACCTTGACGATATCGTCGAGGCTCTTGGCGATGGAGTTGAAGCCAAGGACGGCGGGCGAGACGGTGATCGTCGTCTCGGCGGTCGAGGACTTGTTCTTGCTGTCGGTCGCGGTGAAGCGGAAGACCAGCGCGGTCGAGGCCGAGACGGCGGGCGCGATGAAGGTCGCGTTGTTGCTGTTGGCGTTGGTCAGCGTGACCGACGGACCCGAGACCTGCGTCCAGGAAACGCTGCCGATCTCGTTCTTGTCGGTAGCGGTGCCGGCCAGCGTGACGAGCTTGCCCGAGCTGGTGGTGCCGTTCTGCCCGGCGCTCACGACCGGCGCATCGTTACCGCCGCAGGCGGTGAGCAGCATGCCGCCGAAAGTCGCGGCCGCAATGGCCGAAATGCCACCGAACAGCGTCTGGCGGCGCGAATAACGCTGCGCGACGAGGCTCTCCAGCGTGGGATTGTCAGTCGGATTGCAATCGACATTGCCGTCCGTGTAGCCGTGCACCATCTCGTTCATCTGGTCGGACCCCTTGGTTGAGAAGGGGGCGGGCTAACAGCGCCGTGCGAAACATTGGTGCCGTAGCGCTTACGGTGCGATGAAAAGGAGATGACGCCTGCGTTACAGTGGAGGCAGGAACGCGCCGACCGCGCGATCTCGTCCCGACCGTTTGGCATCGTAAAGCAGCGCATCCGCCGCCGACAGCCAGCGGGCCGTGGAGCCGACCGGATGGCGTGCCGTCGACAGCCCGACGCTGATCGTCACCCGGCGCCGATCGATCACGTCCAGCGCGAGCGACGATATCGCCGCACGAAGCCGGTCGGCCAGCCGCATCGCTTCCTCGGCCTCGACCGAAGGCAGCAGCAAGGCGAATTCCTCACCCCCGATGCGCCCCATCGGCCCTCCATCCCCGACGACGTCGCCGCAGGTCCGTGCGACCGCGCGGAGCACCTCGTCGCCGGCCGGATGTCCGAACTGGTCGTTGATCGCCTTGAAATGGTCGATGTCGAGCAGGAGCAGGCTTCCCACCGTGCCCTCGCGACCTTTGCCCCGAACCAGTTCGTCGATTGCGGACAGCAAGGCGCGGCGGCTGAGCAAGCCGGTCAGCGCATCGCTCCCGGCGATCCGCCGCAATTCGAGCTCGTCGATGACGATCGCCGCAAGCTTGCCCAGAACCTCGATCTGTTCGGCACTGAAGTCGCGTCGCTCCACATCGATCGCGCAGAGCGTCCCGACATTATAGCCGTCGGGGGACCGCAGTGGCACCCCGGCATAGGCGACTACCCCCGGCTCGCCCTGGACCAGCGGGCTTTCGCGAAAGTCGGGATGGAGCCGCGCGTCCGGGATGACCAGTGGCTCGTGCGTCTGAATCGCGCGATTGCAGAAGGCGATCGAGCGGGGGGTCTCGCTCGCCGCGACGCCTGCCCGCGCCTTGAACCACTGCCGGTCGCGGTCGATCAGCGTGACCGTCGACATCGGAACGCGCAGCACCGTCCGCACGAGATCGGTGATGCGATCGAACGCGTCTTCGGGTGGCGTATCGACGATCTCGTAGCGATCGAGCGCCGCCTGCCGTCCGGCCTCGTCGGTCAAGCGAGGATCGCGTGCCCCCACTGCTGTTTCACTGCACAACATCAGCCGACCGATAGTCGACAAGAGTGAACGAAACGACCCCGGGCCTCTACGCGATATGCGAAGGTCGTCGCGTTTCAGGCTCCGACCAGCCTGCGCAGCTTGGCGAGGCTGACATCGTCGGCCTCGCCATGCGCAAGCGCGCCGAAGAAACGGCCATCGGCGTCCATCAGGAAAATCGTCGCCGTATGGTCGATCAGATAATCGCCGCCCTCGATCGGTACTTTTTCCCGATAGACATGATAGGCGTCGATGATCCGTGCCAGTTGCTGCGGACTGCCGGTCAGCCCGGTGATCGGTACCGGGAAGAGTGAGAGATAGTCGGCGATCGTCTGGCGGCTGTCATGCTCCGGATCGAGCGATACGAACAGCAGGCGCAGATTATCGCCCGCAGGGCCCAGTTGCCGCCGAAGACGGGACATGCGTTGGAGCGTCGTGGGGCAGATGTCCGGGCAGCGGGTGAAGCCGAAGAAGATTGCGAAAGGCTTTCCCTGCAAGCTGCGGTCGGTGACGGTCCTGCCATGCTGATCGACAAGCTCGAACGGCCCGCCAAAGGCATCACCATAGCCCATGGCGACCTCCTCCCGGGGCCACAGGGCGAGCGCGCCCAGCCCGATGGCGGCCAAGGCGATGGCCAGCCACAGGATCGGCCGCAGCCAGCCGGGCGCGGGCTTGGGATCAGTGGTGGTCATGGCCCCCGCCCAGCTGATGGTCGATCGGCTCGACCCGGAAACGGACGGGCACATCCCCGGCCTTCGCAAAGCGCAGCGTTATCGTCACCGTCTCGCCGCGCTTGAGCGGGCGCTTGAGCCCCATCAGCATCAGATGATAGCCGCCCGGCTTGAGCGCGACGCTGCCGCCCGGTGCGATGGCGAGGCCTCCGCTGACCGGACGCATCCGCATGATGTTTCCGTCCATCGTCATGCTGTGCACGTCGACGCTGGCGGCCACCGCCGTGCTGCCGCCCAGCAGGCGGTCCTCGACCTTGCCGGCGTTACGGATGACGGCATAGCCCCCGCCGGCCTTCGCCGCCGGTGCGGTTTCGCGCAGCCAGGGGGTTTCGACCCTGACGGAAGCCGCAAGGGCAGGCGCGGACGCGACAAGGGCCGCGAGGCAGGCGATCGAGACATTGGGCTTCATCGGTCACTCCTTTGAAAGGGCGGGAGCGGCGCCATGGCCGCTCCCCGGCGTCAGAACGTCATGCGCAGGCCACCGTAAACGGCGCGGCGTTCGATCGGGTAAAAGGCGACGCTGCCTTCGTCGGCGACGGTCGCCGGGTTATTGGCGACGTAGCGCAATATGGCGCTCACATCGCCCACCGCCTTCTTGTTCGTCAGATTGCGCGCATCGACGAAGAGCGTCACGCCTTCCGCCACCCGCGCCTCGCCGCGCACACCGAACATCGTGTAGCCGGGCGCGCGCTTCGTATTCTGGTAATCGACCCAGGCGCCCTGCGGCACCCATTCCACATTGGGTGTCAGGTTCAGCCCCTCGAAACCGATCCGCAGCTCCGCGCGATATTGGTGCTTCGGCAGCACCGGCAGCCGGTTGTCGCCATATTGCGCGTCATCGCGGAAGCTGAAGTCGTTATACTGATAGACCTGACGCAGGCGCAGCAATGCGCCCAGCGTGAGATCGAGCCCGGCCTCGACGCCCTGATGCCGCGTCTTGCCCGCGTTGAACGTCGAGGCGGGGAAGGTCGGGCTGATCGCATATTGCAGCATCTCGCCCTTCAGATCGGCGCGGTAGATGCCGATGTCCCAGGACGCGATGCCATGACGACCGCGCGTGCCGATCTCGAAGGTCCAGGCTTTCTGCGTGCCGACCGCAGTGAAGCCGGGAAGCCCCGTCGCCGGGGTCTGGCTGAGTTCGCTGAAGCCCGGCAGTTCGACCGAGCGGTTATAGTTGGAGTAGAGCTGAACGCCGTCGGCCAGATCGTAGAGCAGCCCGATCTTCGGCGCGAAGGCGTCGAAATCCGCTGAACCGCTGCGCGCGGCAACGAGGCGGTTGACGATCTCGCGCTTGCCGCTGGTATAGATGCCGCCCGCCACGAGCGTCAGCCGATCGACCGGCTTGAGGCGCAACTCTCCATAGCTGTTGATCGTCCGCGCGGTCTGCCGGACATTGGCCGTCGGAGCGCCCCGATTTCCGGCGACGTTGAAGAACTGCTTGGCCGCGACCTTGCCGAACCGCGCCTGGGTCCCCAGCGTGATCTCCCAGTCCATGCCCGCCGCACGCCCGCTAAGGTCGAGGCTGGCGAAGACCCCGCGATCGTCGCTGTTCTGGTCGATCACCTGAAAGATCGGGTGGAACAGCTTCTTTGCGTTGTAGAAGCCGCCAAAAGCCAGCGTGCCGGTGCCCAGATCCACCGTGGTGCGGTTCTGCAGCCGGATCGAGTCGATGTCGCGTTCCTGATCCAGCGCGATGATGCTGGGAAGCGCCTGACGCGGATTCGTCCGGACCTGGTCGAGGCTGAGGGCGCCCGGCAGGTCCTGGTCGATCCGGCTCGCCACGATATAGAATCGCGTCTCGATCGCATCGGCAAGCCGCAGGCCGACATTGCCGTTGAAGCGCAGCGCGCCACGCTTCGCATGCTGCCGGTCGCCGTCCGAGTTATCGGTCGTAAGGGCCACATAGGCGTCGCCCCGCTCGTCGGCGAAGGCCGCTGCCGCCTTGGTCCGGATAGTCGAGAAGCTGCCGCCATCGACGCGCAGTTCGAGGCGCGGAGCGGTACGGCCGGTCGGCGTCACGGCGTTGATCGCGCCGCCGAGCGTGGAACCGCCAAAGCGCAGCGCGTTCGCACCACGATAGACCTCGATCCGCTCGAACACCTGCGGGTCGAGTTCCTGGAAATCGCCATTGTCGTCGGCGAGATTGATGGGGATGCCGTCCTGGAGAAGCGTCAGGCCGCGCATGTGGAAACCCCGGCTGAGCCCCGATCCCCGGATCGACAGCCGGATCTCCTGGCCAAAACGCGGCTGCATATAGACGCCCGGCGAGAAGGCGAGCGCGTCACGCAGGCTGACGGCGACACGATCGGCGAACTCCGCGGCATCGACGACGTCGACACCACCGGGGCGCTTCTCGACCTCACGCCGCGCCTCTTCGGTGACCGAGGCAGCGGTCACCACGATGGTTGCGCGGTCTTCGTCCGCCGTTTCGGCCGCTGCCGCATGCGCGGCGCCGGACAGCAGGATGGCGAGCGCAGAGGCGCCCCAGGTGGAAATATACTTGAAAGACATGGATAAACCTCGACCGGGCAGGCCGATCGCGGCCTCCCCCCTGAACATGCAAATGGAGCCGCATCGATGCGCGGCGCCTTCGAATGGTGGTTCAGGAGTGGGCTGGTGGTCCGGTGGGCGGCGGCGGCGGCGCAGCGAGACCACGACCTATCGCGCCGGTGCCGCGTGCCAGGACGAGGTACGATATGACCGGCGCGAAGGCGAAGGGAACGCCGCTATCCAGCGACGGCAGATCGAGCGCCGCTCCGAAGCCCGCGAAGACGCAGGGATGCGAAGCCCGGTCGTCGCCCGGCTTGCCCTCATGCACCTCACCCTTGTCGTCGACCCAGGCCGATACCGCGCCTTGTCCGGTGCAAAGGATGATAGAAAAACCACGCTCGGCCGATGCCGGCATCCAACCCGCAGGAATGAGAACCCGCATGATCAGCGCCAGGACGGACAGGCACAGAGCCGCCTGCATGCAGACGCGTGCCGCGCTTCCCGCGGTGAAGGACCGACCCCCGATCATCGCGCCGCCCCTTACGCAGCATGCCGCCCGAAGTCCATCGGGCAAGATGCCCCACCCGACGCGTTCGAACCGATCGCCGGGCCACTACCGTAACTACCGAGTCTGGACCGCTTTTCCCGCGGGTGACAGGATCGGGCCCGGGGAAGATGTGGGGACCGGATGGACGGAGCGACGATCAGGCGTGCAGCGGTGATACCAAGGTCGCTCGGGGCCCCGCATCTGTTGCGCGACAATAGGCTTATCGGGGCGGCGGCGATCCTGCTGCTCGCCCTCGCCACCTATCTGTCCGCTGCCTACAGCCTCTCCTTTCCCAATGAAGGGCGCCTCACCCCCGGTGTCTGGCTCGTCAACGGAATCGCCCTCGCCGCGCTTCTGCGCACCTCACGCCGGCGGTGGCCAGCGATCATCCTGGCCGCCTATCTCGGCAATCTGGCCGCCGACATGCAGTTTCGCGACAAGCCGCTGCTGCTGGACGCCCTGAGTTCGGGCACTAACGCCGTTCAGTTCACCCTGTGCGCCGCCGTCGTGCGCGACCGCATCGGCCGCTTCTTCGATCTGACCGATATCCGCCATCTGCTGTGGCTGGGGGCGATGGGCGCAGCAACGACCGCGCTCAAGGTCGGTATCGCCATGGGCCTGAACGTCGGCCTCGGGATCGCGGACATCTACAACCGGCACATGCTCGACTGGGCGCTGATCGTCTTCCTCGGTCTGTTCGTCCTCGCCCTGCCGCTCCTCGCCCTCTCCGCACCACGCGACCGCCTGTCCAAACCGATCGACCCCATCGGTATCGCGCTGGTCCTGCTGCAGCTTGTAGTGCTCTTCCTGACCTTCGGGCCACCGGGTTACCCGGGGGTCTATCTGGCGGTGCCCGTGCTGATGCTGCTCGCCTGGCGGCATGGCCTGCTCGGCGCCGGCCTCGGATCGGTCGTCACGATCGTCGCAGCGTGCATGTTGCTGCGCTTCACCTCCGGCCTCGATGGAAGGCTCTCCATAGCCGGCTACAATGCCACCGAGCGGGGCACCTATCTGGAGCTGTTCTTCAGCGTCGCGATCCTGATGTGCCTTCCACTCGCGATCGGCCGGACGCGGCAACTGCGCATGGAGCGCGCGCTGGCCGACGCGCTCGAAGCCGCCAACCGGCGCAGCGCGCTGCTGGCGGACAGCGAAGCCGCCGCGCGTCGCTCCGAAGCGGCTCTGATCGAGAATGAGCTGCGCTGGCGCTCGGCGATCGAAGGCTCGGGACTGGGCGTATGGGACTGGAACATGGCCCGCCGCGAGATATTCCTCTCGCAGCGCCTCAACGCAATGTTCGGCTACCCGGAAGAGGAGCGGCAGAATAATCTGCGCAGCATCCGCCAGCGCATCCACCCGGAGGATCGGCAACGTAGCCGGGTCGCCCTGCAGCGCTGTCTGAAGGGAGAAGCCCCGACCTACGAATGCCAGATGCGCTGCCAGTGCGCCGACGGGAGCTATCGCTGGTTTCACGATCGGGGGATGATTTTCGAGCGTGCCGCCGACGGCACGCCCGTGCGCATGATCGGCACCTATACCGACATCCACCAGCAGAAGACCTATGAACTGCGGTCCCGCCGCCATGCCCGGCTCTATGCCACGCTGGCAGCCTGCAACGCAGCGATCGCCCGCCGCGCACCCATCAGCGACCTGTGCGCGACGATCTGCGACATCCTCGTCGGCAGCAGCGACATCCGGCTCGCCTGGATCGGCTTCGCCAATGAGGAGACGGGCATCTTCGGGCCGATGACGATCCGGGGCGACGCGCTGGAACATGTCGCGAATGTCCGCTTGTCCGCGCGCGCCGACGACCCTCGGGGATTGGGCCCTACGGGCGTGGCGTTCCGCCGGAACGAGGCGGTGTGGGTCGAAGACTATGCCCATGACCCTCTGACGCAAAGCTGGCGCGAGGTGGGCGCGCGGTTCGGCTGGAAGAGCATGGCCGTGATCCCGTTGCGCCGGAAGATGGAACCGGTCGCGATCCTCGGCATTCACGCCGGCGATGTCGGCTTCTTCGACGACGAGGCCCGTGCCTTGCTGGTCGACATCGCCGCGCAGTTCAACCTCGCGCTCGAAATCGACGAAGCCGAAGACGCCGCCGCCCGCTACCAGCTCGAGCTGGCAGAATCCGAACGGCGGTTTCGCGCGGTGTTCGAGGCTTCGCCCATCGGCATCGCCGTCATGGACACCGCAACGGGCGACTTCCACACCGTCAACCCGCGCTTCGAGGCGATCGTCGGGCGCCGCATCGATGAGCTCCGGACGCTTACATGGCAGGCGATCACCCACCCCGACGACATCCAGCAGGACGTCGCGCTTTGGGAGCAGTTCGCGGCGGGCTCGATCAACGGTTACCAGCTCGAGAAGCGCTATGTGCGCGAGCAGGGCGAGCCTGTCTGGGTCCATATGACGATCGCGCGCTTTGCGATGCCGGACGAAGCGAAGCCGCAGCATCTGTGCATGATCGAGGATATCACCGAGGAAAAGACGCTGCGAAGCCAGATGGAGTTTGCGCAGCGCATGGAATCGATCGGACAGCTGACCGGCGGCGTCGCGCACGACTTCAACAATCTGCTGACGATCATGATCGGGAGCAGCGAGACCCTGCTGGAAACGCTCCGCGACGAGGAGCAGCGCAAGCTGGCGGCGCTGGTGCTGCAGGCCGCAGAACAGGGCGGCGAACTGACGCGGCGGCTGCTCGCCTTCTCCCGCAGGCAGCCCCTCGAACCGCAGAGCTTCGACCTCAATGCCCTCGTCGAGCGCAACATACCGCTGCTGCGCCGCTCTCTGGGCGGTGGCCTGCGCTTCGTCGTCGACGAATCGCCGGACCTGCTGCCTGTCTTCGCGGATCCCGGACAGACCGAGGCCGCAATCCTGAATCTCTGCATCAACGCGCGCGACGCGATGCCGCAGGGTGGCGTGCTGGTGCTGGCGACGCAAAATGCGCGGCTCGACGAGGACATGTGCCGCAGGCACCCCGACGCCGCCGAGGGCGACTATGTGGTCGTCGAGGTGAGCGATACGGGCAGCGGCATCGCTCCCGAGCTGATGGACAAGATCTTCGAACCCTTCTTCACTACCAAGGAAACCGGCAAGGGCTCGGGCCTTGGCCTCAGCATGGTGTACGGCTTCGTCAGGCAGTCGGGCGGCTTCATCGAAGTGGACAGCGAGATCGGGCGCGGAACCCGCTTCTCGCTCTTCCTGCCTGCCGCCGCCGATGCCGGAGAGAATCCGGCCCCCGCGCAAGAGCCTTCCCAGGAGCGTCTCGAAAAGGGGGAGGAGCGCATATTGCTGGTCGAGGACAATGAGGTGCTCCGCGCCCATGCCCGTGCCCAGCTCGAGAGCCTGGGCTATGAGGTGCTGGAGGCCGAAGACGGTGCAGTCGCGCTCGACATCCTCTCCGGTCGCGACGATATCGACCTGCTGTTCACCGACATCGTGATGCCGGGGGGCATCAATGGACGCGACCTCGCGGAGCGGGCGCTGGTCCGCCAGCCCTGGCTGCGCATTCTCTATACCTCCGGCTATTCGCGCGATGCGTTGATGAAGGATGGGCGTCTCGTGGCGGGGGTGACGCTTCTGCAGAAGCCTTATGCCAAACGCGATCTGGCGGCGAAGGTCCGCCGCGTCCTCGACGAAGTGCCGCCGCTGTAGCCCACGGACAAAAAACCGCATTGCGGAAAATTGGACTTGCGGCAATGCAAGCCCCCTTTAGGGTTGCTGCGGGGGCCGTAACGGACCGTCTATAGGACGGACCGGACGGGATCCCCGTCATCGCGCTGTCCGGCCATTTCCGCCGGGCGGGGGGCCGCGAAGGGGTTGCTTATGGCGCAGGACGGATCGGGGCATGTTCACGTCATCGATGACGAACCCGGCGTGCGGGAAACGATTGCCATAATCCTGCGGGCGGCGGGCCACCCCGTCTCAGTTTATGAGACGGCAGAGTCCCTCGTGGACAGTCTGGATCCGGATGCGTCCGGCTGCGTCGTCACCGACGTCAATATGCCGGGCATGAACGGCATCGGCCTGATCAGGCACATGAAGTCGATCGGGTCGGACATGCCGGTCATCGTTATTTCGGGACAGGCCGACGTGGCTATGGCGGTTGAGGCAATGAAAGCCGGCGCTGTCGAGTTCCTCGAAAAGCCTCTTCATGCCGAACCTCTGCGAGATGCGGTGCAGGCCGCGCTGGATCGCACACCCGCCCCCAGGTCGCCCGAGGCCGAACGCTATGTCCGCGTCGTTGAATCGCTGACGCGTCGCCAGCGCGAAGTGCTGACCGGCATATTGGAAGGCCTGCCCAACAAACTGATCGCGCATCGGCTGGGTCTCAGCGTCCGCACCGTCGAGGCCTATCGGGCAGCGATCATGGAACGGACACAGACCCGCAGCCTCAGCGAGCTCGTCCGGCTCGGTATCATGGCGGGGCTGTAGGAGCGGTGCGCCGGAACTAGGCCGCTCCTGCGCCCAGCCAGGCCGCCAGGCGTCGGAAATGAAGAGCGGAGGAGAATTTCACGCCGAGCCGGCCGTCCGCCGTCCAGCGCACCACCGCCGTGAAGTCGCCCAATCCATCCAGGATGAGTTCGACGACGTCGCCGGGAGCCACCGGCAGGGGATCAGCGAGGCCGAGGCCAGCGCCCGACAACGAGATGTTCTCGATGAAGACGCGGGTTTCGGCGCATCCGGCGATTAATCGCCCGCCGCCCCGAGCGCAGAAGCGCGGCGCCCGGCTCGGGTGAAGCTGGTCGGCTGCTCCCCCCAGAAACTCGGCCGTATCCACCGGCGCATCGAACTCCACGCCGGCGCTCCCGTCGGCGCTCCAGCGGACCGTCGCGGGAACGGTGATATCGGACCGGACCTGCAGCTGCAGCCTCTGGCCCATCTCAACGAGAAAATTGGTTTCTATCCGCGCGCCCCGGGCCGAAAGATTGCGGATGATGCACAGGGTTTCGCCCCGATCGCCGAGAAGCTTCGCCACCTTGAACGTCGTCACATGGCGCACGTCGCGCCTGCGGCTTTCGGAATGCGGCTCGATGGTCATTCTCGGCTCCTCTCCAACTACCGGATGATCCTCAGAACTCGGTCCAGTCGTCGCCCACCGCGCGAGCGATCGGGACGACCTGCGAGGGCGCCGGGACGGTCTTGACGCGCAGTGCCCGGACATTGCCCCCCGCTCCACTGCGCGGCGCGGCGCTCCCCGCCAGACGGAAGGAACCGACCGCTGACACCAGTTCCGACGCTTCATGGGCCAGCGTGCGGGCGGCGGCGCTGGATTGCTCGACCATCGCCGCATTCTGCTGGGTCATCCGGTCCATATTCGACACGGCGCCACTTACCAGCCCCAGCCGGCCCGCCTGAATCTCCGCGGCTTCCGAAATCTCGGCCGCCTGCTCCTTGATCTCCGCGACCCTGCCGGCGATGCGCTCCAGGGCCGCACCGGTGCGTCCGACGAGGTCGACACCACGCCCCACCTGGCGCGACGAGGTTTCGATCAGTCCCTTGATATTCTGCGCGGCATCGGCCGAGCGCTGCGCAAGCGCTCTGACCTCGTTCGCCACGACCGCGAACCCGCGACCCGATTCCCCGGCGCGGGCAGCCTCGACACCGGCGTTCAGCGCCAGCAAATTGGTCTGGAAGGCAATACCGTCGATCAGGTCGACGATCTGGGCAATCTGGCGGGCGGACGCCTCGATGTCGCCCATCGCCGCCACGGCTTCGCGGACGACATCACCGCCGTGCGAGGCTTCCTCATGGGCTTTGCCCACGCTGTCATTGACCGACGCGGCGCCCATTGCGGTCGTACGTACCGCGTCGGTGATTTCCTTCATCGCATCGGCCGTTTCCTCGAGGCTTGCTGCCTGCTGCTCGGTGCGCTGGGCGAGGTCGTCCGATGCCTGGCTGATCTCGGCCGATCCGGTGCTGATGCTCTCCGAGGAGCGTGCGACCTGGCCGATCGTCTCCGCCATCTGGGCGCGCATGGATTCGAAATCGTCGGCGAGCTTCCGGTAATCCTCCGGCAGGTCTTCGAGGCGGACGGTGAAGTCGCCGCCGGCAAGTTGCGCCAGCGCCGTACCGAGCTTGTCCACGACCGCTGCGCGGCGTTCGCTCTCCACCTTGAAATAGGTGGACAGCGCAATGTCCATGTCGAGCAGCGCCGTCTTCACCAACGTTCCCAACAAGGCGCTGAGCGCACGCCCGTTCAGGCGGGTAAGCACCCCTTGCGTCAGCACGCGCTCGATGACCCGCTCAAGCACCGCCGCATAGCTGCCGATATACCAGGTCGGCTCCAGACCGATCGTGGCGTGGACCTGCCCGATCCGCTCGGCCCGCGTGAAATATTGCCCGTCGATCCGACGCGCAAACAGCTCCCGCCAATGTTCGAGCTGCTTGTCTCGGGCGTGGTCGGCATGCTTCTTCGTGGCGAAGAAAGACGCAATCTCGGGCGTTTCGGCGATATGCCGATAAAGGTCGTCCAATGCCTCCGGCGCATGTTCGGCCAGAACATCGCTGATCCGGGGAAAGGTCTCGTAATTCTCATCCGTCAACCGGATGAAAGCGAGCCGTCGTTCCATTCCACTTTCAGTGTTTCGTCCATTCATCCGGCAGCCCTTCCATCCGCTGCAACCCTCGATCGACCCAAGTAACTTTTCGTTAACTTATTGAGTAATCTAGATAGTTTCTGACTAAGGCGTGAAGAGCACTCGGCCTATTGGGAAAAATACCATCTGCGGAAGATACGTGCCTGCGGACGGCACTGTGGCGAACCGCTACGGCAGACTGCGCAAAAGGGGATAATTCGAGGAAGGGGGCGGCCGCAGGGGTGGACGACGGGGGAATCGTCCACTTTCGGGGGAGCCCTGCGGCCGTAAGGCAGACGCTGGGGGATGCCTCCCGGGGGAGAGGCGCGCGTCCACCTGAGCGCCGCATGTGGTCCATTTCGGCCCGTGTCGCAATTCGGGACGCTTACTGCAGTAATACTACCTAGCGCTTCCGATCAGTCGGGCAGCGCCCAGGATAGCGTCACATTTCGGCGCCTGTCGGCATCCACACGGAGCCGACCGGCATCGACGCCTCGCGCGACCAACGCCGCGCGCACCGCCTCGGCCTGCCCGGCGGCACCTCGCAGGACAACCGGCAAAGACTGGCGGCGGATCGCCCAGGCGCTCAGGTCGAGCGCTTCGTCATCCTCCGCGTCGGGCGCATTGCCTTCCATCGCAATCGACGGCAAAGGCTGTGGCGGCGGCACGAGGAAGATGGTCCAGTCTTTGAGACCCGCCGTCGCGCGCACCTCCAACTGTCGATAGAGTCCGAGCGTGGCACCCGCGATCGGCTGGACCATCGCAACCGCGCGACGGTTGGATCGATCGACGATCACCGCGTTGGCGGGAATGCCGGCGATCGTCGCGAGACGATCGGCAACCTTCTCCGCGACAAGATCGACCGAAGGCTGGCGATCACGCGTCTGGGCGGCGACAACCTGCGCATTGTCGGCGTCGTCGCTGCCTATGCGCACCTGGTCGACCGTCAGCTGCATCCGCCGCCGCAAATTGCCTGTCAGAATCGACTGCGCCTGCCGTTCGATGTCCGGCGCGTAAGCGGGGGTCAACACGGTCGCGACGACCTTGATCGGATCGGCGCGGAAGTCGGTCTCGATATCGCTGATGCGGGCTCCGGCGGGGAATTGCGCCTGCACCGTATCGCGAATCTGGCGCGAAGCCAGCGCCTCCCAGGCGATCTGCCGCAGGGTGAGCGCGAGCGGCACCGCGAGCGCCGTGAGCCCGACGATCATCAACATGCTCTGCAGCCGGGTGTGTGCGGGCGTAAGGTGCGATCCGAAGCCGTAGAGCCGGGCAACGAAGGCGGCGGTCAGCCCGATCGTGACGAGGTTCGTCATGAACAGCAGCAGCGCGCCGCCCGCGATCGTCCAGTTAGCAGTGGCGAGACCAAAACCGACGACCGCCAGCGGCGGCATCAGCGCAATCGCGATCGCGACGCCGACAACCGTCTCGCCACGCCCGCGGATCAGCGCATAGCTGCCGGCAAGCGCGGACAGCAATGCCACGAGCAAGTCGAAGAGATTTGGATGTGTCCGGACGGCGATCTCATTGGTCACCGTTTGAACCGGAGACAGGGCAACGAAAGCGGCGCAAAGCAGGATCGCGATGACCGCTCCGGCGCCCAGGGCGAAGCCGGCACTGCGCATCTCGTCGAAGTCGAACGTCGCGAGCGCGAAGCCCAGACCGATGATCGGCATCATCAGCGGCGAGATCAGCATGGCCCCGATCAGCACCGCGCTGGACGGAAGAAGCAGGCCAAGGATCGAGATGCCCGCCGAGATGACCACCATCAGCGCATAGCGAGCGGACCAGCCGGCCTCCTGCGCGACTTTGCGCAGGACGGCATCATGATCGACGGTCGCAATCGCCCGGTCGCGCCACCAGGCCCAAAGCGGATTGCCCGAACGGGCATAGCCCGGGCTTGGCTGCGGCATTTCCAATGCTATCTGCTCCCACCCCGCGACAATGGCTCCGTAACGACGGAGCATCGCGGAGGTTGCAAGCCCGCTACGGCGAAGCGTGCCCCGCCTGCCTCGACCCGACCAGAGGCCTCCCCGTCGGCGCGCAAGCAACGGAGATTTTCTTTGCGGTGAAAAGCGGTTAGCAATCGCGCATCACGCTACAGGGGACTTCCAATGCGCCGATCCATCGCTCTCGCCACCGCCCTGCTTCTTGCCGCCACAGCGCCACAGGCCATGGCCGCCGCCCCGCAGGTGACCATGATCCATGCCGGGGCGCTGCTGGCCGAGCCCGGCAAGGCCCCGCGCGGGCCGAGCACCATCGTCATCCGCGACGGCAAGATCGCCGAGGTCCGCAATGGCTATGCCGAAGCGCTGCCCGGCGCGACGCTGGTCGATCTGAAGGACCGCTTCGTTATGCCGGGCCTGATCGACATGCACGTTCACCTGTGGGGCATCGGCGGCGATCCGATGCGCGCACGGATGGGAGCGCTCAACCGCGACGAGGCCGACGACATGCTGAACGCGATCGGCAATGCGCGCACGACGCTCGAGGCGGGCTTCACCACCGTCCGCGACCTCGGCGGCAATGCGCGCGGCATGCGCGCGATGCGCGAGGGCGTCGAGCGCGGAGACATCGCGGGCCCGACGATCATCAATGCCGGCGCGCCGATCTCGGTATCGGGCGGCCATGGCGACCGCACCAACGGTCTAGCCGAAACCTTCGCCGAGGCGGTGCACCAGCATGCGACCAACACCTGCGACGGCCCCGACGATTGCCGCCGCGCGGTGCGCGAGCAGGTCGCGCTCGGCGCACAGGCGATCAAGTACATGTCCACCGGCGGCGTCCTTTCGAACGTGTCTGGCGGCCTCGGCCGGGCGATGACCGACGAGGAGATGAAGGCGATCATCGACACCGCCCATGGTCTCGGCCGCAAGGTCGCGACCCACAGCCACGCGGCAGCGGGCACCAAGGCGGCGATCGCCGCCGGCGTCGACACGGTCGATCATGGCACCTTCCTCGATGACGAGACGATCAAGGCGTTCAAGGCCAACGGCACCTGGCTGGTCCCGACGATGATCGCGCCCGTAACGGCGGTGGAGCAGGCGCGTGCCGGTGCCCTTCCGCCAGCCGTCATCCCGAAGGCAGAAGAAGCGGCAGCGGCGGCCTTTGCCAACCATTCCAAGGCGATTGCGGCGGGCGTGAAGGTCGCATTCGGCACCGATAGCGGCGTCTCGCGCCACGGCCTCAACGCGCGCGAGTTCACCCTGCTCGTCAAGGCCGGCATGACCCCGGCCGCCGCGCTGAAGGCCGCAACGGTCAACGCCGCCGAGGCGCTGGGCCGCAGCGCGTCGATCGGCACGATCGAACCGGGCAAGGACGCCGATATCATCGCCCTCGCCGGCAGCCCGCTGGAGGACGTTGCCCGGATGGAGACGGTCGACTTCGTGATGCGCCACGGCGTGGTCCACAAGCTGGGCGGCGCGCGCGCGGTCTTCCCGCCCGCGAGCTGAACGCCGCCATGCCGCCCGCCGAACGGTTCGACATCGAGGCAAGGATCTGGTGCTGGCAGCCGAACCGCAAGGGCGGCGGCTGGCACTTCATCACCATCGACGGGCAGACTGCGGCCGAGATGCGCTATGCGGCGCTCGGCCGCATCGGCGGCTTCGGCTCGATCCGCGTCGAGGCGCGGATCGGCCAAACCTGCTGGCAGACCTCGGTCTTTCCCCACAAGGAAAGCGGTGGGTTCATCCTGCCGGTGAAGGCCGATGTCCGGAAACGCGAGGGCCTGTCGGAGGGCGACGCCGTGACCGTGTCGCTGTCCGTCTGACGGGGCACGCGCGCATGGCATGCATGCAGCGCGGCTACCGGTCGCAACGGCGCTTTGCTAGGTTGGTCGCGTGACCTGGCATTTCTGGATCGATCGCGGCGGGACCTTCACCGATGTCGTGGCCCGCGACCCGGCGGGGCATATCGTCACCGCCAAGCTGCTGTCCGAAGACCCCGAGCGCTATGACGACGCGGCGGTCGCGGCGATCCGCCGGCTGACCGGCTGCCCCACAGGCCAGCTGCCCCCGCTGGAGGTACGGATCGGGACGACCGTCGCGACCAACGCCCTGCTCGAACGCAAGGGCGAACCGACCCTGCTTGCGATCACCCACGGCTTCGGCGATGCGCTGACGATCGGCCATCAGGAACGCCCCGAGCTGTTCGCCCGCGCGATCCGCCGCGCGCCGCCCGTCCACGACCGCACCGTCGAGATAGAGGAGCGCCTCTCTGCCGAAGGCGAGATACTCCGCCCGCTCGACTTGGAGGCGGTGCGAACTGCCTTCCGCCAGGCTTATGAAGACGGCTACCGCGCGATCGCCATCGTGCTGATGCACGGCTATCGCTATCCTGCCCACGAGGCGGCACTGGCCGATCTGGCACGCGACATCGGCTTCGAGCAGGTTTCGGCGAGCCATGTCGTTGCACCCCTGATCAAGCTGATCGCGCGCGGCGACACTAGCGTGGTCGATGCCTATCTGTCTCCGGTGCTCAAGCGCTATGTCGATGGTGTCCGCCGGGCGTTGGGCGACGGGCCAGTGCCGCTCTTCATGCAGTCGAACGGCGGGCTGATCGAGGGCGACGCTTTTCACGGCAAAGACGCGATCCTGTCGGGTCCGGCGGGCGGCATCGTCGGCATGGCGCGGACCGCGCAGGCGGCGGGCTTCGATCATGTCATCGGCTTCGACATGGGCGGCACCTCGACCGACGTCTCGCTGTTCGCAGGCGACTATGAACGCGAAACCGAGACGCGCATCGCCGGTGCCCGCATCCGCGCGCCGATGATGAAGATCCACACGGTCGCAGCGGGAGGCGGATCGATCTGCCGCTTCGACAATGGCCGTTTCCGCGTCGGCCCGGAATCGGCCGGCGCGGTGCCGGGCCCCGCCTGCTACCGACGCGGCGGGCCGCTGACCGTCACCGACTGCAACGTCGTGCTCGGCAAGATCCAGCCCGATCATTTCCCCCGGCTGTTCGGGCCGGCGGGGGACGAGCCGATTGACCGGGCGGCGGTCGAGGCGCGCTTCGCCGCCCTGCTCGCCGAAGCCGGGACCGATATCGATCCGCGTGTCGCGGCCGAGGGCATGGTCGCGATCGCCGTCGCCAATATGGCGCATGCGATAAAAGCGGTGTCGATCGGCGCCGGTCACGACCCCGCCCGCTTCACCCTCGCCTGCTTCGGCGGCGCGGGCGGGCAGCACGCCTGCCTTGTAGCCGACGCCCTGTCGATCGAGCGCGTGATGATCCACCCGCTGGCGGGGGTCCTGTCTGCCTATGGCATCGGCCTGGCCGATCGCAGCGTCATCCGCGAACGCAGCGCGCCGCTGCGGCTGGACGATGCGGAAGGGATCGCAGCCGACGTCGAGGCGCTGGCAAGCGAAGCGAGAGCCGCCCTGCCCGAGGCGACCGACATCGTCGCGACCATCCTGGTCCGCTATGCAGCGAGCGATTCCGCGATCCCCGTGCCCTTGTCCGATGCGGCCACCATGCGCGCCGCCTTCGAAGCCGCCTTCGCCAGGCGCTTCGGCTTTCCCGGCCAGGGCGAGCCTATGGTCGACGCGATCCGGGTCGAGGCGCTGGTCAAAGGCGCGACGGGCGCGGAAGCGGTGGCGCCGCTGCCGCTCGCGACGCCCCTGCCGCTCGCGACCGTCCGCTGCTGGATGGACGGCGCCGAGCGCGAAACGCCGCTGCTCGACCGCGAGGCGATGCCGGTCGGCTTTACGGTCGATGGACCGGCCCTGATCGTCGACCCGGTCGCGACCACCGCAGTCGAGCCGGGCTGGCGCGCAACGGTCGATGGGCTGGGCAATCTGATCCTCGATCGGTATCTGCCCCGGCCGTCCTCGGCGACCATCGGAGAAACGGCAGTCGATCCGATCCGCCTCGAAATCTTCGCGGGCATGTTCATGGCGATCGCAGAGGAAATGGGGGCGGCGCTGCGCCAGAGCGCCTCGTCGCTCAACATTCGCGAGCGGCTCGACTTCTCCTGCGCGCTGTTCGACGTCGCCGGCAATCTCGTCGCCAATGCGCCGCACATTCCCGTCCATCTCGGCTCGATGGGCGACAGCATCCGCACGATCATAGCGCGGCGCGGCGAAGCGCGCGATGGACGCGGCATGAAGCCGGGCGACGCCTATGCGCTCAACGCGCCCTATCAGGGCGGTACGCATCTGCCCGATATCACCGTCATCATGCCGGTTTTCGTCGAACCGGACGATGCGGCCCCCGCCTTCTTCGTCGCGGCGCGCGGCCATCATGCCGATGTCGGCGGCATCAGCCCCGGCTCGATGCCGTCGACCAGCCGGACGATCGACGAGGAGGGCATCATCCTCGACAATGTCCTGCTCGTCGACGCGGGGCGGTTTTGCGAGGCCGAGATGCGCGCGATCCTTGCCGACGATCGCTGGCCGGCGCGCAACCGCGACCAGAATATCGCCGATCTGGCGGCACAGGTCGCGGCCTGTACACGCGGGGCAGAAGCGCTGCGCGCGCTCGCGGCGAGCCAGGGTCGCGCGGTGGTCTCCGCCTACATGGAGCATGTGCAGGAGAACGCCGAGGCCGCCGTCCGGGCGCTAGTCCCGACCCTGCACGATGGCAAGGCGGCGGTGGAGATGGACAATGGCGCCATCATCCGCGTCGCCGTCCGGATCGACCGCGACGCGAGCGGGATCGAGATCGACTTTACCGGCACAAGTGCCCAACTGCCGGGCAACTACAATGCGCCGCTGTCGGTCGTGCGCGCAGCGACGCTCTATGCGGTCCGCCTGCTGATCGACCAGCCTGTCCCGCTCAACGATGGCTGCCTGCGCCCGGTGATCCTCCATGTGCCCGAGGGATCGATGCTCAATCCGCGCCATCCGGCGGCGGTCGTGGCGGGCAATGTCGAGACCAGCCAGGCGATCACCGACTCGCTGCTGCTCGCCTTCGGGGCGATGGCGGGCAGCCAGGGGACGATGAACAACTTCACCTTCGGCGACGCGACCCACCAATATTATGAGACGATCGCAGGCGGATCGGGGGCCGGACCGGGCTTCGACGGCTGCGCGGCGGTGCAGACCCACATGACCAACAGCCGGCTGACCGACCCGGAGATCCTCGAAAGCCGCTTTCCCGTGCTGGTCGAGCGTTTCGCGATCCGTGACGGATCGGGCGGGGCCGGGCGCTGGCGGGGCGGCGACGGCGCGGTCCGGCACATCCGCTTCCGCGCGCCGATGCATGTCGACATCCTCTCGAACCGCCGCCGCACCGCGCCCCCAGGACTAGACGGCGGGGGTGACGGCCGGCCGGGGATCAACCGGATCGAGCGCGCCGACGGTCGGGTCGAAGAGCTGCCGGCAACCGCGTCGGCCGAGCTCTCAGCAGGTGACCTGTTCGTGATCGAGACGCCCGGCGGTGGCGGCTGCGGCTCGAAGGACAGCTGATGCTGGTCCTGTCCGGCATCCTCATCATCGTCGCGGGCTTCCTGCTCCGCTTCAATCCGCTGCTGGTCGTGCTCGTCTCGGCACTGGCGACCGGGCTTGCCGCCGGAATCGGGCCGCTCGACCTGCTCGCCGCGTTCGGCAAGGCGTTCAACGACAGCCGCTATGTCACCGTCATCTACATGGTGCTGCCGGTGATCGGCCTGCTCGAACGCCACGGCCTGCAGGAGCGCGCACGGACGCTGATCGCCGGACTCAAGGGCTTCACCGTCGGACGGCTGCTGCTCGGCTATCTCGCCTTCCGCCAGATCACCGCCGCGCTCGGCCTCGTATCGGTCGCGGGCCATGCGCAGACCGTCCGCCCGCTGGTCGCCCCGATGGCCGAGGCCGCCGCGCAGCAGCAGAGCGGGGAAGACGAACGCGACGAGGAAGCGGCAGCAATGGCGGCAGCGACCGACAATATCGGCCTGTTCTTCGGCGAGGACATCTTCATCGCGATCGGATCGATCCTGCTGATGAAGGGCGTGCTTGAAGGCTATGGCATCTCGATCGAGCCGCTCCATTTGTCGGTCTGGGCAATCCCGACCGCGATTGCCGCTTTCCTGATTCACGGCCTGCGCCTGTGGCTGTTCGACCGGCGAAAGTCGCGGCGATGATCGGCCTCAACCTCGTCTATCCCTTCGCCGGGCTGATCTTTCTGGCCTTCGCCGCCTCGTCGCTCCGCGATCGGAGCAACCCCAAAAGGTTCGGCAATGCCGGCTTCTATGCCCTGATCGCGCTCAGCCTCGTCGCCGGAGACCATCTCGGCGATCTCGGCAACGGCGTCCTCGTACTCGGCCTTGTAGCCGTTGCGGGGTTCGGCCTGATGGGGCGTGGCGCAGCCGCCTCGACCTCGCCTGAGCAGCGCAGCGAGGAGGCCGCGCGGCGGCGCAACCGGCTGTTCGTGCCGGCGCTGATCATTCCCGCTACCGCGCTTGCCGGGACGCTGGCGTTCAAGCAGATGCCGACCGCCGTCGACCCGAAGCAGGCGACCCTCGTCGCGCTGAGCCTGGGCGTCATTCTTGCGCTGGGCACCGCCCTGCTGTGGTTCCGACCGCGCCCGATGACCGCGTTCGACGAGGGCCGGCGGCTGATGGACGGGGTCGGCTGGGCGGCGGTGCTGCCGCAGATGCTGGCGAGTCTCGGCGCGGTCTTCGCCCTGGCCGGAGTCGGCGAGGTGGTGGGCGGGCTGGTCGGCGCAATGATCCCACAGGGCAGCCTGATCGGCGCCGTGCTCGCTTATACGCTCGGCATGGCGCTGTTCACGATCGTGATGGGCAACGCCTTCGCCGCCTTCCCCGTGATGGCGGCAGCCGTGGGAATCCCGTTGTTGATCCAGGGCGCGGGCGGCAACCCCGCCATCGTTGCCGCGATCGGGATGCTGGCCGGCTTCTGCGGGACGCTGATGACCCCCATGGCCGCCAATTTCAATCTCGTGCCGGCCGCCCTGCTCGACCTGAAGGACCGCTATGGCGTCATCCGGGCGCAGATCCCGACCGCGTTGCCGCTGCTCCTGGTCAACATAGCGCTGCTCTACTGGCTCGCCTTTCGCTGACGCCGCCGGGAACCCACGCCATGACGATCGCCCTCACGTCCGCCCTCGCCTCCTCGTTCGCCACGATGACGCTCGGCCATCTCGGCCGACAATGGCCGTACAAGCTCGACCATGTGATGGCCTGCCCCGAAGACGTTCGCGCGCCGATTGATCTCCATCCGATCTTTCACGGCAGTTTCGACTGGCACAGCTGTGTCCATGGCTGGTGGCAGGTGATGCGGCTGCTGCGCCGTTTCCCGGGCCTGCCGCAGGCCGAGGCCATCCGCACGCGTGCCGATACCATGCTGGTGCCGGACAAGGTGGCGGGCGAACTCGCCTATCTCGCACGCCCGGCCTCGGGCGGTTTCGAGCGCCCCTATGGCTGGGGCTGGCTGCTCGCGCTGCACGATGAGCTGGACCACCATGAAGAGGATCGCTGGGCTGCGGCGCTCGCCCCGCTGGCGAATGCGTTCGCCGCGCGCTTTGCGGCCTATCTCCCCAAACTCAGCTATCCGATCCGGGTCGGCACCCATTTCAACAGCAGCTTCGCCCTCATCCACGCGCATCGCTGGGCGCGACGCCACGACCCGGCTCTGAGCGCGCTCATCCAGACCCGCGCGCTCGACTGGTTCGGCGAGGATCGCGGATGCCAGGCGTGGGAGCCGGGCGGCGACGAATTCCTGTCCCCTGCGCTCAGCGAAGCGCATCTGATGCGCGAGATTCTGTCCCCGGACCGTTTCCGCGACTGGTTCGACGCCTTCCTGCCTGTGGTCCCGGAGACATTGCTCACCCCTGCTTTTGTTTCCGATCGTAGCGACGGCAAGATCGCCCATCTCGACGGGCTCAACCTCAGCCGCGCGTGGAACTGGCGCGCCATCGCGTCGGCTCTGGCGCCCGACCACCCGGTTCGTGCGCTCGCCGACAGGGCAGCGGAGCGCCATATCGCGGCGGCGCTGCCCCATCTGGGCGACGATTATATGGGCGAGCATTGGCTGGCGAGTTTTGCCCTGCTCGCGCTCGACGATCTGCCGGACTAGGGCGGCAAGGCTCGATCTTGTTTCAATTCCGGGCGCGGCGCGGCTAGAGACTCGCCTGCCCGATCAGAGGAGACGCGCCCATGACCGCCCTGCAGGACCTGCGCTTCGAGCAGTTCCCGTTCCGCACCTTCGACAAGCTGCGCTATTCCGACACCGATCGGCAGGGCCATGTGAACAACGCCGTCTTCTCGACCTTTCTCGAGACCGGGCGGGTCGAGTTTCTTTACGACGCGGTGCGCCCGCTGCTGGCGGTGCAGGCCGCCTTCGTCATCGCCAATTTGAACCTTCAATTCGTCTCCGAGATACGCTGGCCGGGGCAGGTCGACATCGGCACGGCCGTGCTGCGTGTCGGCACCAGCTCGCTCGGCCTCTATCAGGGCCTCTTCCAGGACGGCCGCCGGGTAGCGTCGGCAGAGACCGTCATCGTGCAGATGGACGAGCAGACTCGCAAATCCTGCCCGCTGTCGCAGGAAGCCCGCGATTTTCTGTCACGTCACCTGATCACGGCGGACTGAGCGCGGTTCAGCCAAGAAAGTCGCGCAGCTGCGCGATGAAATCCGCGCGCCGGTCATGGTGGACCCAGTGGCCGGCATCGGCGAACAGTTCGACCCGCGCATCGCGGAAATGCGACGCGCGACCGTCGACCGCCGGGTTGGACGCCCAGCTGTCGGCGCCATAGACGAGCAGCACCGGGCAGGCGATCGCCGCCCACATCAGCTCCTTGGTCGCATGCGGGATGTCGACGCCATTGGGCGGGAACAGCGCCGGGTCATGCTTGAGCCGCACAGTGCCGTCGGGATTGTCGCGCGCCGCGTGCAGCGCGAGATGCTCGACCGTCTCCGCCGTCAGGCGCGGATCGATCTGGCGCATCCGCTCGAACAAAGCGGCGCGGTCGGGATAATCGCGCGGGCGGCGGGCGAGATGGCGCGCTCGCTCCTCAAGATAGTTGCGCAGCAGCGCCAGTTGGTCCTCGGCGGCACGGCGGGCGACGACCTCGGGCGAGTCGCCCAGTCCCTCGATATTGACGAGGCGCGTGACGCGATCGGGATAGAGGCCCGCGAAACGCGTGACGATGTTACCGCCGAGCGAGTGGCCGACCATCGCGCAGGGCGGCAGGTCGAGCAGGCGGACGATCGCAGCGAAATCCTCGAGATAGGCGAAGAGATCATAGCCCCCGTCGCGCGACCATTCGCTGTCGCCATGCCCACGCAGGTCGGGGACGATGACGCGGTGGCTGCCGGCAAAGGCCTGCGCCACCCAGTCCCAGCTGCGGGCATGGTCTCGCCCGCCATGCTGGAGGATCAGCGGTGGGGCCGCAGGATCGCCCCATTCGACGATGTTGAGCCGGATGCGGGGGGCGTCGATCTGATAGCTGCGCGGTTCGGACATGACGCCGCGATAAGCCCTGCCGCGCGCCAGACCAAGCCCCGCGACGGCCGCCCGACCGCAATCCCGTCAGGGATCGCGGGTTGACGCCATCGGGCCGCCCCGACATTCCCCACCCGATGCGCCTCCTCCTTCGCCCGCTCAAGGGGCTCGACCCCTTTCTCGTCCTGCTGACACTGGTCGTCCTGCTCGCCTCGCTGCTGCCGGCGCGGGGACAGGCTGTCATCTGGTTCGAGGGCGCGACCGATGTCGCGATCGTGCTGCTCTTCTTCCTGCACGGTGCTAAGCTGTCGCGCGAGGCGATCCTGGCGGGGATCGGCAACTGGCGGCTGCACCTGCTCGTGCTCGCTTCCTCCTTCCTGCTCTTCCCGCTGCTGGGCTGGACGCTGGCGCAGAGCGCGACGGCGATCACCACACCCGAGATCGTCTCAGGCCTGCTGTTCCTGTCCCTGCTCCCGTCGACCGTGCAGTCCTCGATCGCCTTCACGGCGATGGCCAGGGGCAACGTCCCCGCCGCCGTCTGCAGCGCCTCGCTGTCGAACATCGTCGGAATCGTGCTGACCCCGGTGCTCGTCGGCCTGCTGATCCATGTGCCGGGACAGGCGCCGGGCATTTCGACCGACGCAATCCTCTCGATCATGCTCCAGCTGTTGCTGCCCTTCGTCGCCGGGCATCTCTCCCGCCCGCTGATCGGCGGCTTCGTCGCGCGGCACCGCGCGATCCTGTCCCAAGTCGACCGCTCGTCGATCCTGCTGGTCGTCTATACCGCCTTCAGCGCGGCGGTGGTCGGCGGCATCTGGCAGCGGACCGAAGCCGCCGACCTGCTCGCCATTCTGCTGCTCAGCGCGGTTCTGCTCGCCATGGTGATGGGCGCCAACCTGTTCGTCGCCCGGCGGATCGGCCTGCCGCGCGGGGACGAGATCGTGCTGCTGTTCTGCGGCTCGAAGAAGAGCCTCGTCTCGGGCGTGCCGATGGCGGGGGCCATCTTCGCGCCGGTCCAGGTCGGGATCATCATCCTGCCGCTGATGATCTTCCACCAGCTCCAGCTGTTCGTCTGCGCGGTGGCCGCCGGCCGCTACGCCCGCGCAACGGCGGGCGAGGCGGCCTGAAGCGCCATTGCGCGTCCCTGCCGCACTGCTAGGATCGCGGCGGAGAGGATCATCCAGCGACCGGGGGACCGCCTTTGCCTCTTCTACGCGAACGCCTCGACCGCCATTTCCGGCTGTCCGAGCGCGGAACGACCGTCCGTACCGAGATATTGGCGGGTGCGACGACCTTCCTGACCATGGCCTATATCATCCTGGTCAACCCGGCGATCCTGGGCCAGGCCGGCATGCCCGTCGCAGCGGTAGCGGCAGCCACCTGCCTCGCGGCGGCGTTTGCCAGCGTGCTGATGGGGCTGGTTGCGAACGTCCCGCTGGCGCTGGCGCCGGGGATGGGCCTGAACGCCTATTTCAGCTTCACCGTCGTGCAGGGCATGGGTATTCCCTGGCCGGTGGCGCTTGCCTGCGTCTTCCTGTCGGGCGTCGTCTTCCTGCTGCTGACCCTGGGCGGCATTCGACAGCTTATCATCGAAACGATCCCGCTCCATTTGTTCGCGGCTGTCGGCGGGGGCATCGGCCTATTCATCGGCTTCATCGGCCTGAAGAATGCCGGCATTGTGGTGTCCAGTCCGGCGACCTCGGTCACGCTCGGCAAGTTGACCGAGCCGGGCGCGGCGCTGGCCCTGTTCGGGCTGCTGCTGATCGCCGCGCTCACCCTGTGGCGCGTCCGGGGCGCGATGTTGATCGGCATCGTCGTCACCACGCTGGCGGGCTGGGCGATGGGCGTCGTCAGCTTCGCCCCGCAACCTTATGATCTCGGTGCGATCGGCGACACCGCCTTTAAGCTCGACCTGCCCGGCCTGTTCGGCGGCCACGGCCTCGGGCTGCTAGAGATCATCTTCGTCTTCCTGTTCGTCGACCTGTTCGACAATGTCGGCACGCTGGTGGCGGTAACGCGGCGAGCCGGGCTGATCGGCGAGGATGGCCGCATCCCGCGGCTCAATCGCATCCTGCTCGCCGACGCCACCGCGACGATGGTCGGGTCGGTCGCGGGCACCAGTACCGTCACCTCTTATGTCGAAAGCGCGGCGGGCGTGCAGGCGGGCGGGCGCACCGGCCTGACGGCGGTCGTCACCGGACTGCTGTTCCTGCTGGCGATGCTGGCGGCGCCTTATGCGCAGCTGATCCCTCTGGCCGCCACCGCCCCGGCACTGATCCTGGTCGGCGCGCTGATGATGGCTCCGCTGGCGGAGGTCCCCTGGGACGAGCCCGACATCGCCATCCCCGCCTTCCTGACCCTCGTCATGATCCCCTTGAGCTTCTCAATCGCCAATGGCCTCGCCTTCGGCATCACCGCCCATGCGCTGATGAAGATGCTCAAGGGCGAGGCGCGCTCGCGCGACTGGCTGCTGTTCCTGCTCGCCGGACTGTTCGTGATCCGCTTCATCTGGCTGGCGGCGGGCTGATCATCGTGTACTGCTGTCGCCCATGACCGATCTCGACTCCTTCGTCACCGGCCTGCCCAAGGCCGAGCTCCACCTGCACATCGAGGGCAGCCTGGAGCCCGAGCAGATGTTCTCGCTGGCGCGGCGCAACCGCATCGCCATCCCGTTCAAGAACGTCGAGGAACTGCGCGGCGCCTATAGCTTCTCGCGCCTGCAGGACTTTCTCGACATCTATTATCAGGGTGCCGATGTGCTGCGCACCGAGGAGGATTTCCGCGACCTCGCCCTCGCCTATTTCGACCGCGCAGCGGCCGACAATGTCCGCCATGCCGAGATATTCTTCGATCCGCAGACGCACACCGATCGCGGCATCCCCTTCGGCGTCGTCGCCGACGGCCTGCTCGCCGGCATGGAAGAGGCCGAGCGCCGCCATGGGCTGACCAGCAAGCTGATCCTCTGCTTCCTGCGCCATCTGGACGAGGAGGCTGCGCTGGCGACGCTCGCCGCCGCCGACCCATGGCTGGGCCGCATCGTTGGCGTGGGGCTGGATTCGTCCGAAGTTGGCCATCCGCCGTCGAAATTCGCGCGCGTCTTCGCCCGGGCCGGGGAGATGGGCCTGCTCCGCGTCGCCCATGCCGGTGAGGAAGGCCCACCGACCTATGTCCACGAGGCGCTCGACATGCTCCATGTCGACCGACTCGACCATGGCAATCGTGCGCTGGAGGATGCGGACCTCGTAACCCGGCTTGCACGGTCGGCGATGACGCTCACGGTCTGCCCGCTGTCGAACCTCAAGCTGTGCGTGGTCGACGACATCGCCGCCCATCCGATCGAGGCGATGCTCCGTCTGGGCATCAGGGCCACGATCAACTCGGACGATCCGGCCTATTTCGGCGGCTATGTGAACGACAATTTTCGCGCGCTGATTCCGGGCGGACGGCTGGATGCGCGCGATTTCGCGACACTCGCCCGCAACAGCTTCCTGGGGTCCTTCCTCGACGAGACCGCAATCACGCGCCACCTTGCCGAGCTCGACGCCTATATCGCTACCGCCCTTTGAACCGAGGACCCCGATGCCGACCCTGACCCCCGTCGACCAGCCCGAGTTCCTGACCGCGGTCCATTATGTCGCCGCGCGGATCCGCGAGAGCGGCTGGCAGCCCGACTTCATCATCGGCGTCGGTCGCGGCGGCCTGACCCCCGCCGTCTATCTGAGCCACGCGACCGGCATTCCGATGCTGTCGGTGGACCACAGCTCGCAGCTGCCCGATTTTTCCGCCGAACTGCTGGTCAAGCTCGCCGCGCGCAGCGCGACCGACCGGCTGCTGTTCGTCGACGACATCAACGACAGCGGGTCGACCATCACCCATATTCGCGCGGCGGTTACGGTGGCGGGCGGCACGCTGGACAATGTCCGCTTCGCGACGCTGATCGACAATATCGTCTCGACCGAGCGGGTCGACTATCGCTTCCGCACCATCGACCGGACGGTGAACAAGGACTGGTTCGTCTTCCCCTGGGAACAGATGTCCCCGGTCGACAAGGTGCTCGAGGATTCCGAGGTCGTGCCCCACCGGCTGGCCTGATCGAGCCTCGCTGATACTCAGCCGGGGTCGATCGGCCCGGCGGGAAGCTGCAACCGACGCCCGATCCCGATTGCGTCCAGAAACGCCTCGTCATGGCTGACCACGAGAAGCGCCCCGTCATAGGCTGAGAGCCCCGCCTCGACCGCCTCGATCGCCTCCAGATCGAGATGGTTTGTCGGCTCGTCGAGCAACAGCAGGGGTGGCGGACTGCCCCCGCCCAACACACAGGCCAGCCCGGCCCGAAGCATCTGCCCGCCGCTGAGCGTCCCTACCACCTGATCCGCCGCCTCGGCGCGGAAGCGGAACCGCGCCAGCGCGGCCCGGCAGGCATTGGCCGTGGCGTCGGGATGACGCCGCGCGAAATTGTCCGCGATCGACAGAGTGCGGTCGAGCAGCGACACCTGCTGGTCGAGCAGCACCGCCCCGAGCGGAGCGCGCACGCTTCCACCCAGTGGCGTCAATTGGCCCGCAAGCGTTGCGAGCAGCGTACTCTTGCCCGATCCATTGGCTCCGACGATCGCGATCCGCTCCGGTCCGCGCACTGCGAGGTCAAGCGGTGCGGCGAGCGGCACGGCCGGGTCGTGGCCGAAGACCAGCTCATCGAGCGCCAAGACCACGCGGTCGGGGGCCAGGCCGGTCGAGGGCAGCACGATGCGGATCGGTTCGACGACTTCCAGCCGCGCCCGGGCCTCTGACAGCGCTTCGCTCGCCTCGCCCCGCTGCCGTTCGGCATTGCGGACGTGCGCAGCCCCGCTTTCCTCGGCCTGCTGCCGCCGCTTGCCGAGCAGTATCTTCGGCATATCGCCGCGCCCCGCCTTGCGCCGCCCGCCGGCATCGCGCCGCGCCTGTCGCTCGCTGGCGACCTGCGCCTTGCGCCCGACCTCGTCGGCGCGCCGCTCTGCGGTCGCGACATCGTGGCGGACGGCCTCAAGCTCAGCGCTCTTCTGGGCCCGATAGTCGGTCCAATCGCCGCCATAGCGGGCCGCGCCCAGGGTCGACAGTTCGACGATGGCATCCATCCGGTCGAGCAGTTCGCGGTCGTGACTGACGACGATCGCGCCATTGCGCCAACGTGCGAGCAGGTCGATCACGGCCCGCCGCCCCTCGCGGTCGAGATTGTTGGTCGGTTCGTCGAACAACAGAAAGTCCGGATTGTCGAAGACGGCGGCCGCAAGCGCCGCCCGCGTGCGCTGGCCGCCGGACAGCGATCCCAGCGGCGTATCGGCTGGGACCGCTACGCCCATGTCCGCCAGCGCCTGTTCCAGCCGGGTTTCAAGCGTCCAGTCGGCCCCGGCCATTTCATCGACCGACGCCTCGCCTGCCACGGCACGCGCGAGCAGGCGCAGCGCTTCCCGTCGCCCGAACAGGTCGGCGACGGTAAGGCCCGGCGGGGGCTTGAGCAGCTGACGCAGAACGGCGATCTGGCCATCGACGACGACCTTGCCGGAACGGGGCGCAATCTCGCCCGCGATCAGCCGCAGCAAGGTGGATTTGCCGACGCCGTTACGACCGACGAGGCCACAGCGTTCGCGGCCGAAATGGAGATCGAGGCCGTCGAAAAGCGTCCGCCCGTCAGGGGTGGAGAAGGACAGCCGGGAGAGATGAATCGAGGAAGACATGATGAACGACCTTGCTGACGAAGCTTATGGGCTTTGCTGTCAGGGGGAGGTTCATCGCATCGGTCCTTCAATGGCGGCCAATCGGTCGCCGACCGACAGGGATATAGCTTCGGCGTCGCGATCTGCCAAATCGAGCGCTTCGGGCGGGTTCAAAGGGCGAGCCCATCTGGGCTACACTGGCGGCATGACGATGATCCGATTCGCCCTCTCCGCCCTGCTCTGTCTGTCGGCTATGCCGGCCGCCGCGCAGGAAACCCCTGCAGCCAAACCAGCGACGCCCGCCGCCGCCCCAGCACCGGCCCCGGCGCCCAAGCCGGCGACGGTGCAGGTCAGCATCCTGACCAGCAAGGGGCCGATCCTGCTCGAGCTGGAGAAGGAGCGCGCGCCGATCACCACCAACAATTTCCTGCGCTATGTGGACAGCAAGCGGTTCGACAATTCGACCTTCTACCGCGCGGTCGCGGTGCCCGGCGCACCCGAGCTCGGCCTCGTCCAGGGCGGGATCAAGTTCGACCCGAAGAAGGTCTTCCCGACGATCGCGCATGAGCCGACGACCAAGACCGGGCTCAAGCATGTCGACGGCACCATTTCGATGGGCCGCAACGCGCCGGGCACGGCGGCGGGCGACTTCTTCATCGTCGTCGGCGACATGAGCTATATGGACGCCAACCCCTCGGCGCCCGGCGACAATGTCGGCTATGCCGCCTTCGGCCATGTCCTCCAGGGCATGGAGGTGGTGAAGAAGATCCTCGCCGCCCCGCGCAGCCCCACGCTCGGCGAAGGGGTGATGAAGGGGCAGATGCTCGCCCCCGCGATCAAGATCATCAGCGTCCGGCGCGTCGCCGTCCCGCCCAAGGCGCCCTGACGGATCAGCCGGCGAGCAGCTCGCGGTGCTCCTCGCGGAGCAGCGCCTTCTGCACCTTCCCCATGGCGTTCTTTGGAAGCGCCTCGACGAACAGGATGGCGCGCGGCTGTTTGTAGCGCGCCAGCCGGTCGACAAGGCCCGCACGGATCGCCTCGGCATCGGCGAAGCCCTTTTCGCGCGGCACGACGACAGCAACGGGCGCCTCGCCCAGATCGCGGTGGGGCACGGCGATCACGGCGGATTCATGGACCTGCGGCAATTCGTCGAGCGCGGTTTCGACCTCGGCGGGATAGACATTATAGCCGCCCGAGATGATCAGGTCCTTGGCCCGCCCGACCAGCGTCACATAGCCACGCTCGTCGATGAAGCCGAGGTCGCCCGAGACGAAATAACCGTCGCGGAACTCGGCAGCGGTCTTCTCGGGCATGCGCCAATAGCCTTTGAAGACATTGGGCCCGGCGATCTCGACCACGCCGACCTCGCCCACCGGCATTTCGGCGCCCGTATCGGGATCGGCGATCCGGATCGACACCCCCGGCAGCGGCATGCCGACCGTTCCGGCGATCCGCTCCCCCTCATAGGGGTTGGAGATGTTCATGTTGGTCTCGGTCATGCCATAGCGTTCGAGGATCGCGTGACCGGTGCGCTCGCGAAACTCGCGGTGGATGTCCGCCGACAGCGGTGCCGAGCCGGAGACGAACAGCCGCATGTGGCGGGTCAGCGCGCGGTCGAAGCGGGGATCGTCGAGCAGGCGGATGTAGAAGGTCGGGACGCCCATCATCGTGGTTGCCGACGGCAGCCGCGCGATCACCTCGCCCGCGTCGAAGCGCGGCAGGAAGATCATCGACGCCCCGGCGGCAAGGACAATGTTGGTCGCGACGAACAGCCCGTGGGTGTGGAAGATCGGCAGCGCGTGCAGCAGCACGTCGTCGGCCGTGAAGCGCCATTCCTCGCGCAGCACGAAGGCGTTGGAGCCGAGATTGTCGTGGCTCAGCATCGCGCCTTTGGAGCGACCGGTCGTGCCCGAGGTGTAGAGGATCGCGGCGAGATCATCGTCGTCGCGAGGCACATCGTCGAACGCAGTCGGGCTGGCATCGGCCAGACCGGACAGGCTCCCCTCGCGCGCCGGTCCCAGCGTCTCGACCCTGGCTACGCCCGCGTCCCGGGCAAGCGCTTCCGCGGCGTCGCGCATGGCCGGGTCACAGACGAACAGCGCGGGTTCGGCGTCGCGCAGGAAATGATCGAGCTCTCCGGCGGTGTAGGCTGTGTTGAGCGGCAGGAAGATCGCACCCGCGCGCAGCGCACCGAGATAGAGCATCAGCATGTCGACGCTCTTTTCGGCCTGCACCGCAACCCGATCGCCGATGCCGACGCCGCAGTTTCGCAGGACATTGGCAAAGGCAGCCGAGCGCTTCTCCAGATCGCCATAGGTGACGGTCGCACCGTCGGCGAGGTGGAGGAAAGGCGCGGCCGGATCGGGGAAGCCGGCGGCGAGACGGGTGTAGAGATTGCTCATGGAAGCGCTCCTTAGGCGCTAACGGCCCGCGGTGCAGCCCCCTGCGACGCCGCCCGACCGAGCAGGAAGCGCATCAGCAGCGACGCCGCAACCGTCGCCCCGGCTGCGCCGATAGGCCCTGCGAGATGGAGCCCGACGAAGAGCAGCGCAGCGAACAGCAGCGCCCCGAGCAGGCGGATATGCAGCACCGTCCCCGCCTCCCCACGCGCCACGAGCAGCGGTTCGAGCGTGAAACCGGAAAGATCGACCGCGACGCCGATCGCGAGCAGCGCCAGCATCCAGCGCGCAAAACCGAACTCCTCCCCGGCCAGCAGCCGGATAAGCAGCGGGCCGCACAGCGTTCCGAGCAGCAGCGCCAATGCCCCCAGCAGCAGGCCGAGCCGCGCCACGCGTGAACCGACCATGTCGAAGGTCGCATTGTCCTCATGCGCGTGGAGGCGCGCCAGCTCGGGATAGACGATGCGCGCGGCGATCTGGATCGGGCGAGCCAGCGCGCGCGCGATCTTGCTCGCGATGCGGAAGCCCCCTGCGGCGGTCGCGCCGGCCATGCCCCCCACGGCGAGCGTCGCCAGCTGCTCGGACAGAAGCCCGATCGTCCCTGCCGCATTGGTGGTCAGCATGAAATGCCAGATGCCGGGATTTTCGATCCGGCTCCGCAACAGGCTCGCGCGCGACCAGCGGATCTGCAGGTCGGTGCACAGCAGCGCAAAACTCCAGGTGGCGAGATGCTGGAGCAGCGCGGCAGCGGCCCAGGCGATCAGAAACTGCTCGACCCCGCCGCCCAGGAACCACACGAACGCCGCCCCGGCGAGCCGGACCAGCGGCCCCACCGCCTGGGCATAGGTGATCAGGTCGAAGCGATCGACCAGCCGCAGCATGCCGGTCGGCGTCGCGCCGATCGACAGCAGCAGCGCGACGCCGAACCAGGCCGCGCGGTCCTGTTCATAGGCCGCCCAGCCGAGGAAGGACGCGACGATCGGTACCGCAAGCAGGGCGACCATCGCCCCGAGAAGAGCCCCGGCCGTGTCGAGCAGCGTGGTAAAGGCGAGCAATCGTCCCAGCCGGTCGCTGGCCGAAGCCGCGATGTGCAGCGTCCCGTAGCGGATCACCGTCTGCCATGACTGGAGCTGCGCGACATTGGCGATCGCCTGTCCATAAGCCAGCACGAGCGAGAATTCGCCGAAGCCCGCCGGCCCCAGCGCGCGGGCGGCGATCCCCAGATAGGCGATGCTGGCGATCGCCTGGAATCCGCGTCCGCCGAGCAGCCAGGCGAGGTTCCGCCCCATGCGCGAGAAGATGGCGGCACCGGACGGTGCCGTCGCGGCCGGCGTCATGCGGCGCGGCGCACGCCTTCACGGCGCTCGGCCATCACCTGTTGTGCCAGGCGAAGATAGATGGGGGATGGCAGCCCGAAGTCGCGTGCCCGGTCGCCCGGACGAACGGCGTTCGGCGAGAGCTGACGCGCTATGGCCGCCGCCAGTTCCTCCGCATCCTCGCCGCCGACGAGCATGCCATGCCGTCCCTCGTCGAGCACGACCGCAGCATCGCCCGCCTTGCGGCTGGCAATCACCGGCGTGCCGACCGCCATCGCTTCGAGCAGGGCAAGAGACGACCCTTCCCAGCGGGACGGCAGCACGAAGGTCGCGGCACGCGCCGCCCAGGCGAAGACATTGGTGGTCTCCCCGGCCAGCAGGAAATCCTCGCCCAGCCCAGCCGCCGAAGCCCGTGCTTCGAGCTCAGCCCTTTCCTCGGCACTGCCCCCACCGACGATGGCCAGCCGCAAACGGCGCGAGCGGCGCGCGGTGGCGACCGCATCGACGAGCAGGGAGAAATTCTTCTGCGGCCGCAGTCGCCCGATGCCCAGCACGACCGGCACCTCCTCTTCGAGCCAGGGGTGCGGGGCGGGCACCGCCGCCATCTCCAGAGCGTGATCGACATCGACCCCACTCGCAACGGTGACCGCGTGACCGGTCTCGACTGCCCGCGCCAGCACCGGTACCTGCCCCAGTGCGGCGCCGACCAGCGCGATCCGGTCGGCATCGTCGACCAGCCGCTGCATCCAGTGCATCCGCAGCGCGCCGCGCAGGCCATCGCCCCGCCGCACCTCGTTGCTGATGCGATAGATGCGGCGGATATGGTCGATGCCGCGGCAGGCGAGATGCGGCGTCGCATGACCGAGATTGCCCATCGACAGCAGCACGCCAGCCGGCTGTTCGCGCAGCCAGCGGCGAAGCGGGAAGGCAGCGGTAACGCGCGACGCTGCCGGGCTGGCCATCGGCTTCATCACGGCGACACGGTAGCGGCCGATGGCAGCGGCCTCCCGGAAGAAGCCCTCCGCATGCCCCGCGACGAGCGTCGTCGGGTGATGATCGACGCAATGGTCGGCGAGCATCAACGCATCGCGCACAACCCCGCTCGACCGGAAATCGTGAATGTAGATGTAGATGTGATCCATATGCCCAGGTCCGACCCGAAAGCGTCACGCTAGCCGACATATATGACGGTCCCGCGAGACGATGGAGCGCCGACGACCCATGGCGGGCTATGACCACATCTATTTCCTGAAGAAGGCCTGGCCCCTCTATCCGGGCATATTCGAGCCTCGTTCGGCGGGCTTCCTGCGGGACCATTATGCGCGCCGTCGTCGGCAACGCAGCGCGGCACGGGCGCTGGCAGACGCCGCCATCGGCCTCGCCTTCCACGCATGGATTCCTTTGCGTGCAGGCGCCGTCCAGCGCAGGTTCGGGCTCGACGCAGCGTGGCGCCGCCGGGCCGTCGCCATCGCCCGCGCCCGCTTCGCCGACCCCAACGACATTGCGCTTTTCCGCATCGAGCGCGTCGAGCAACTCGACGATTATGTCCGCCGATTCGAGGATGCGGCGATAAACAAGCGGTTGAACCCGCTCGGCTGGACCAGCGATTGCGTACTCTCCGACAAGCACCGCTTCGCCGAGCGCTGTGCCGCAAGCGGCCTGCCCTGCCCGCCGACGGTGGCTCTGGTGGAGAAGGGACGCGCCGAGGTGCGGATCGATCCCGCCGATCAGCCGATGATCGCGAAACCCAGGCGGGGCGAGGGCGGCGACGGAGTCCGCATGCTGGGCCCGATCGCCGACCGATCGGCGCTGATGGCGCGGCTGCAGACGGGCGGCGACGACGTGATCGTGCAGCCGCTGGTGACGGTCCATCCATCGCTGGCCGATATAGCGCTCGGCGCGCTGCCCACCGTCCGCATCGTCACCATGCTCGACGAGCAAGGCCAGCCCGAAGTGGTCAGCGCGACTTTCCGTTGCGCGTCGGACCCGAAAGCGCGCGTCGACAATATGAAGGCCGGAGGATTGATCGTTCCCGTCGATCTGGAGGAGGGCAGGCTGGGGCTTGGCTGCTTCGGCTATGGCGGGGGAGATCATGACCGTCATCCCGCCACCGGCGCACCGATCGAGGGACGCCGACTTCCCGATTGGTCCGACATGCGGGCACTGGCCAGGCGGGCCCATCGCGAGGCGTTCGTCGATTATGTGATCATCGGCTGGGACATCGCCCCGTCGCCCCAAGGCCCTATCCTGATCGAGGGGAACGGAAAGCCGGGGGTTCTGATGCCGCAGCGCGCCGCCCGGCGCGGGCTGGGCGCAGGCCGCTATGGCAACCTGCTCGCTTATCATCTCGCCATGAAAGCGTAGCGTCCCCGTAACCCAGCCGCCCTTCGCGCGTCATACGCCCCGCTTATTTTCGACCGGCCCGACCGAACCCGCCGGAGATCGTCTCCGCGCACGGCAGGGCCGGAGACCGGAATGACTCGTATCGCGGCACCGAGCGTGCTTCCCGCGTCGGCGAAACGCGCGCTCAGCATCCTCCTGATCGCCAAGCATGTGCTTTGGGAAGGGGGCCTTCATCCCAGTGACGGCACGCATGCGACCTATCATCGAGAGATGCGGACAACGCTCGAGGAGATCGGCGTGAACCTGGTCCTCGCCGACAGCTATCAGGCGCTGTTCGAGGAGCCCGACGCCGACTTCGTCTTCCCCCTGCTCAATCGCGGTGGCTTCCTCAACTCGGAGATGCTGCTGCCGATCCTGTGCGAGCGCCACCGCATTCCCTATCTGGGCGCGAACCCGATCCTGCGCGGCCTGTCGGACGACAAGCACCTGTCGAAGCACATGGCGGTGGCGCGCGGGCTGCCAACGGCGCCCTGGACCATCTTCCGGCGTGGGGCGGCCATCGATCTCTCGGCGGTTCCGCCCGCGCGCAAATGGGTGGTCAAACCCAACGCATCCTCGGCGAGCTGGGGCATCAGCGCGGCCGACGACCTCGCCGACATCGGCGCGGCGGTCGACCGGCTGCACCGCGAAGGCCATGACGTCATCGTCGAGCCCTTCATCCCCGGCCACGACATCGAGGTTTGCGTGATCACCCGCGAGGGACGCCCCTTCATCCTGCCGATGCAGATCGTCGAGCAGGAGGATCCCCACTATCTGCGCACCTATCTGGAGAAGCGGAACCTGATCGACGGACAGGCCTATGAGATCCGCCCGCTGCGAGACGAGGCGGTGATCGCCGAGGCCGAGCGCCAGTCGCTTGCGCTGATGCAGGAGTTCCTGCCGTTCGATTATGGCCGGTTCGAGTTCCGTCTGGACAGCCGCACCGGCGAGGTTCGCTTCATGGAGGTGAACCTCAACTGCAACCTCTGGTCGCGCAAGACGATCTCCATGGCGGCACGGCAGATCGGCTGGAGCCATGCCGAGCTGATCGAGACGATCCTGACCGAGAGCCTCGCGCGGCATGGGCTTCTGCAGCAGGTCCCCCAACGTGTTGCTGCCTGAGCCCGGCTTCAGCGCCGCTATCCTTGCGGCACAGCGTCCCGGTGTCGTCGACCCGCTGGCAGAAGCGCATGGCGTGTCGCACAAATGCCTCGTCCCGATCGACGATGCCCCGCTGATCGCGCATGTCGTCGCGGCGCTGCGGAACTCGTCCGGCTGCCGGCGCATCCTGATCGTGGTCGAGCCCGCCATGTTCGCGCCCCTGCGCGATCTGCTGGGCGATGGGTCCCCGGCGATCGACTTCGTCGCGGCAGCCGACAATCTGGCCGACAGCGTGCTCGCCGCCGCCGAAGCGGCAGAGGGCATGATGATCGTCACGACGGCGGACAATGTCCTGCTTACCCCGGCCGCCGTCGAAGCCGTGGTGCGCGACCTGCATACGGGCGCCGATGTCAGCGTGGCGCTCGCCACGCGCGAGAGCGTACTGGCCGCCCATCCGGAGGGCCAGCGCCGCTTCTACCGCTTCAGCGACGTCGAGGTTTCCAACTGCAATCTCTACGGGTTCGGCGGACGCCGGGCCGTCGCGGCGGCCGAGAGCTTTCGCAGCGGCGGACAGTTCGCGAAGAAGCCCCTGCGCCTGCTCGCGGCGGTGGGCGCGGCGAATGTCGCGCTGCTCCTTCTTCACCGCCTTTCGCTGGCGGGTGCCTTCGACCGGCTGTCGCGGCGGTTCGACCTGCGCATCGCGCCTTTGATCATCGAGGATGGGTCGCACGCCATCGACGTCGATAACGAACGAACCTATCGCGTCGCCTCGCTGCTCCTCCGCCAGCGCGGCCAGACGCCGCGACGGATGATGGAGCGCGTCGCCGAGATGCTGGTGGGCTGACCGATCAGCCGCCGATCCGCAGCAGGGCCGCGCGATCGAACAGCGCGCGGACGAGGGGATCCCGCTCCTGCCGGCGGACCGCGACGTGGAACTCGATCGACCGGTCGAGCTCGGGCCAAAGCCGCACGAACGTGCCGCTGTCGAGCTGGTCGGCGACCATCGGGCGCGGCACGAGGCTCAATCCCCCATCTGCGGCGACCAGGTCGATCAGCATGCGTGCATTGTTGCAGATGTGGATAGCAGGCCGGCCGGCGCCACCTTCCTCCAGCGCCGACAGGGCGAGGCCATGGATTGGCGAGTGACGGTGCAGCAGCCAGATCGGAAGCGATCCGGGCCCGCTCACCGCGCGGCGGGCAACGGCGGGTGAAGCGACCCAGACAAGATCGACGCTTCCCACCGGCGCCGTCTCGACATTCGGGGTCGCGACGGGCCCCGCGACGAAGATCAGGTCGTTGGCGGCGCCCAGCAGCTTCTGGAGCATATTGTGCGAGAGATCGATGTCGACCTCGAGCGAGGCCTGCGGAAAGTCGTCCTGCAACGCTCTGAGGAAGGGCGGCAGGACGGTGGCGGCAACGATCTCGCCGGTACCGATCCGCACGATACCGGCGGTCCCGGAGAGCCGGGCCGAGTGAAGCAATGTCCGCTCGATCGACGCCCAGAGCGGCTCGCACTCTTCCACCAATTGCCGCCCCCTGGCGGTCAGCACCATGTTGCGACCGGCGCGCTGGAAGATGTCGAACCCCACCTGTCCCTCCAATTCACGGATTCGCGCCGAGATTGCGGGCTGGGTGGTGTTGAGACGGTCGGCGGCGGCTGCGAAGGTGCCGAGCCGGCTGATCCAGAGCAGCGTTTCGAGATGATAGAGCGAAATGCGTCGCATAAGCCGAGGTTATGGATATCATCAAAGAACAACAATTGGATTTTATGATTTGGCCCACTTAACCCAAGGGCAGGAGGTACTGCCGTGACCAAGATCTACGATAGCGCGGAAGCCGCGCTCGACGGGCTTCTGTTTGACGGAATGACGATCTGCTCCGGAGGCTTCGGCCTGTGCGGGGTGCCGGATCGCCTGATCGACGCGATCCAGGCCTCTGGCGTGAAGAAGCTCGTCGTCGCCTCGAACAATGCCGGCATCGACGGCGAAGGCCTGGGCAAGCTGCTGCGTACCCGCCAGGTCGCCAAGATGATCGCCTCCTATGTCGGCGAGAACAAGGAGTTCGAACGGCAATATCTGGCGGGCGAGCTCGAGGTCGAATTCTGCCCGCAGGGTACGCTCGCCGAGCGGATGCGCGCCGGCGGCGCAGGCATTCCCGGCTTCTACACCAAGACCGGCGTCGGCACGCTCGTTGCCGAGGGCAAGGAGACCAAGGAGTTCGACGGCGAGACCTATGTGCTCGAACGCGGCATCCGCGCCGACCTGTCGATCATCAAGGGCTGGAAGGCCGACGAGAGCGGCAATCTGATCTTCCGCAAGACCGCGCGCAACTTCAACCAGCCGGCGGCGACCGCGGGCAAGATCTGCGTGGCGGAGGTCGAGGAAATCGTGCCGACCGGCAGCCTCGATCCCGATCACATCCATGTGCCGAGCATCTATGTGAAGCGGCTCGTGCTCGGCGCGCCCTATGAGAAGAAGATCGAGTTCCGAACCGTGCGGCAGAGGGAGACGGCATAATGGCCTGGGACCGCAACCAGATGGCGGCGCGCGCCGCCCGCGAACTGCAGGACGGCTTCTACGTCAATCTCGGCATCGGCATTCCGACGCTGGTGGCGAACAACATTCCCGACGGCATGACCGTCACGCTGCAGTCCGAGAACGGCATGCTCGGCATCGGCCCTTTCCCCTATGAGGGCGAGGAGGATGCCGACCTGATCAACGCCGGCAAGCAGACGATCAGCGAACTGCCCTCGTCGAGCTATTTCTCCTCGTCCGACAGCTTCGCGATGATCCGCGGCGGGCATATCGACCTGACCGTCCTCGGCGCGATGGAAGTGTCCGAGCAGGGCGACATCGCCAACTGGATGATCCCCGGCAAGATGGTGAAGGGCATGGGTGGCGCCATGGACCTCGTCGCCGGCGTCAAGAAGATCATCGTCGTGATGGAGCATTGCGCCAAGGATGGCAGCCCGAAGTTCATTCCGGCCTGCACGCTGCCGCTGACCGGCAAGAATGTCGTCGACATGATCGTCACCGATCTCGCCGTGTTTCAACGTCCCGACCATCAGTCGCCCTTCCGCCTGATCGAGACGGCGCCGGGCGTCACGGCCGATGAGATCGCGGCCAAGACGACCGCCCACTACATCGCCTGAAGAAGCGCAGTACGAACGGAGGCCGGCCGCCCGATGGCGCGTCGGCCTTCTTCGTTTCAGGATTGCGGCGGCAGATCGATCTCGCCCGGTTCCAGCGAGCCGATGAGATGGATGAAGGATTTGAACGCGATCCGTTCCAGTACCGGCATCCGCGCCTCGAACGGCTTTTCATAGCCTGCGAACATCGTCAGCCCCTCCATCGACGCGGATATGAACAGCGCGACCAGCTTGCGCTCCTCGACGGGCAGGCGCGGGTTTATCTCCGCGATGAGTTCGTTGATCGCGACGCGCGCGCGTTCGTAAAGCTCGTGGACCCGCTCCTGCACGAACGGGTCATGGTTCGACATCGCCCATAGCTCGGGGAAGACGCGGGTGGTCTTCTTGCTCCTGATATCCTCGAGGACGAGCGTGACGAGTCGCTGCAGCCGCTGCTCGGCGGTAGCCTCGGGATCGTGGACGATGACGTCGAACGCCTCTTCGTAGCTGCTGATGATAGCGTTGAGCAACTCGCGCAGCAGCTCGTCCTTCGACGGGAAATAATAAGCGAGGTTGCCCGCCTTCATGCCGCAGGCAGCGGCAATCCTGCGCAGAGTGAGCGCCTTCGATCCCTCTTCGACCAGAATCTTGAGCGCGGCGTGGAGGATCTGTTCGAAGCCCTCCTGGCCGCGCGCATAGCCCCCTTCCCGCGGAGTGATTCGCAAATCGGGAACGATGAAATCGGTCAACTCGGGGCCCTCAAGACTCTGATCGGGATGCCCTAATCCTCGGCATCCGGGACCACAAGTCCGGCTATATTTTTGTCGCTTGACATATTTTGGACGTATGACAAACTTTCGTCCGTCACACCAAAAGGGCGGACACAGGGAGGCGGGCATCCGATGACTCGAAAAACCATGATGGCGGCGCTTGTGCTGTCGCTGACGAGCGGAGCGGCGGTGGGCGCCAGTCCCTATCCGAATCCCCTGCCGGTCGAGCCGATCCCGAACGTGCTCGAACTGACCCCGAAATATCCCGCCAGCTGGATCTATGTGCAGGACCTGCACTTTAACAGCATCCTCGACGGCCGCGCGGCCATCGTCGACGTCGCCGCCGAACATAGCGCGGTGAAGGGACAGATCCCCGTGGCGCAGTTCGGTACGCTTCTGCCGTCGACGACCCGGCCCGACATCTATGTCGCCGAGACCTTCCATGCGCGGCTGACGCGCGGCGAGCGCACCGACGTCATCACCATCTGGGACAAGGCGACGCTCAAGCCCAAGGGCGAGATCGCCCTGCCGGGCGGCAAGCGCGGCCAGTTCGTAACCCTGCGCAACGCCTTCCAACTCACCAATGGCGAAAAATGGGCGCTGCTGTTCAACTTCACGCCGGCATCTTCCGTATCGGTGATCGACCTCGACGCCCGCTCGATCCTGAACGAGATCGACCTGCCGGGTTGCTCGCTCGTCTACCCGACGGGTGCGCGCGGCTTCACCTCGCTGTGCGCCGACGGCACGATGACGAGCATCACGCTCGACGCCGCCGGCCAGGTCGCATCGAGCACCACCAGCAAAGCGATCAACGACATCGACCATGACGCGATGTTCATGACCCCGACGATGGTGGGGCGCACCGCCTGGTTCGCCACCTTCACAGGCAACCTCCATGGCATCGACTTCGGCGGCGACGTGGCCCGCGACCTCGGCACTTTCCCGATGCCCAAGGAAAAGACGGCTGAAGGCGAATGGCGGCCGGGCGGCTGGCAGGTGATCAGCAGCGACACCGCGGGCCGCGTCTATGTCCTGATGAACCCGGCCGGCAAGGAAGGTACCCACAAGGATGGCGGCAGCGAGGTCTGGGTCGTCGACCCCGCCAAGCGCCAGCGGGTCGCGCGAATCCCGCTCGCCAATCCGGCCATATCGATCGAGGTTACCGCACAGGCCGCTCCGCTTCTGGTCGCGTCGCGGGCCGACGGATCGCTCGACGTCTATGACGCCGCAAGCGGCAAGCTTCAGCGGAGCATCGCGCAGGTCGTCCACGACCCGATGACGATGACGGCGGCCCGGTGACCGCGATGGGCGAGATCCTTCCTTATTTCCTCGCCACCGTGCTGGCATCGGCAGCGGTCCACAAGCTGGCCGCCCGCGAGCGGCTCGCGGCAGCGGCGGCGCAGCTGACCGGATTGCCTCCATCGCTCGGCCAGCCGCTTTCGCTGTCCGCAGCCACGATCGAAGCGGGCGCCGCCCTCTCGCTGCTGATCCCGGCCGCACGGCCCGCCGGATGCGGTCTGGCTGTGCTGCTATGGTCGGCTTACGCCTTGCTGCTCTGGCGGGCGCGGCAGCGCGGCGATCGCTTCGATTGCGGCTGCAGCCTCAGCGGCCCGTCGCGATCGACCGAGGCCTATCCCGTACTGCGCGCGGCCCTGCTCGCCGCGCTTGCGGCACTGGCGGCGGTGCTGCCTGCGGGAAGCCCCAATATCCTCTCCGTCTTCGGCGCCTTAACCTTCTTTGCGCTGTATCTCGCCGCAGGCGAAATCGCCTCGGCATCCTCCTCGGCAAGGAGCCTTGCACGATGACCGGCTTCGTACTCGCTTCGCAGATCATGTTGTGGATTGCCGTCGGCGTGCTCGGCATATTGGTGATGGCCCTCGCCCGTCAGGTCGGCGTGCTGCACGAACGGATCGCCCCGGCCGGCGCGCTGACGCTGCACCAGAAGGTCGCCGTGGGCGACAAGGGCCCGGAGGTGACGCTGACGGCGCTCGATGGGCAGGACGTCCGCATCGGCGGCAAGCGCGAGGGGCGCAGCCAGCTGCTCTTCTTCCTCTCGCCCGACTGCCCGATCTGCAAGACGCTGCTGCCGGTGCTCCGCTCCGCCGCGCGCGCCGAGGCGGGCTGGGTCGACACCGTTCTCGCCAGCGACGGTGACGAGACCGCGCATCGCCGCCTGATCATGAAGGAAGGGCTGGCAGGCATGCCCTATGTCCTGTCGGAAACGCTGGGCCGGTCGCTGGGCGTTTCCAAGCTGCCCTATGCCGTCCTGCTCGACGAACAGGGCCGCATCGCGTCGCTCGGGCTGATCAACAACCGCGAACATCTCGAAAGCCTGTTCGAAGCGAAGGAACGCGGTGTCGCGTCGATCCAGCACTATCTGGCCGGCGCCTGAGCGCCACCACGAGCAAGAGGGGGCTGCTCCCATGTCCAACATAGATCGTTTTGCCGAACGGGCCGTGCGCATGGTCGCCAGCCGTACGTCGCGCCGAAGCCTGCTGACCCTGATCGGAGGCGCCATTACCGGCGCGGCCGTCATCCCCGTGCTGCCCGTATCCCGGGCGGTCGCCTCGACCCATGGCGGCGGCAAGAGCGGCCTGCCGCCGCAGACGAGCGGCAACCCGCAGGATCCCGGTGACCAGACCCAATGCGATTACTGGCGCTATTGCGCGATTGACGGCTTCCTCTGCTCCTGCTGCGGCGGTACCGCCAATGCCTGCCCGCCCGGCACCGAAATGTCACCGATCACCTGGATCGGAACCTGTCTCAATCCGGCCGACGGGCGCTCCTACATCATCAGCTATAATGATTGCTGCGGCAAATCGTCCTGCGGGCGCTGCCTGTGCAACCGCAACGAGAGCGACCGCCCGATGGTCCGGCCGCAGGCGAACAACGACATCAACTGGTGCCTAGGGACCGAGAGCGGCTCGATCTATAACTGCTCGACGGCCGTGATCCTCGGCACCGCGCTGGAGAGCCAGTGATGCAGCGCTGGTCGCTCGTCCTCCCGCTCGCGGTCCTGCTCGCGGCGGTGCCGGCCCAATCCGCCCCCGACGGCGCCAAAATCTACCAGCGCTGCGCCGCCTGCCATCTGGCGACCGGCAAGGGCGTGCCGGGAGCGTTCCCGCCCCTGCAGTCCGACGTGCGCGCACTGGCCGGCATGGCCGATGGCCGCCGCTATCTGATCCTCGCGGTCACGCGCGGACTTGCAGGGCCGATCACCGTCGAGGGCAAGGCCTATCGCGGGATGATGCCCGCGCAGGGCGGCCTCGACGACGAGTCCGTCGCGGCGGTCCTTACCCATGTAACTGGCACGATCGCCGGTGGCGGTAGTGCCGTAAAAGCCTTCACCGCCGCCGAGGTGAAGGCCGCGCGCGAAAGCGGCGCGCCCCTCGACGCCGCAGCGGTCGCCCGGCTGCAACCGAAGCTCCCGGCCAAATGAGGCTGACGGCGGCTCTTGCGATCCTCGCGATCGGAACGGCCGCCGCAGCGGCCGCGACGAATAGCGCCATGCCCGGGGTCCCCGATCCCCGGCGGGCGCATATCAACTGGATCGTGAAGTGCCAGGGCTGCCACCGGCCCGATGGCGGCGGCACGCCCACATCGACGCCGCCGCTCGCCGGGCAGGTGTCGCGCCTGCTCGCCGTGCCAGGCGGACGCGAATTTCTCGGCCGGGTGCCGGGGGTGGCGACAACGCCCCTTCCCGACGACCAGCTGGCAGAACTCCTGAACTGGACGCTGATCCGCTTCGACCCGGATCACGTCCCGGCAGGTTTCCAGCCCTACACCAGGGAGGAGATCCGAAGGCTGCGGGAAAAGCCGCTGCGGATCGAACGGGCTGCCCTGCGCGCCGACCTCGTCGCCCGGCTGGCGGCGAGCGAGCGCGCCCATGATGCAACAAGACACGAAGGGGAAAAATGATGACGATTTCGGCACGCGTGCACCGGACATCTCGCATCGCAGCCATGCTGCTCACCGGCCTGTCCAGCCAGGCGCTCATGGCGCAGGCGGCCACGGACGATGCGGTCGACGAGAGCATGGAGATCGTCGTTACTGCGCAGAAGCGCAGCGAGCGCCTGCAGGATGTGCCCATTTCCGTGTCGGCGATCGGTGGCGATGCCGTTCGCAAACAGCGCCTGACCAGCGCGGACGACCTCGTCAGCAAGGTCGCCAATCTCCAGCTGACCTCGACCGTCGGCGACGGCACCCCGATCTTCGCGCTGCGCGGCGTGTCGATGTCCGACTACAGCCTCAACCAGTCTGGACCGGTCGCGACCTATTATGACGAGGTCTACAAGGGCAATTTCGCCTTTCTCGGAGTCGCTCTGTACGATCTGGAGCGGGTCGAAGTGCTGCGCGGACCGCAGGGCACGCTCTACGGCAAGAACACCACCGGCGGCGCGGTCAACCTGATCAGCCACAAGCCCGACCTCGGCAAGGTCGAGGGCTATCTGAATCTCGGCTATGGCAATTACAACCGCCACGAGGCCAATGGCGCGATCAACCTGCCGCTGGGCGAGACGGTCGCCGCGCGCGTAGCCTTCACAGCCGCGCGCGCAGAAGGCTGGTTCCGCAACCAGCTTCCCGGTCAGCCCGATCTGAACGGCACCCGCGAATATGCCGTGCGCGGGTCGATGCTGTGGGAGCCGAAGGACGGTACATCCTTCCTCCTGCGCGCCTCGACCAGCTATCAGAACCCCCGCAACTACGGCATCTTTGCCGCGCCTGGGCCGGACGGGGTCGGCGTCGGCCTCTATGAGTCGCTCGGGCAAGGCAGCAGCTATTTCCGCACCGGTATCGGCCGTCGCCAAATCGAGTCCAACTACACGCCGCGCCGCCGCGCCCGCACCTATGCCCTGGCGCTGACCTCGACCTTCGACATCGGCAACGATCTGTCGATCGTGTCGGTGTCGTCCTGGGACAAGGGGCGGCTGAACTTCGGCGAGGATACCGACGGCGCTCCCAACAAGACGCTCGAAATCTTCTACGGCGACCGCGCCAGCCAGCTGTCGCAGGACCTGCGCCTCGCCAGCAGCTGGGGCGGCCCGTTCGAGTTCATCCTCGGCGCCTATTACAACCGCGAGAAGGTTTTCAACACGACCGACTTCGGCATCTTCAAGGATGCCGATATCGACGGCAGCGGCACCATCGACGCCGCCGACTGCGCGGCCGGGCTGCCCGCCGCCTGCAGCGTGGTCAACAGCTTCGACCAGCTCAAGCACAGCTATGCGCTCTACACCGACATGCATTATGATTTCGGCGGCGGCTTCACATTGCGCGGCGGCCTGCGCTACACCCGCGACGACGGCAAACAAAAAGGCCTGCGCTCGGATGCGCTGGGCGTCGACGGATCGCTGGTGGCGACGCTGATTCCCCCGACCACGCTCAGCTTCAAGAACGACAATATCTCGGGCAAGATCGGTATCGATTACAAGATCGACCGTGATCGCATGATCTATGCAAGCTACAGCCGCGGCTATCGCGCGCCGAGTTTTAACGCGCAGGCCTTTTTCGATCCTTCTGAAGCATCGGTCGCGAAACCCGAGACGATCGATGCGTTCGAGGGCGGAGCGAAGCTGCAACTGGCCGACCGCCGCATCACGCTGAACCTCGCCGGCTTCTATTATCTCTACAAGAACCAGCAGTTTATCAACGTCAGCCCGCAAACCGCCGCCCAGACCCTGGTCAACGTCGACAAATCGCGAATCTTCGGCGGCGAGGTCGAGTTCAACGCCCGCGCGAGCGAGTTTCTGTCCGTGCGTGCCAGCCTCGGCCTGCTCAACGCCAAGATCAAGAAAGGCATATTGAGTGGCGTCGACGTGAAGGGCAATCGCCTGTCCAACGCGCCCTCGGTCAGCGCCAATGCCGGGCTCGACATCACGCTGATGGACGACGACGCCGGCAAGCTGAGCCTCCACCCGGACATCAGCTATGTCTCAAGCCAATATTTCGAGGTGTTCAACGTGCCGAGGCTGCGGCAGTCCGCCTATGCCCTGTTCGGCGGGCATATCGATTTCGAACGGGGGCCCGTTTCGGTATCGATCTGGGGCAAGAACCTGACCAACAAATTCTATGTCACCTCTCGGGTCGATCTCACCGGGGGATTCGGCTTCGATTACAACCATGTCGGCGCACCGCGCACCTATGGTGCGACGATCGGCTATAAATTCTGACAGGATGAGGGGCCGCGACCACAAGGATCGCGGCCCATGAGGAGAGGATCATGACCGACTATAAGCTGTTGATCGACGGCCGTCTGGTGGACGGCGCGATGACGATGGAGGTCGTCAACCCGGCGACGGAAGAAGTGCTGGCGACATGCCCCCGCGGGTCCGAAGATCAGCTGAACGAAGCGGTCGCCGCCGCCAAGCGCGCCTTCCCCGCCTGGGCCGCCAAGCCGATCGAGAAACGGCGCGCCATCATCCTGAAGCTGGCCGACGCGATCGAGGCCGAAGCCGAGGCCTTTGCGCGCCTGCTGACGCAGGAACAGGGCAAGCCCTTGCCCGAGGCGACCGCCGAGATCGCCTATACCCAGGCCTTCATCCGCCAGCTCGCCTCGCATGAGCTGCCGGTCCGCATCCTGGAGGACGATGCCCGCCACCGGGTCGAGCAGCGTCGTCGCCCGCTGGGCGTGGTCGGCGCGATCATCCCGTGGAATTTCCCGGTCCTGATCGTCGCCTTCAAGCTGCCGCTCGCGCTGCTGGCCGGCAACACGATGGTGGTGAAGCCGGCGCCTACGACCCCGCTGACGACGCTCAAGATGGGCGCGCTGATGGCCGACATCTTCCCGGCCGGCGTGGTCAATATCGTCACCGATGCCAATGATCTCGGCGGCAAGCTGACCGCGCATCCCGATATCGCCAAGATCAGCTTCACCGGATCGACCGAGACCGGCCGAAAGGTGATGGCCAGCGCTGCCGCCTCGATCAAGCGCCTGACCCTGGAACTGGGCGGCAACGACGCCGCGATCGTGATGCCCGATGCTGATCCGGCCAAAGTTGCGCCCGGCATTTTCGGCGGCGCTTTCCTCAATGCGGGGCAGGTCTGCCTGGCGATCAAGCGGGTCTATGCGCATTCGGATATCTACGACGCGCTCTGTGCGGAGCTCGGCCGTCTGGCCGAGGAAGCGATCGTCGACGACGGGCTGAAGCAGGGCGTCCAGATCGGACCGCTGCAAAATGCTGCGCAATATGAGAAGGTGAAGGGCTTCCTCGACGACGCCAGGGCGAACGGCACGATCGTCGCCGGCGGCACCATCGAAGACCGGCCCGGCTATTTCGTGCGCCCCACCATCGTCCGTGACATCGCCGACGGCACGCGGATCGTGGACGAAGAGCAGTTCGGGCCGATCCTGCCGATCATCCGCTTCGACGATGCGGAGGATGCGCTGGCGCGGGCCAATGCGTCGGCCATGGGTCTGGGCGGCTCGGTGTGGGGCAGCGACCGCGAAAAGTTGCGCGACATGGCCAGCCGGATGGAAAGCGGGACGACCTGGATCAACCAGCATCTCGACTTCGGGCCGACCATTCCGTTCGGCGGGGCGAAGCAGTCGGGCCTGGGAGTAGAGTTTGCCGAGGAGGGGCTGCACGAATTCACCCAGTTGCACATCATCAACGAAGCAAAATGACGATGCTCGACCTTCCCGACCGGCCGGACCTGTTCAACTTCACGCGCGACGTCATCGGGCGCTGGGCCGAACTGCGGCCCGGCGATCCGGCGATGCTGTGGGTCGATGCCGACGGCCGGACGGTCGAGCGCAGTTTCTCCAACATCGCCGCCGCCGCCGGACGTGCGGCGGCGGTGCTGGCGGCAGCCGGGGTGCGCCGGGGGGACACGGTGCTGATCCTGCTCAACCGTGAGCAGCAATGGTGGGAGCTGATGCTCGGCTGCATCGCGATCGGTGCGGTCGCCTCTCCCGGCACGACCCAGCTCATGGCGAAGGACATCGCCTATCGCCATCAGGCGGCCGAGGCGCGCTGCGTCGCGGCCACCGGCGACATGGCCGAACGCGTCGACAAGGCGCTGGGCGACGCCGACATCGTCCGGCTCCACATCGGCGGGCCCCGCGCAGGCTGGCTGGACTTTGACGCGCTGCGCGATGCCACACAGCCACTCCCCCCGCTCGACGACACCCGCTTCGACGAGGATGCGCTGTGCTATTTCACGAGCGGCACCACCGGCCAGCCGAAGATGACGATCCACTCGCACGGCTATATGCTCGCGCACCGGATCACCGGCAGCTACTGGCTCGATCTCAAGCCCGGCGACCTCCACTGGAACCTGTCCGACACCGGATGGGCCAAGGCCGCGTGGAGCAGCCTGTTCGCGCCCTGGCTGATGGGCGCGACGATCTTCGTCCACCACAATGCCGCCTTCGATCCAGCCGCGACGATGGACCTGCTCGAACGCATGCCGGTGACCACGCTCTGCGCGCCGCCTACCGCCTATCGCATGTTCGTGCGCGGCGACATCGGCGGGCGGACCTTCCCCTCGCTGCGCCACTGCGTGAGCGCGGGCGAGCCGCTGAACCCCGAGGTGATCGATCTGTGGAAAGGGGCCACCGGCCTCGACATCCATGACGGCTATGGCCAGACCGAAACCGTGCTGCTGTGCGCCAACCGCCCCGGAGCCGCGCGCCAGGGATCGATGGGCCGCCCCGCCCCCGCCTTCGATCTGGCCGTGATCGACGGGGATGGACGGCGCATGCCCGCCGGCGAGGAAGGCGATGTCGCGCTGCGCATCGCGGAGTCCCTGCCGCCGGGTCTGTTCGCGCGCTACCGCGACGATCCGCAACGCACCGCCGACACGCGACGGCACGGCTGGTACCTGACCGGCGACCGCGCGATCGTCGACGAAGACGGCTATTTCTGGTTCGTCGGCCGGTCGGACGACGTGATCCTCTCCTCGGGCTATCGCATCGGGCCGTTCGAGGTCGAAAGCGCGCTGTTCGAACATCCTGCCGTCGCCGAGAGCGCGGTCGTGTCGAGCCCGGACCCGACGCGCGGCGAAGTGGTCAAGGCGTTCGTGATCCTCGCGCCCGGCTACGAACCGTCGGAGACGCTCGTGAAAACTCTGCAGGATCATGTGAAGGCGACGACCGCACCGTATAAATACCCGCGAAAGATCGAGTTCGTGACGAACCTGCCCAAGACCGTCAGCGGCAAGATCCGTCGCAAGGAGCTGCGCGACCAGGAATGGCAGCGGGGGGCCGCGTGACGCTTTCGCAGGTTCGCGGCGGCAATACACCCCCGCTGCTCGATATCACGATCGGCGACCTGCTCGCGGAGACGGCAGCACGGCAGCCGGACGCGACGGCACTGATTGTCCGCCATCAAGGCGTGCGCCTGAGCTATGCGGAACTGCTCGCGCATGTCGACGATCTCGCACGCGGGCTGATCGGAGCCGGGCTGCGGCCGGGTGAGCGGATCGGCATCTGGTCGCCCAATTGCCTCGAATGGGTGCTGGTCCAGTTCGCCGCCGCACGCGCCGGGCTGGTGCTGGTGAACATAAACCCCGCCTATCGCGCGATCGAGATGCAGCGTGCCGTGGCGATGGTCGGCTGTGCGGCGCTGGTGATCGCGCCCCGCTTCAAGTCGAGCGACTATGTCGCGATGCTCGCCGAGGTCTGCGCCGACCTGCCCGAGCTTCGCCTGGTCCTGTCGATCGGCGAGGGCGAGCATCCGGGGTGCATGCCGATCGGCGCCCTCCCGAGCGATCCGACGACGCCGCTGCCGGCCGATGTGAAGCCGCAGGACGCGACCAATATCCAGTTTACGAGCGGCACGACGGGCCTGCCCAAGGGCGCGACGCTGTCGCACCGGAACATCGTCAACAACGCCTATATGGTCGGGCGTCGGATCGGGCTCACCCCCGCCGACATCGTCTGCATCCCGGTGCCGCTCTATCATTGCTTCGGCATGGTCATGGGCAATCTCGCCTGCGTCGCGCACGGCGCGACCATGTGCCTGCCGGGCGACGCCTTCGACCCCGCGACAGCACTGGCGGCGGTGGCGGAGGAGCGCTGCACCGCGCTCTACGGCGTGCCGACTATGTTCGTAGCAATGCTTGAACATCCGGACTTCGGCGGCTTCGACCTGACATCGCTGCGGACCGGCATCATGGCGGGCTCGCTCTGCCCCACGGCCATCATGCAGGCGGTGCTTCACCGGATGCATATGCGCGAGGTGACGATCGCCTATGGCATGACCGAGACCAGCCCGGTCAGCTTCCAGTCGGCGATAGACGATCCGCTCGAACTGCGCGTCTCGACGGTCGGACAGGTCCAGCCGCATCTCGAGGCCAAGGTCGTCGATCTCGACGGCAACACGCTCCCGATCGGTGAGCCCGGCGAGTTGTGCACGCGCGGCTATTCGGTCATGCTCGGCTATTGGGACGATCCCGAGAAGACCGCCCAGGTGATCGATGCCGAGGGCTGGATGCACACGGGCGATCTCGCGACGATCGACGAGCAGGGCTATTGCCGCATCGTCGGGCGGATCAAGGACATGATCATCCGGGGCGGCGAGAACATCTATCCGCGCGAGATAGAGGAGCATCTGTTGACTCACCCCGACATCGTCGATGCGCAGGTCTTCGGGGTCCCCGACGACCGCTTCGGCGAGGAGGTCTGCGCCTGGGTGATCGCGCGCAGCACGACGCTCAGCGAGGGCGCGGTGATCGAACATTGCCGGGGTAGGATCGCCCATTACAAGGTGCCGCGGCACGTCCGGCTGGTCCCCGCCTTCCCGCTGACGGTCACCGGCAAGGTCCAGAAGTTCATGATGCGCGAGGCGATGGCAGCGGAGCTGGCGCCGAGCGATTGAGCCGCGATCGGGGGCTTGACCGGAGCGGGTTCGGCGGGCCACCCATGTGACATGATCACACATGCTCGCTTCGCGCTCGCTCCGCTCGCCCTCGCCATCGCAACCACGCTCTCCGCCGCCCAGGCGACGCCGGCCCCGACCGACACCATGGCGAACGAGCAGGTCGCCGAATATGACTGGGTCCGCCCAGAGGCCGACTATGTCCGGCGGGTCGAGATGGTCCCGATGCGCGACGGCAAGAAGCTGTTCACGGTGATCATCCACCGCAAGGGCGTCACCGACGCTCCGATCCTGCTGAGCCGCACCCCGTACAACGCCAACAAGATGACGTCGCGCAACCGCAGCCAGCGGATCGAGGAGATCCTGCCCGTCGCCGACGCCGAGTTCGTCAACGACGGCTATATCCGGGTCTATCAGGATGTCCGCGGCCTCGACGGCTCCGAGGGCGACTATGTCATGAACCGCCCCTTGCGCGGTCCGCTCAACGCCACCGAGGTAGATCACGCCACCGATGCCTATGACACGATCGACTGGCTCGTGAAGAATGTGAAGGAGAGCAACGGCAAGGTCGGGATCACCGGCTCCTCCTATCTCGGCTTCACCTCGCTGATGGCGCTGATCGATCCGCATCCCGCGCTCAAGGCGGCGGTTCCGCAGAGCCCGATGGTCGACGGCTGGATGGGCGACGACTGGTTCCACAACGGCGCCTTCCGCACCTTCGGCTTCGACTATGATCTCGGCCAGACGGTTAAGAAGGGTGGCGGCGCGGTGCCCAAGGGCACAGGCGACGAATATGCCGCCTATCTCGAGGCGGGCTCGGCGATGGCCTATGCGCTCCGCTACGGGCTGCTGGACCTGCCGGTGGTGCGCAAGGTGCTCGAGCATCCGAGCTACGACGCCTGGTGGCAGGGGCAAGCGGTCGACAAGCTGCTCGGCGAGCGCAAGCTGACCGTGCCGACGATGCTCGTCGTCGGGCAATGGGACCAGGAAGACAGCTATGGAGCGCCCGCCGTCTACAAGGCGCTGGCGAAGCAGTCCCTAGCCGATGGGATGCTGAGCCTCGTCATCGGCCCCTGGCGGCATTCGCAGGTCAATTACGAGGCGCGCGAACTCGGGCCGCTCAAATGGGAAGGCGATACCGGCTTGCAGTTCCGCACGCGCTGGATGAAGCCCTTCCTCGACTGCCACCTGAAGAGTGCACCGCCGAAGTGCGACACGCCGCCCGTGCTTACCTATGCGACCGGCGCCAACCGCTGGGAGGTCTCGCCGAAATGGCCGGCCGGCACCTATAAGCCGCTCTACCTGAGCAGGGATTTCGGCCTGTCCTGGAGCAAGCCGCAGGCGGGCAGCGACAGCTATGTCTCCGACCCGGCCAAGCCGGTGCCGATGCTACCCCGCCCGGTCCATATGCAGGGCGAGGAATGGCGGACCTGGCTGGTGCGCGACCAGCGCTTCGTCGACGGCCGGCCCGACGTGCTGAGCTATTCGACCGGCGTGCTCGACAAGGCGGTCCATATCAAGGGCGCGCCCAAGGTCGACCTGCGCGCCGCGACGAGCGGACGCGACGGCGATTTCGTGGTGAAGCTGATCGACGTCTATCCGGAGGAGAACAGCGCCAATCCGACCATGGCGGGCTATCAGCTGGCGATCGGCATCGAGATTTTCCGGGGCCGCTATGTCAGCGGCTTCGCGACACCCGCGCCGCTCAAGCCGGGCAAGACCTATGCCTTCGGCTGGGAGCTGCCCAATGTGGACCATGTCTTCCTGCCGGGGCACCGGATCATGGTCCAGGTCCAGTCGAGCCTCTTCCCGCTCTACGACCGCAACCCACAGAGCTGGGTGGACTCGATCATGGATGCCAAGCCCGGTGATTATGTGAAGGCGACACAGACGATCCGATGGGGTGGCGACGCTGCCAGCGCGGTGTGGCTGCCGGTGGCCGAAGACTGACACCACCGCTGACAGCCACGGCAAGCGCGCGATGTTGAGCCTCGGCCCGCTGGCGATTGCCGGCGAGCGCCTCGTCGCTTTGCTGGCGATCTGGGGATTCCTGGCTGGAACCAGCGCCATCGGCCGGCGATGGGCGCTGCCGAACCCCGCACGGATCGGATGGCTCGCCGTCGCAGCCGGCCTGATCGTGGCACGCGCGGCGTTCGTCGCCGCCCACGCGCGCCTCTATGCCGACGACCCGCTCTCCGCGCTTGCCATCTGGCAGGGCGGCTTTCTGCCCTGGGCCGGTATTGCAGCGGCTGCGCTCGTCATAGTGGCAGCGCTGCGTCCCTGGGCCGCCCTGCTCATCGGTATCGCGCTGCTCGGGCTCTGCGCAGCGTCCGCCCTTGCGGTTCAGGCATGGCTCCGCCCGGCTCCTTTCGCCTTGCCGCGCGAAATCATGCTGCGCAGCATTTCCGGGAGTACCGTGCGGCTCGACGACTATCGCGGACGGCCGCTGGTGCTCAACCTCTGGGCGACCTGGTGCGGCCCCTGTCGTCGCGAACTGCCGATGCTGGTCCGCGCTGCCGCTGGATCGGACGTGCCGATCCGGCTTGTCGACGCGGGGGAAAGCGCGACCACGGTGCAGACCTTCCTGCGGCGCGAAGGACTCGGCGACGAAGCCGTTCTGCTCGACGAGGCCCAGGCACTGCTGCGCGCTTCTGACAGCGGTGTTCTGCCGACGACGCTTTTCATCGATGCGTCGGGACGGGTAAGGCGCATCGAACAGGGGCAGATTTCGCGCGCCGCGCTGGCCGACGGCATCGCCCTGATCGAGGAGTGAGAATGACGATCGCACCGGCCCGCTGGGCCGTCATCGCCGCCCTGCTGCTGGGCATGACCGGCAGCGCCCACAGCCAGCAGCCGCGCATCGCCAGGCAGGATCAGTCCGCCGGCGACATGGCCCGCCGGATCCGACAGGCCATCATGACCGATCCGATCGCCCCTGCTGTGGCGCCGGAGGGTGCCGACGTCACGATCGTGCTCTTCTCGGATTATAATTGCCCCTATTGCCGCAAGGTGCATCCGGCACTGCAGGCGCTGCTGCGCGAAGACCCCAAGGTCCGGCTTCTCTATCGCGACTGGCCGATCTTCGGCGGCGCCTCGACCGAGGCCGCCCGCGCGGCGATCGCCGCCGAGTTTCAGGGGCGCCATACCGCCTTCAACGAAGCGCTGATGGCGGCGCAGGGCAAGCTCGACAGCGCCGCCATTCGGACCGCCGCCAACCGCGCGGGCGTCGATTGGACGAGGCTCCAGAAGGATTTGACGGCGCGGCGGCAGGACATCGACGCGCTGCTGGGGCGGTCGGATCGCTATGCCCGCATGCTGGGACTGACGGGAACGCCCGGCCTGCTGATCGGCCCCTATCTGCTGCCCGGCGCGGTCGGCGTCGCCGAGTTGCGCAAGGTGGTGGCAGCCGTGCGGGCTCGGCCCGAGACCTGATGTAGACCGGGCGCGGTGGGCGGAGGCGGATCGCAGTCCGCCTCACTGCTCGTATTTCCCGCAGTGCAGAAATCCCGGCCCTCGCACTGGGGTGACGCCGAACCGGTGGCGTCTCCCATCCAAACAGTGCGAGTGTAAAGATGGACCAGCTACTCAAGGATTTCGTGGTCGACCGTTTCGACCGGATACATTCGGCCACCCCCTGCCTCGACTACCCCGCCTGGATTCAGGTTCGCGGCGAGGCCCGGCACCCTTCCGCGACGCTGGGCATCCGTGACGCGGCCGAGGGACGGCTTTTCCTCGAAACCTATCTCGACCAGCCGATCGAGGCGCTGGTGTCCGCAGCGCTCGACAAGGACATCGCCCGCTCGGAGATCGTCGAGATCGGCTGCCTTGCCGCGACCCCGTCACGTTCCCTGATCGAACTCTGGTGCGAAACCGCCGAAACCTTGCGCACGAGCCACCGGGTGGCGGTGGCCACGCTGACCCGCCCACTCCGGTCGATGCTCGCCCGCGTCGGCATCCCGCTCGTCGAGCTGCACGCTGCCGACCCCACGCGCCTTGCCAATGCCGACAGCTGGGGACGCTATTACCAGCTCGATCCGGTGATCTGCTGCGGGGAGATAGCGGACGGTGCCGCGCTCCTCGCAAAATTCGCCACCCGGAGCCGGGTACAATGAGCGCGCTGCTGAACGCGATCCTGACTGCGGCAGGCGAGCGGGGCCGAAAGGTCGCATTGAGCGATGGCCCCAACCATATCCGCTATGAGGACCTCCCGCTGGCCATCGACGCGATGGCCGAGATGATCGAAACCGAAGCCGGGCCGACGGGCCCCGTCGCGATCGAGCTGGGCAATGGCATCGATTGGGTCGTGGCCGATCTCGCGCTGCTCTCGCTCGGCCGCGCCTGCGTTCCCGTTCCGCCCTTTTTCACCCCGACGCAGCGGCAGGACGCGCTTCGCGACGCCGGCGTCGTCGCAAGCATAAAGGCCGACGGCATCGTCCGGTTCGATCATCCGCCCGCTGCGTTGCCGGAGGGCACCGCCAAGATCAGCTATACGTCCGGTTCGACCGGAACGCCCAAGGGCATTTGCCTCTCGGACGAAGCTATGCTCGCCACCGCGAGGGCGGTCGTCGAGCGCGTCGGCAGCGACAAGGCGGGGCTGCATCTGCCGATGCTGCCGCTTGCCGTGCTGCTGGAAAATGTCGCGGGTCTCTATGCGACGCTGATCGCCGGCGGCACCTACATGGTTCCCCGCCTCGAAGACATCGGCTTCGCACGGATGTTCGATCCGGATGCCGCAGCCATGCTGGCAGCGATCGAGCGGACGGGCGCCACCAGCCTGATCCTCGTGCCCGAACTGCTCGGGCGGCTTCTCGCGGCGTGCGAAGCGGCTGGCCGGGCTCCTCCCGCGCTGAACCTCGTCGCTGTGGGCGGTGCGCATATCTCCCCCGATCTGCTGCTGCGCGCCGACCGGATCGGCCTGCCGCTGGTGCAGGGCTATGGGTTGACCGAATGCGGATCGGTCGTCGCGATCGAAGCGCCCGGCGACCGGTCCGGTCGCGGTAGCGTGGGACAGCCGCTGGGTCATGTCCGCGTCATGATCGACAAGGACGGCGAGATCGTCGTCGAAGGCAGTGGCTATCTCGGCCTCGTCGGCCAGCCTCGGGAGCAGGCACCGATCAGAACCGGCGACATCGGACGGTTCGATGACCACGGTCGGCTCGTCATCGACGGTCGCAAGTCGAACCTGATCGTCACGGGCTTCGGCCGCAACATTTCCCCCGAATGGATCGAGACGCTGCTTAAGGCGCGTCCCGAGATCGCCCAGGCGATGGTCCATGGCGATGGCGAGGCTGCGCTGTCCGCCCTCATCGTCCCCTCTTCGCCGGCCGCCGACGTCGCGCCGGCGATTGCGGCCGTCAACGCCGCGCTTCCCGATTATGCTCGTGTGAGCGAATGGCGTTGCACAAAGCCGTTCCTGCCGGTCGACGGCACGCTGACGGCGAACGGCCGGCTGCGTCGACGCGAGATTCTTGCCCGTGAAGAGAGCTTCGGTCTGTTCGACCGGCTCGTGCTGCGAACGCTGCCGGCACGCGCACGCCTTCTGCGCGTGCCCCAGATCCAGGCCGGTCTTTCGGGCAGGATCAGCCGCGAGACCTATGCCGCTTATCTGGCGCAGGCCTATCATCATGTCCGCCACACGGTGCCGCTGATGCAGGAGGCCCGCCAGCGGTTGGGCCACCGCCCGACGCTCGTCGCCGCCCTCGACGAATATATCGAGGAGGAGACCGGCCATGAGCACTGGATCCTCAACGACATCGCCGCGCTGGGCGGCGACCCGCAACGTGCCGTGGCACTGGGTCCGTCCCCGGCCACGAAGGCGATGGTCGACCATGCCTATCGGACGATCCGGGAGGGCAACCCCGCCAGTTTCTTCGGCATGGTCTATGTCCTGGAAAGCACCAGCATCGCGCTGGCAAGCCAGGGCGCGGACGCGCTGCGGACCAGCCTCGGCCTGCCCAGTTCCGCATTCACCTATCTGCAGTCGCATGGCGCCCTCGACCAGGACCATATGCGCTTCTTCCAGGGGCTGATGGACAGCATCGAAGACCCCGAGGATGCGGCGGCGATCATCGCCATGGCAGATCGGATCTTCGATCTGTTCGGCGCCCTCTTCGCAACGATACCCATGGAGTTCGAACATGAAGCAGCTTGATGGACAGTGCATCGCCATCACCGGCGCGGCTGGAGGCATCGGCTCGCTGCTGTGCCAGCGACTGGTCGAGCGAGGCGCGCATGTGGTCGGCATCGATCGCCTGCCTTCGCCCGAGGCGAACAGCGAGATGATCGCCGACCTCGGCAGCTTCGAGGGTATCGCCGACCTCGGCGCGAAACTCGACGACCTCGGGCCGGACATGCTCGTGAACCTGGCAGGCATCCAGTATTTCGGCCCGCTTCAGGATCAGTCGCCCGAAAATCTCTGGACGGGCTACGTCATCAATCTGATCGCACCGGCGATGCTATCGCGGGCGGTGGTGCCGGGCATGCGGGCGCGCCGACAGGGGCGGATCGTCAACATCGGGTCGGTCTTCGGTTCGATCCCCTTCGCCCATTTCGTGAGCTATTCGAGCGCCAAGGCCGGGCTGAAAGGCTTCAGCCAGGCGCTGCGGCGCGAACTGGCGGGTAGCGGCGTGGAGGTGACGCATGTCGCACCGCGCGCAGTGCGGACGCCGCTGAACTCCGAACGCGTGCTGGCGCTGGCCGAGATCACCAAGATGCATCTCGATGCGCCCGAATATGTCGCCGACCGGATCGCCAGCGCCATCGAAAAGGGCGAGCGCGACGTCGTGATCGGCTTCCCGGAATCGCTCTTCGTCCGCCTGAATGCACTGATGCCGACGATGATCGACAAGGCCCTCGCCGCCAACGACCGCAAGGCGGCAGCCATCTTCAACTGACAATATGGAGACGATGATGAAGGCTCGTTATATCCTGGCCGCGCTTGCGCTCGGCACTGCCCTTGCACCCGCTCATGCCGACGGCATTAGCGACCGCACCATGGCACTTGCGGGCGCCTGGGCCCAAGTGAAGTACGGCACCCCCGCCGCCGCGCAGACCGATGCGATGGCCAGGCTCAAGGGCCAGGCCGACGCGCTCGTTGCCGCATCCCCGAACCGCGCCGAGCCGCTGATCTGGGACGGCATCGTCACCTCGACGCTTGCCGGATTGAAGGGTGGCATGGGCGGCCTCTCGCTGGCGAAGGAAGCCAAGTCGCTGCTGGAGAAGGCGGAGAAGATCGACGGCAACGCGCTCGGCGGTTCGGCGCATACCAGCCTCGGCGCGCTTTATTATCAGGTGCCCGGCTGGCCGATCGGCTTCGGCAGCAGCGACAAGGCGCGCGCGGAGCTGCTGGCGGGGTTGAAGGCGAACCCGCAGGGCATCGATTCCAACTATTTCTGGGGAGACTTCCTGTTTCACCAGGGGCAATATGCGGATGCGGCCAAGGCGCTGAAGACCGCTCTGGCGGCTCCTGCCCGACCGGGCCGGGAGGTCGCCGACTCGGGTCGGCGCGGCGAGATACAGAAGCTGCTGGGCCAGGTGAACGCCAAGCTCAAAGGCTGATATGGGGAGACAGGCGGTCAGGGACGAATCCGAACAGCTTTCCGGCCTGACGAACGTGCTGGCCGCCCATCGCCCCCAACTCCTGCGGTTCTTCACGGCCAGAACCGGCGACCCCGGTGAAGCCGAGGACGTGCTGCAGGAAATCTGGCTTCATATCTCGCGAGCCGAGTCGGGTCCGATCGCCAATCCGCTCGCCTATCTGCACAAAGTAGGCATGAACATCGTCCTCGACCGGGTGCGCGAGCGTCGACGGAGGACGAAGCGAGAAAGCGACTGGATCGCCGTCGAGCATGATGTCGACCCGGCAGGGCCGGGCGAAGTGACGGATCATGCGCCATCGCCTTTGGCCGTGCTCGAGGGACGCGATCGTCTCCGCAGGCTTGCCGAAGCGATCGGGCAGCTCCCGCCTGGTGCGGCCAGAGTGTTCAGGCGGCACAAGCTGGACGGGCTGAGCCATGGAGAAGTGGCGGCCGAACTGGGGATAAGCCGCAGCGCGGTCGAGAAGCACATAGCGGTGGCATTACGGCATCTGCGGGAGCTGATGGCATGATGACCCGCGATCGGACTGGGGTGATCGGCATGCGGCGGCGTCTATCGTCAACGAGGGTGGATGCGGCGCAGGAGGAGCGCAATGGAAGGCATTGAACAGGAGGACGCGCAAATCCGCGACGAAGCCGCAGGCTGGCACGTGGCGTCGGCGTCCGACGAGATGGATTGGGAGGCGTTCGCCGACTGGCTGGAACGCGATCCGCGCCATCGCGACGCCTATGACAGCGTCGCATTGCTCGACCAGGAGATCGAGGCCAGTCGCGATGCGATCCTCACCCTCATCCCGGCCAACGATGTGGAAGAGCCGGAACCCGCCGCCGGGAAGCCGCATCGCCGCCGCTGGTGGGCCGGCGGCGGCCTGGCGCTGGCAGCCTGCCTTGCGCTTGTCGCGATGCCGCAGCAGATGCCGTTCGGTCAGCACTCCTCGTCGTCGACCTATCGTACGGCGGATGCCGGACGGACCATCGCCCTGCGCGACGGCAGCAGCATCGCGCTGGGCGGGAAGAGCGAACTGGTCCTCGCCGATGCCGGAGACTCCATCCGCATGACCGGAGGCATCGCCCATTTCGACATCCGTCACGATCCATCCAGGCAGATGGTGATCGACACCGGTTCGGTGCAAATTCGCGACATCGGAACGCAATTCGACCTGATCGTCGCCCCCCCGCATACCACCGTCGCGGTAAGCGAGGGGCGGCTGAGCGTTACGCCCCGTGACGGCTCCCCCATCATGTTGACGGCAGGCCATCGCCTGGATCTCGACGAGGAGAGCGGCGATGCCACGATAAGACAGGCCCCAACAGCCTCGGTCGGCAGCTGGCGGCAGGGCCGCCTCGTCTATGACAATTCGCCGCTGGCTCTGGTCGCCATCGATGTCGGACGCTATTCGGGACAAAGAATATCGGTCGATCCGCAGATTGCCGATTTGCGCATGTCCGGGGTTCTCAATATCGGTGACGGCTCGAAGCTTCTTTCCCAGGTCACCGCGCTGCTGCCGGTCAGGGCCGACACGCAAGGTAAGACCGTTCGTCTGGTGGCTGCTCGCTGACCTCTTCGCATGCGCCGTTCCTGCACATGCGGCGCCCGTGCAGCTGGACATACCGGCATCGGATCTGGGCCAGGCCTTGCTCGCTTTCTCGCGGCAGACGGGAGAATCCGTGGGTGCCGCCGGCGCCCTGCCCCGACGCCATGTGCGCAGGATCAGAGGCACCTTCGACCCCCAGGATGCGCTTGGACGGATCGTGCGGGGCAGCGGACTTCGCGTCATCCGTGCCGGGGCCGGACTCTGGCGCCTCGAGACTGCGACACAAGCTGGGCCGACCGTCGACAAGCCTGTCGACCATGCGGGCGAAGAGATCGTTGTCAGCGGCTCCAAGAGGGATGAGGCGCTGGCCACGATCCCGGTCGCCGTCTCCATCGTCAGGCCCAGCCTTCCCGACGGATTGATCGCAGGCCGTGGGCTGCAGGAGCTTGCAGGCGACACGGAAGGGATTTTCGCAACAAACCTGGGCCCCGGGCGCGACAGGCTGTTCCTGAGGGGCGTCGCGGACAGCGCGTTCAACGGGCCGACCCAATCGACGGTCAGCCTGTTTCTCGATGACGCCCGGGTCAGCTATGCGACCCCGGATCCGGACCTCCGCCTCATCGACATCGACCATGTCGAGATACTGCGCGGCCCGCAAGGCACGCTCTACGGCACCGGAGCGCTTGGCGGCATCGTCCGCATCGTGCCGCGCAAGGCCGATCTCGCGACCTGGGGAGCGACAGCCGCTGTCGAAGGCAGAACGACCGCGCAGGGCAGCACCGGCGGCGTGATCGATGCCACCATCAACGCGCCTCTGGTCGAGGACAAGCTGGGCCTGCGCCTCGTGGGCTATGCGGAGCGGAGCGGCGGCTGGATCGACGATACCGGCCGCTCCCGCAGCAACGTGAACGATTCGCGCCGCTATGGCGGTCGCGCGTCGGTGCGGTGGAAGCCCGCCGAGGACTGGACCGTCGACATCGGCGGCGTCGCGCAGTGGATCGATGCCGACGACAGTCAATATGCGACACGGGGCCTGCGGCGTTCGACAAGATTGGCAGAGCCGCATGACAACGACTTCCTGACCGGATCGGTCACGATCCGGGGCGTCCTGTCCGACCTCGACCTTTTGTCCGCGACCGCTTTCGTCAAGCACGAGGTCGAGAGCCGCTACGATGCCAGCGCGGCAGCACCGTCGATCGGGCTGGATGCGCCGCTTGCCTATCAGGATGCGCGCGACGTCCGTCTGTTCAGTCAGGAGTGGCGCCTCAGTGACCCCTCCCCCGCACGACCGTGGGTGCTCGGCGCCGCCCTGTTGAGCGTCGAGAACAGCGCGCGCGGGACGTTCCTGCCGCCGGCCTCGACGCAGGTGCGGGTCACGACGCTGCACAGCGACACCTTGGAAGCCGCACTGTTCGGCGAGGCGAGCCAGCAATTGGGCGGTGCCTGGACAGCCACTCTGGGCGTCCGCGCTTTCCTGTCGAAGGTGAAGGACGAACTGGAAGGGGTGCGCGCCAGCCAGGTGAAGCGATTTGGACTGACTCCCTCCGCGGACCTGTCCTGGCATCCCGAAAGCGGACGAACCCTCTGGCTCCGTTATGCCAAGGCAATCCGCCCGGGCGGATTGAACCCGGATGGCGACCCCGGCCTGAGCGGGTTCCGCTCGGATAAGCTGGAAAGCCTCGAACTCGGATGGCGGGCGCGTGTCGCCCCGGGAATGCAGGTCCACGGTGCGCTGTTCGGCCTTCGCTGGCGGAACGTGCAAAGCGATACAGTCGGCGACGACGGCCTGATCCGGACGATAAACGCCGGCAGCGCGCGGAACTACGGACTGGAATTGGCCTTCTCCTGGAAGCCCGGCCGATTCCGGATCGATGGCAATGCCACGGTGCAGCACGCCCGGCTCGACCGCCCGTCGGCAGCGGCGGCGGCGATCGGCGACGATACGAGACTGCCCGTCGTCCCCGACTATTCCGGGCGCCTCAGGCTCGGCTACGAGACCAGTCTCGGCGCCTTCGACATGACCTCTTTCGCCGCCGCCCGCTATGCGGGCAGCGCAAGGCTGAGCTTCGACCCGGTCCTTGCGGCGCCGATGGGCGACTATTGGCAGGCGGATGCGGGGCTGACGCTGTCGCGCGAGCGCACGACGGTCGCGTTCACCATCACCAATATGCTCAACGGTCGGGGCAATAGTTTCGGTTTCGGCAATCCCTTCTCGCTGCGGCTCGCCCGGCAGGAAACGCCGCTTCGTCCCAGAACGGTCAGCATTCGGGTCGAACGCCGGTTCTGAAGATAGCCTCCGACTGACGCCACCATGGCAAGCGCGCTCGCCTTCTGCTAATCGACACGTCGTCCATTGATTCGAAAGGAGGGCATGATGACAGATACGCACATGCCCTCGCGCCGTAGGGGCCACCCGAACCCCTGACGCCCGCGGCTCTTTGACGAGACCGCCCCCTACCTTACTGTTTACGGGACCGCGCCTCGGGCGCGGAGATGATCATGGACGACGATCAGGACGACCTTTTTCCGCGCGCCAATGTCTTGCGCAGCGTGTTGACCTTCACCTTCCTCCACTGGCTGCGCAGGCCCGCTATCGTCCTGCTATGCACGCTCGCGATGCTTGCCGGGACGCTGACGGAAATCTTCGTTCCGCTGCTCGCGGGGCGGCTGATCGATGCCGTCGGCGCAGGCGACCGCGCGGGCGCCATCCACGCCTTTGCGATCATGTCGGCGCTCGGCCTGGCGATGGTGGTCCTTCGCCATCTCGGCTGGTGGGCGATCATCCCGCTGACGCTCGGCATGATGCGCGACGTCGCACAGGAGGCCTTCGCGCGCGTCCAGCGCCTGTCGACCGAATGGCATGCCAACAGCTTCGCCGGATCGACCGTCCGCCGGATCAGCCGGGGCATGTGGGCGATCGACACGCTCAACGACGTGTTGCTGCTCTCGCTGCTGCCGTCGCTGACGGTACTGGCGGGAACCGTGGTGCTGCTCGGGCTCGACTGGCCCCTGCTCGGACTTGGCATGGCGCTCGGCGCCTTCGCCTATGTCGCCGTGACCTTCGGCCTGGCGACTCGCGTGCTGGCGCCCATCGCCCGCCTGTCCAACCAGTGGGACACGAAGCTGGGCGGCGTGCTGTCGGACGCCATCGGCGCCAATGCCGTGGTCAAAGCCTTCGGGGGCGAAGCCCGCGAGGACGAGAGGCTGTCGCGGACCGTCAACAAATGGCACCGCCGCACATGGCGGTCGTGGATGGCCTTCACCTGGGCCGGCAGTGGCCAGCTGGCGCTGCTGTGGCTGATCCGGATGGGCGTAACGGGCGGCGCCCTGTGGCTATGGCAGGCCGGGCGTGCGAGCGCGGGCGACGTCGCCTTCATCCTGACCAGCTACCTGCTCGTCCACGGCTATCTGCGTGACGTTGGCCAGCATGTGCACATGCTGCAGCGCTCGGTGAACGAGATGGAAGAACTGGTGCAGCTGCATGACGAGCCACCGGCGGTCGTCGACGCTCCTGGAGCACGCGCGCTGCGCGTGACCGCAGGCACGATCCGCTTCGACGCGGTCCGCTTCCGATATGCCGGCCAGACCAGCCCGCTTTACGAGGGGCTGAACCTGTCGATCGCGGGCGGCGAACGCGTCGGTCTCGTCGGGCCATCGGGTTCCGGCAAGACCAGCTTCGTGAAGCTGATCCAGCGCCTCTACGATGTCGAGGCAGGGCAGGTGTCGATCGACGGTCAGGATATTGCCGCCGTCACGCAGGAAACGCTGCGCCGGCAGGTCGCCATCGTCCCGCAGGAACCAGTGCTGTTCCACCGCTCGCTGGCCGAGAATATCGGCTATGGCCGTCCCGGCGCGACGCAGGCGGAGATCGAACAGGCGGCCCGGCTCGCCAATGCGCATGGCTTCATCGAACGCCTGCCCAAGGGCTATGCCACGCTGGTCGGCGAACGCGGCGTCAAGCTGTCGGGTGGCGAGCGCCAGCGGGTCGCGATCGCCCGCGCCTTTCTGGCGGACGCGCCGATCCTGATCCTCGACGAAGCGACCTCCAGCCTGGACTCGGAGTCCGAGGCGGCGATCCAGCAGGCGATGGAGCGGCTGATGGTAGGGCGGACCGCGATCGTCATCGCCCACCGTCTCTCGACCGTGCGCGCGCTCGACCGGATATTGGTGTTCGACCATGGCCGGATCGTCGAGGATGGCCCGCATGACCGCCTGCTCGCGATCACCGGCGGCCATTATCGGCGGCTGTTCGAGCGGCAGGCCGGGAATGGGGAGCCGGTCCTGCTGCAATAGGTCGGCTGCAACAGGAGCGCCCGTCCGGCTTCGATCATGCCGGCGGCGCCTCCTGCCAGCGCGGCGCGCGCTGGAAGTCTTCGGCGGTGAACGGCCGGTCGTCGAAGATATAGGGATAATAGAAACGGCGTAGCCGGTCATAATAGGCGCGGATGCGATCCTCGTAGGCCTGTTGTGCTTCCAGGTCGGTCTGCGCCAGCCGGTGGATGGCCACCTGCGCGCCGACAGCGGGCAGCACATAGCCGATCCGCCGGGTCCAAAGATCGCGTGCCTTGAGCCCGTCGCGATAGGCAGCGGCCTGATCGGCCACGCTTCGGTCTCCGAGATGCTGGAAGGCATGATACCATTTCCAGTGGAAGCCCCCCTCCACCGGCGGAGTATTCCGCCATTCGGGATGATAGCGGAAAAAGGCGTCCATCGTCGCGGCCTTGGGCTTGTCCCAGCCGGCATGGACGGCCTCGCGCTGGGCAAGCGTCAGTTCCACGCCCTGCCGAACCGGAATCGCTCCGTTGATCGCCAGCAATGCGAGCCCCGGCGCGACAAGGGTCAGGAACAGCCAGAGCGCAGCAAGCGACGCCGCATTGGCGAGCGAGCGACGACCGGCGCGCGCCACGCCGACGCAGATCAACGTCCACACTATCAGATAAAGCGCCGCGACGCCCGCAACCGCGAGCGCGGGAAGGCCGCTTCCTGACAACAGCGCGCCGACCGCGAAAGGCAGGAGCAGCATCGCGCTCAGCAATCCGCCGCGCAGCAGCACGCGCCGCGCCCACATCCTGCGCGACGACCGGGCCATGACGGTGAGAAACTGGTGCCTTCCCGCCTCCCGCTCGCCGGAGAAGATGTCGTGGAGCAACAGGATCAGGAACAACGGCGCCAGATAGGCGAGCACGAAAGCCCAGTCGAACCGACCCGGCAGCGCCAGTTCGGCATTGTAATTCTCGCTTTCGTGAATCTGCCCCTCAAGCGCGAGCGCGCGGATGCGCAGGATATAGGGTGCTATGTCGCGCTGGCCGAGCGCGGCAAAGGCCAGAGTCGAAGGAGCATCCCAGGTCGGATGGAAGCTGTAATAGGCGGCGTCGCCGGCGTCGCCGCGCTCGGGCACCCAGGCGGCGAGGGCGGCCTCGTCTTCCGCCTGCTGCGGCTGGATCCGGGCGATCGTTTCCCGCTGTCGGGCGACCTCGCTCAACCCTGCCCAGACGCTGGCACCGGACAGAAGCAGCATCAGCAGCAAGGTCGGCAGCGCGACCGGCTGGCGCAGAAACAGGCGCAGTTCGTGAAGCCACAGCGACATCAGAACGCCCTCCCCAGCCGCCGCATCGCGGCGCGCAACGCCAGTCCGACAAGGAGCGCCCAGACCAACAGCACCGCCGCACTCAGCCCCGCCGCCATCAAGCGTTCGTGCAGGCTCGGTCCGCGATAGGCGAAGTCGGGAATATCGTGCCAGTGGCGCGGATCGATGCGCACCCGTCGACCAGCTTCGGGGTCGGAGTTCCGACTGCCATCGTCGGCATAGGTCACAGCTTCGGCCTGCAGCTGGTTGAGTTGCTGGACGATCGCATAGCGATAGGCTTCGGCCTGCTGAAGGAAGCTGCGGTGCGCTTCCAGATCGGTCCCTGCCAGCGCCATCGAAAGGCTGCGGAGCGCGATCGTCGGGCTGAGGAGGCCGAAGGCGGCGACGATGTTGCCCTGTTCGCGCTCGCCCTTGAACTGCGCGCGCGCATAGGCGTCGAACAGGCCCGACGTCAGCCGCTCCCCCTCCATCGCCAGCAGGCCACGATAATTGACCGGCAATAGCTCGACCGTGTCCACGCCATAGCGGCGGAGAACGTCGGCCTTGAACGCGTTGAAATGGGGATCGTCGGGGTCGTGGCTGTCGCCGATGCGCCGCAGATCGCGGTGAACGGCGATGTCGGTTTCCAGCCGGGTGGGTGACGGAACCATCGCCAGCGCGACGTCGGGTGCAACACGCGGCACCAGCACGATCGCGAAGGCCCACAGGCTGAGCAGCGCCATCAGAGCCGTGCGTGCGCTGCGCACCGCACTGGACACCGCGACAATCCCCACCGTCCAAAGCAGCAGATAGCCGGCATAGCCAAACCCGAGCGCAAAAGCGGCAGCGAGAGCGGCCCCCTCGACCGCGACCAACCACGCTAGCGACAATAGCGCCGGCAGCAGCATTAGGGCGGCAATCGTGCCGAGCGCCAGCAGCTTGCCGGCGACCAGCGCGCCGGTGGTTGTGCCATGCGCCTTGAGCACCCGCAGCGTCCCCTGTTCGCGTTCGCGCGCGACCGCACCGAAACCGACGAAGATCAGCACGAGCGGCGCCAGGACCTGCAGCACGAAGGCGGGGGTGAGCGAACCGAAGCGCGCGAGCAGCGACGACTGGCGCACGTCGCCGAAATTGGCGCTGTTCTGCCGATGCCCCTCCAGGAAGATCGTGCTGCCGGTGAAGGGGTCGACGCCCGGATCGAAGGCTGCCAGCGCCGGCAGCGGGCGGAAGACGAAATGACCATAATGGACCATGCGGTGCGGGTGCCGGGCCGGCTGGCCGTCGAAGGCGCTGTCTGCCTGCGCCTGAAAACGTGCACGCAGCGCGTCGCTCGCATCGCGATGAGCGACGGAGGTCAGCGTGGCCACGACCGATAGCAGCAACAGCATGAGCACGGCCAGCTGCGCCACCCGATTGCGCCGCATCAGCCGGCCCTCGTTCCGCGCAATGAGCAGCACGAGGCTCATGCAGCGGCTGCCTCGCCATAGCGGTGGTGCAGCGCCATCACGTCGATGCCGTCGGCAGGGCGCACCTCCTCGACGATGTGGCCATCAGCGAGAAAACCGATCCGGTCGGCGCAGTCTGCCGCGCCCAGCAGGTCGTGCGTGACCATCAGGATCGCGGTACCTCGCCCCCTCAGCCGGCCGATCAGCGCGTTGAAATCCGCCGTTGCGCGGGGGTCGAGGCCACTGGTCGGTTCGTCGAGGAGCAGCACGGGCACGTCGCGGAGGACGGCCATGGCGATCGCCACTTTCTGCCGCATCCCCTTGGAGAAGCCAGCGATCCGCCGGTGACGTGCCTCGCCCTGCAGCCCGGCCGCATCGAGCGCGGCGTCCATCTCCGCCAAAGAGGGTTCGCTGCCTGTAAGCGCCATGAAATAGGCGATATTCTCATGGGCCGAGAGCTGATCGTACAGCGCGACATTTTCCGGCAGATAGGCGATCCGCCGACGCGCGGCATCGGGCGCCGCGACGGGGTCTATGCCGGCGACGCGCGCCGTCCCCGCTTCGGGCCGCAGGAAGCCGAGCAGCACCGACAGCGTCGTCGACTTACCCGCGCCATTGCCGCCAAGCAGCGCGTAGATTTCCCCGGCTGCAACCTGAAGCGATAGCCGGGACAAAACCGGGCGGGCGTCCCTGCGCAGAACGATGTCTGTCAGCAGGATCGGGGCGTCGGAGGAAGGGTCGTCTGTCATGACGCTTCCTCCCAACGGCGCCGCCGCTTGTCAATGTAATGTTATACCGCCTCTGAAAACTAGACGGTAGCAGATGGAGCGGCCGAGGTCATGCCGGTTGCGCTGCGCTCACGCGCGCACGTCCTGCAGGGCCCCGACCGCTCCAGGGTTCAGAACTTCACGGTCCCGGTGAGCTTGTAGAAGCGCGGTGCACCCGCATAGGCCGCCGCATAGCGGCCGATCACCGTCTGTGCGTCGAAATACTCCCGGTTGAAGCAGTTCGAACAGGACAGGGTCAGCTGGTAATTATCGTCTGCGCCCCAGCGATAGCCAACCGAGGCGTTGACCAGCGCGAAATCGCCGCTGCGGTTGCTGTTCACGGGCACCAGCGGCGCGGTGAAGGCGAGGTTGGCCGGGGTCACCAGATAATGCGCCGTGTAGAAGACGTCGCCGGTGACCAGCAGGCTGCCCGCGCCGAGCGGCTTGTCCACCGAGAAGCCGGCCTTGCCCTGGAAGGACGGCGCGCGCTGCAGCTTGTCCGCGAGGTTGGCGGGGCGGTTACCCTTGTAGCGCGCGTTGAGCAGGCCGACATTGGTGAACAGGTCCAGCCATGGCGCGGCGCGGATCGTCAGTTCGCTCTCCAGACCATAGATGCGCGCGTCGGCCAGCTGCGCCGTGAAGGCGCCATTGACCGTCAGCGTGTTGAAGAGGTTCGAGTAGTTCATGTAGAAGACCGAGCTGTTCCAACGCACCTTGCGGTCGAACAGGCTGACCTTCGTACCGGCTTCCCAGCTCTCGACCTCTTCCGGATCGAAGTTGATATATTGATCCACGCGCAGCGCGCGGCCGGTCCAGCCGCCCGAGCGGAAGCCCTTGGTCCAGGATGCATAAGCGAACAGGTCGTCATTGACGGTCCAGTCGATCCCGATCTTGGGCGTGAACTTGTTGAAGGTACGCTTATTGTCGAAATCCTGGCCGGCGGCCGCGCGGGTCAGCAGATCGGCGGTGGTGAAGTTGAACAGCGGCCCGGCAAGGTTGCTCGTCTGCGTGACCGTCAGTTCGCGCTTCTCATGTGTATAGCGACCGGCCGCCACCAGCTTCACATTGTCGAGAACCGCATATTCGAGCTGGCCGAACGCCGCCCAGCTGTTCACGTCGACTTCGAAGACTTTGCGAAAGATGCTCGGCGCGGCGGTGGGCGCGCTGCGGGTCGTGTCGGTCACGTCCGCGTCGATATTCTCGTCGAAGTAGAAGAAGCCGGCGGTCAGCTTGAGCGCGTCGCTCAGCGTCGCGTTGACCTTGATCTCCTCGCTGAACTGCTTGGCGAGCTGCTTCTGGTCGAGGACATAAAGCGGAACAGGCTGATCGGAGAGGTCGAGCAGCAGGTTCTGCTTGGTCGAGCGCCAGGCCGTGATCGATTCCACCGAGATATCGTCGTTGACGTCCCAGGACAGCTTGCCCGAATGCCCCATGCCGCGCGCATAGCCGCTGGCATCGGTGCCCGAAACGACGGTGAACAGGTCGCCCGTCGAGGGCCGGAGCGATCCGGCAATGTCGGAGGCATAACCGCCATTGGTCTTGTCGCGGCCATAGTCGAACGCATAGTCGAAGGTCAGGCTGTCGGTGAGCAGCGCGCGCACCGCGATGCGGCCACCGGCATAGTCCTGATCGTTGACCTTCTTGTCGAGCGTGCGGTTGTAGATATAGCCATTGCCCTGCTGGACGAGCAGATTGGCGCGCACGAAGATGCGGTCGCTGAGCGGTACATTGGCGGAGAGCCGCCCTTCCCAGCGGTCGTAATTGCCATAGGAGCCCGAGAGGGCGAAGGCGGTCTTGGCGTCCGGCGCCTTGGGCACGATCTTGATCGCGCCGCCATTGGTGTTGCGACCGTAAAGCGTGCCCTGCGGCCCGCGCAGCACCTCGATGCGCTCGACGTCGAACAGCGAGAAATTGTTCACCGCCTGGCGCGAGATATAGACGTCGTCGACATAGAGGCCGACGCTGGTGTCCGCCGTTGCGAGATTCTCGGTGGTACCGACACCGCGAATGAAGAAGGTCGTCGCGGTGTTCTGCCCGACATTGTTGTTGCCGGTCAGGTTGGGGGCATTGAACACGATCTGCTTGGTGTCGGTGATCTGCTGCCGTTCGAGCGCGGCGGCATCGATCGCGGTGACCGAAACAGCGGTACGTTGCAGGCTTTCGGAGCGGCGTTGTGCGGTGACGACGATGTCACCGAGGCCTTCCTCCTGGGGTTGCTGTTCCTGCGCCTGCGCCGCGGACGCGAGCAGGATGGACGCCGACAGAAAGCCACTCAGCGTGGCGAACCTATGCTTGTTCGTCATGATAGTCCCCTTTTCCCGAAGAATATTTCTCTAACCGGCGGCATCCCGTGCCTGGCTGATGGACGCCAATGAGCGCCGATAGGGTCGTCGTGCAGAGGTGAGCAGCGCGGCCGACAAAAGGCCAGCGAGGCCAATGGTCAGCGCGAGGCCGAGGCCCACGAAGCGCGGATCGCCGAACAGTTTCTCGGTGAAGAGCGCGACGACGGTCGGGCCCAGGCCGATGCCCGCCAGATTCAGACAGAGGAAGTAGATCGCCGTAACCTGGCCGCGCATCCGGTTGGGCGTGATCTCCTGCAGGGCGGCGGCGGCGCAGCCATAGGGCATGGCTCCTCCGACGACGAACAGCGCGAACAACAGAAGCGACAGCTGCGGGTCGGCAACGAGCGGCGCGGCGACACCGAAGGGAACGGCGATGCAAGCCGCCCCCACCGTGACGACGACATTGGCGTCAGCCATTCCCCGCGCGTACAGGATTGCCGAGAGCCAGGCCCCCACCATGATGCTGGCACTGCCCACGACGAGCAGGATGACACCGAAGACCAGCCCGATCTCTGGCGCGGTAAAACCGAAATGGCGGATGAAGAAGGTTGCGATCCAGGCGGTTGCGCCGTTCCACATCAGCCCCGAGGCAGCGAAGCCGAGGATCAGCAGCGCAAAGCTCGAACGATGCGTGCCCAGATAGGCGAAGAGCTCGCCCACGCTGGGGAAGTCCGCCTTGGCGGGATCGACGCCGCGCCGGACCGGCTCGCGCAAGGTCGCCACCAGCAGGCTGACCAGCACACCCGGCGCGCCGACGATCAGGAACACCGTCTGCCAGGATTCGAGATGCCCGACAAAAGGAAGGTCGATCGGCGGCGCGAGGCCGACCAGCGTGCCACCCGCGATCAGGGCAAGGCCGGCACCAAGGTAGATAGCTCCGGTATAGAAGGACATCGCCTTGGGCAGCGTCTTGCGGCCGAAATAGTCGGCGATCATCGAATAAGCGGCCGGCGACAGCGCCGCCTCGCCCACGCCCACGCCGACCCGCGCGGCGAACAGCTGGCCGAAATTGCGCGCGAGCCCGCACAGCGCCGTCATGGCGCTCCACACGAACACGCCGGTCGAGATGATCGTGACGCGGCGGTAGCGGTCGGCCAGCCGTCCGATCGGCAGCCCGAGCAGCGTGTAGAAGACCGCGAAGGCGAGGCCATGGAGGAGGCTGATCTGGACGTCACTGATCTGCAGCGACGCCTTGATCGGCTCGACCATCAGAGTGAGTATCTGCCGGTCGACATAGGAGAGGGTGTAGGCGAGGACCAGAACCGAAACGGCATACCAGCCATAACGCTCGTCGGGTGCGGGGGCGGAGTCGTCGGTCCTCACCATCGTTTATCTCCCCAGGCTCGATGGTTGGCGGGACATCGTCGTCAGGCCGCCGAGGCCGGGCGATCGCGCAGCTCGCGCTTCAGAACCTTGCCGTTCGCGTTGCGCGGCAGCGCTTCGATGATCTCCAGCGCGCGCGGAATCTTATAGGCGGTGAGCCTGCCCGCGCAGAAGTCGCCGACCTCCTCGGCGGTCAGCGTCATGCCCTCTCGCAAAACGGCGAAGGCCTTGAGCGTTTCGCCCCAGCGCTCGTCAGGCATACCGACCACCGCAACCTCGATGATCGCGGGATGGCGGACCAGCACCTCCTCGATCTCGCGCGGGTAGATGTTGACCCCGCCCGATATCACCATGTCCTTCTTGCGGTCGACGATATAGATGAACCCGTCGGCGTCGCGCCGGGCCATGTCGCCCACGGTCACCCAGTCACCCTGGATCGCGGCGGCCGTCTCTTCCTCGCGATGCCAATAGCCGTTGAAGTGCATCGGCGAGCGGCTGAACAGTTCGCCGACCTCGTCGACGTCGCAAACGCTTCCGTCCTCGCGGCGGATTTCGACCGCGACATGGGGAATCGGCGTGCCGACGCAGCGCTCCTTCTGGAGCTGCCAGGCCGGGCGCATGTTGCAGACCAGCCCCGCCTCGGTCGACGCGTAGATTTCGTGAAGGATCCCTTCGCCGAACCAGGGGATGATCTTCTCCTTCATCGCCTGCGGCAGCGGCGCGGCGTTGGAGATGATCGTCTTGATCGGCGGGCGGCGATAGGGATCGGTGACCTCGGCCGGCAGCTCGAAGATCATCTGAAAATGGGTCGGCACCATGAACACGCCGGTGATGCCGCCATTTTTGAGCCGGTCGAGCGTCTCGATCGGGTTGTAGCGGTCGAGGATCTCGACCGTCCCCCCACTGGCAAGCGTCGCCGCAGGAAAGCCCAGTCCCCCACCATGGTTCATCGGCGCCATGGCGAGAAAGACGTCGTCATAGCCGAAACAGCCGAACTCCGAGCCCGAGATGAGCCCGACCAGCATGCGCGAGCGATGCGACAGCAGCACGCCTTTCGGCTGCCCGGTCGTCCCCGAGGTGTAGGGAATTGTCCACACGTCCCATTCCTCGATCCGGGGATAGGCATCGGGCCGGCGCGCCGACGCCAGCAGCGCCTCATAATCCGACCCGAGCGCGATCAGGCGGACCGACGGATCGAGGCCTGCCTCCCGCGCCAGCCCGATGCTCTGTTCGTCACAGATGACGAGCCGGGCGCGCGAGTCCTCGATCGCGACCTTGATTTCCGCCGGGGTGAGGCGCGGGTTGATCGTGGCGACGCCGACGCCGGCATCGGGCAGCCCCGCGACCACCTCGAGATATTCGATGCAGTTGCGAGCGACGATGGCCGCCGTGTCGCCCTTGCGCAGCCCCAGATCGGCGATGGCCGCATCGCGCAGCGCGTCGCTCCGTCGGACCAGCTCGCCATAGGTGCGGACCTGGTCGTTATAAAGGACAGCCGGCTTCTCCGGGTTCCGCGCGCAGGCTGCCCGGATCGCATTGCCGAAGGTCATCGGCTGGAATCCGGGCGGCAGGGTCGCGGGGTTGCCCGGATAGGCGCGGACGCCGGGTCCGGTCATCGCGGAATCTTCGTGAAGATGCGCAGCGCATTGTCGCGCATCAGTTTCGCATGCGCTTCGGGCCGGAAGCCGAGCTCGCCCACCTCGCGCACCGCCCGCTCCGGGTCGATCACCGGGAAGTCCGTCCCGAACAGCACCTTATGGCTGCCATAGCTGTTGGCATAATGGACATAGGATTTTGGCCAGTGCTTGGGCGCATAGGCGTCGCCCGCCGTGTAGACATTGTCGTGCTTCCAGCACATCGAGATCATCTCTTCGGTCCACGGAACACCGACGTGGATGCCGATCAGAACGAGCTCGGGAAAGTCGATCGCGACCTGGTCGAGCAGGATGGGCTGCGCGACCGACGGCAGCCGGCGCTCGCGCGAGTAGACGAGGTTGTGACCGACTTGCATCATGATCGGCACGTCGAGCTCGCAGCACTTGGCGTAATAGGGGTAAATCTGCGGCGCGTTGGGTGGCATCGAGAACCAGTGCGGGTACCAGTGCGCGCCGACGAAGCCATAGTCGCGCACACCCTTCTCCAGATCGCGCAGCCCCTGCATGCCGCGCGTCGGATCGACCCCGGCGAGCCCGGAGAAGCGGTCGGGATGGCGGTCGCAGATTTCGGCGATCGCCTCATAGGGAACCTCGAAACTGCCGCGCACGCGCAGGTCGCCGGCGCGCACCGCTATCAGCAGCGACCGCTCGATCCCGGCGGCGTCCATCTTGCGAAGATAGTCCTCGATCGCGATGCCGGGCCGCAGCGCCGGATCCATGCGGACCTGTTCCTTGAAAGTCTCGTCGAGGCCGGTCCAGCCTTTCTGGACGGCCTCAGGCGTGAAGATATTGCATACGATGTCGATATATCCGGACATGGGTACCCATTTGCTGGAGTCTGCGCATCCACCTCGGACACAAGGCTAGGTTGCGCTTCCATGACGGGTCAACGTCATCATGAATGCGATAAGCAAAAACATGTTTCTGTGTTTCATCGCATCGCCCAATGCGCATAATCCGCCGCCGTCGCATTGCTGGACAGATATGTGTTTTCGAGCATTTCATTCCTGCTCCCATTGACCCGCAGCCGCCGCTGTCCGTAGCGTGAGGTGGAATGGCCTGGCGCGACCGGGAGGCGGCGATGGCAGAACGACGGATGCGGAGATGAGCGCGGACGATGTCGTCAAGTCTGTGGGGCGTGTCTTCGCGATCCTCGAACTGTTCGACCGCCGCCGCGATGGCCTGACCGCGACCGAGGTGGAGCGCGCGCTCGACTGGCCCAAGTCGAGTACGCTGGCGCTGCTCAAGAGCATGGTCGCGCTCGGATATCTGTCCTTCGACCGGATCGAACGCCGCTATTCGCCTACGATCCGGGTGGCGCGGCTCGGCGACTGGATCGACGGCGCCGACGAGCGCCGCGACCTCGACGCGCTGGTCGAGGATTGCGCCGCAATGACCGGGCAGACCGTCACCATCTCATGTCAGAACGACCTGCGGATGCAGTTCCTGCTGGTCGAAGCGGGCAGCCGGCCGCTGCGCATGAACATCAATCCGGGACTCAAAGGGCCGCTGTTCCGGTCGAACATGGGCCGCGTCGCCCTGTCGACGAAGGGCGATGCCGAAATTGCGCGGCTCGCCGAGCGGGTCAACCGGCGGGCCAGCCTGCTCGGCGAGCGGGTCGACGATCTGGACGAAGTGCTCGCGCATGTCGCCCGCATCCGTGCGGAGGGCTTCAGTGCCGGCTACGGCCGCTTCATCCCGCATATCGGCGTGCTGAGCTGGCCGCTGCAGCGCCAGCCGACGGCCCCCGTGCTGGTACTGTCGATCGGCGGCCCGATCGACGAAGTGCGCGCATCGGAAAAGGAGATCGCGAAATTGATTCCGGCGCTGCTCGAAAGCCATGGCTTCCCGGCCAAGGGCGTGCCCGGCGACTGGAGTCGGGAGCCCCGCCATGGACGGTGACGGCATCGTCAAATCGGCCGCGCGGGTCTTCGCCGTGCTGGAGCTGTTCGAAGCGGAGCAGCGCCCGATGACGGCGACCGCGATCGAACGCGCGCTGACATGGCCGCAATCGAGCACGCTGGCACTGCTCAAGACGATGGTGCAGCTCGGCTATCTCGCCTTCGACCCGCTCGAAAGACGCTATGAGCCCAGCCTGCGGCTGTCGAACCTCGGCCGCTGGGTGGGGGCACGCTTCGTCCAGGGCCATCTCGACGATCTGATCCGGCAGGTGGGCGAGGCGACCGGCGAGACCGTCTCGATCGTCGGCCAGAACGACCTGTGGATGGAGTTTCTGCGCGTCCGCCCCGGCCGCAACCCGCTGACGCTGAACATCGACCCGGGCACCCATGCCCCCCTGTTCGGTTCGATCATCGGCCTGGTCGCCCTGTCCTGCCGGAGCGACCGCGAGATCGCCGAACTGGGCCAGCGCGTGCGCAAGCTGCCCGCCAAAAGCCGCGAGACCCCGGACATGGCGCATATCGCCGAAGAGATCGCCGCGATCCGCGCGGCCGGCCATGGCGTCGGCTATGGCCGCTACATCGCCAGCGTCGGCGCCATCGCCTGGCCGCTGCGGCAGGACCGCGATCCCCGCCCGCTGATCCTCTCCGTCGCCGGCCCGACCGAGATGATCCGCGAGGCCGAAGCGGCGATCGTCACAGCGGTGGAAAAGATCCTCGCGGAACACCGCGCGCGCCGGGGCAGAATGGGGTAAGCAGGGTCTCCTCGCCTGTTGTCGGACTATCCACCAACCAGCTTCGACGTGACGGGATACGCACGTTTTCCTGTTTGCGATGAGCATGGCCGTTGTTACTCAGCACCCCATGGCGATCCCCGATTATCAGGCGCTCATGCTTCCCGTCCTCACGGTCGCGGCCGAGGGCGCAATACGCGTGCCGGCAGCCGCCGAGACGATCGCCGACCGACTGGGCTTGTCTGGCGAGGAACGAGAGGAGATGCTGCCCAGCGGAAAGCAGCGAGTGCTGCACAACCGCATTCACTGGGCCAAATTCTACATGGCCAAGGCGGGGCTGATTGCCAGCCCGCAGCGCGGCGTGTTTGTCGCGACCGATGCAGGAAAGGCGTTGCTGGCCCAGAAGCCCGGTCGGATCGACGTCGAGAGGCTGAAGGGATACCCTGCTTTCAGGGCATTTTACGACCAGACGGGAACATCGCAGCCGATCGATCAGGCTGCGGCGGTGGCAGAAGCGACCGCTTCGGGTGCGACCCCCGAAGAACAGATCGATGCTGCAAGCGGCCTTCTCACATCCGCTCTGAAGGCCGATCTTCTCGCGCGGATCATCGAGCAGTCTCCAGCCTTTTTCGAACGCCTGATCGTCGAGTTGCTGGTCGCGATGGGCTATGGCGCTCGCACGAAGACGCCGCGCGACGTCTCGGCAAATCGGGGGACGGTGGCATCGATGGTATCATCGACGAAGACCGTCTCGGCCTCGATCGCATCTATGTTCAGGCGAAGCGCTATGCCCCCGGTTCGGCTGTTGGACGGCCGGAGATACAGGGGTTTGTGGGCAGCCTTGTCGGGCTCGGCGCCAGCAAGGGTGTGTTCGTCACGACCTCGTCGTTCAGCAAGCAGGCGCAGGATTATGCCAGCGGATTGCAGCAGCGGATAATCCTGATCGATGGCGAGCGGCTGTGCGATTTGATGATCGAGTTCGACGTCGGCGTCCGGCGCTACCGATCGATCGAGGTCAAACGGATCGACGAGGATTTCTTCAGCGAATGACGAAGCAATGCGCGACACCTCTTCGCAGAAGCATCGTTTCCGTCGTCGCGAAGGACTGACTGCAATGGCGAAAGGGATCTTCGTCCATCGAACGGACTCGATCTATGACGACAGCCCGGCCGAGCGCTATCAGTTTCCCAAGCAATATCTCGGCCGGGTCAGTGCCTGCATAGGCGACTGGATCATCTATTATGAGCCCCGCAAGGTCCGGGATACGCGCGGCTATTTTGCCGTGGCGAAGGTTGCGCATGTGACGCCCGACCCGGCCGCAAAGAGCATGTATGTCGCCCTGATCGAACCCGGCACATATCTCGACTTCCCCAATCCCGTCCCGTTCAACGGACCGCTGGGGCTGGTCGAACGAGGCGTCCTTAACGACCAGGGCAAAATCTCGGGGCGAGCGCAGGCGGCGGTGCGGCCCCTATCGACTGACGACTTCAACTGCATCATCGACGTTGGTCTGGCGGAAGATTTGAGCTTCCTCCCCAGGATCGGCGCTACGCCCGACGCCACCCTGTTCGAAGAACGCGCGCCATTCGCGTTCGAAATCGAACGAGACCGTGTGGCCAATCTAGGGTCACGCCTGGTCCGCGATCGACTGTTCCGCCGCCGCGTGGTCGCGGCCTATGACTCGCGATGCGCGGTAACCGGACTGAAACTCATCAATGGCGGAGGCCGGGCCGAGGTCGAGGCCGCGCACATCCGCCCAGTGGAGCGCGGCGGACCCGACATCGTTACCAATGGAATCGCACTTTCAGGGACGGTCCACTGGATGTTCGATCGCGGCCTGATCGCCTTGTCGGACGACCTTGAAATCCTGGTCAGCCGTCAGGCCAACGATCCGGACAGCATCAGGTCGCTGATCAACAAGACCGGTTTTGCGATACCTCCGCAGCGCGCGCTGGAACGTCCGCATCCCGCTTTTCTCGCCTGGCATCGGGAGCACTGCTTCAAGCACTGAGCGGCGCGACCTCCAGCAGCGCCCCCGTTCACCCCCGCGCCCGTGCCAGCACCGCCTGTGCGCGCACAAGATGGGGACGGTCGAGCATCGCGCCCTTGTGGCCGATCGTCCCGAGAGTCGGGTTCGCCGCGAACAGGTCGACGATCTCCTGCGCGGCGGCGCATTCCTCAGCCGTGGGGGTAAAAGCTGCGTTGATGACGGGGATCTGCGCGGGGTGGATGGCGAGCATGCTGCGGAAGCCGTCCTGTCGCACCTTGGCGGCGAGGGCCGCCAAGCCGGCTTCATCGCGGAAGTCGCCGTGGATCGTCTCGACCGCCGGCACCCCGGCGATGGCGGCACCGGTCAGGCAGAAGGTCCGTGCCAGTTCATAGGTGAAGCCATAGCGGCCATCGGCATCGCGGTTGGTCGTCGCGCCGAGCGCGGTCGCGATATCCTCCGCGCCCCATGTCATTGCCGCCAGACGCGGCATGTCGCCATAGCTGCCGGTGGCCAGCAGCCCTTCGGGCGTCTCGGTCGCGACGAGGATCACGGCGGTCTGGCGCTCCATGTCGCCATTGGCCGCCTCGAACGCCATCAGATAATGATCGAGCCGTTCGACATCGGCGCGTCCGCGCGGCTTGGGCAGCATCAGCCCGCCCGGCCTTCCGGGCATGATCGCGGCCAGATCGAGCAGCGCATGGGGCGTCTGGATCGGGTTGATGCGGACCCACAGGCGGTGACGTTCGGCCGAATGCGCTTCCAGAAAGGCACGGACCAGCAGGCGGGCCGCCGGCTTCTCGCCCTCGGCCACCGCATCCTCGAGGTCGATGATGACGATATCCGCCTCGGATCCGCGCGCCTTGTCCATCTTCTTCTCGCTGTCGCCGGGCGCGAACAGCCAGGACCGGGCGCGCTGCGCCGCTTCGAACGATGACGTCATGATCTTCCCCTGAATCCCTTCCAACCCGATCCTCTGCCCGATCAGGATTTCACATAGGCCCAGCCGCCGTCGAGGTTCAGCGTCTGTCCCAGGACGAGGCTGGCATCGTCGGACGCCAGAAACAGCACGCCCCGCGCGACCTCATAGGAATCGCAGGGCCGGCCGAGCGGCAGGCTTGCGGTCATCTGCTGCTTGGCGTTCGCGTCGGCCGCGAAGAAGCGCTCGAGCATCGCCGTCTGTACCAGGCCTGGGCTGACCGATGCGACCCGCACCCCGCTCTGCGCCAGTTCGAGCGCGACCGACTTGGTCATCGCCAGCACCGCCGCCTTGGACGCGGTGTAGACCGACAGCCCGGCAAAGCCGACATGCGCCGCGATCGACGCGAAGTTGATGATCACCCCCGCTCCGCGCGGCTTCATCAGCTTCACCTCCTCGCGCATGCACTGGAAGGTGCCCTGCACGTTGACCGCGAAGACGCGATCGAAATTCGCGTCGGGCTGATCCTCGACCAGCGCGACATGACCCTCGATCCCCGCATTGTTGATCGCGATGTCGAGCGGCGTACCGCTCCGCGCGATGGTGGCGAACAGGGCCGAGACGTCGTCGGGGCTGGCCACGTCCGCACGGATGAACTCGCCCTGCGCGCCGGCCTGCCGGATGAGATCGACGCATTCGCCGCCCGCCGCTTCATCGACGTCGGCGACGATCAGATTGGCGCCTTCCTTCGCGAACTCCAAAGCGACGGCGCGCCCGATGCCGGCGCCACCGCCCGTCACCAGCACCGACTTGCCGGAAAAGCGCCGCATGGTGCTGGTGCCTGTCATGTCCGTCATATCCTCTCTCCACTGTCTCTATCTGCGTTACATGTCTCTGACCGGCTATGGCCTCGCCCACCCTAGCGCTGGTTGATGCGGCGGTTCTCGATGCTGGGCCTCACCCATCGCAGCGCATCCGGAGGGTGACGCCCGCTGTCTGCCGAATGGCGCTTGGCATCCATCGCCATCCGTCCGATCTCCGGCTCGAATTTCCGGAACGTCGCGATCAGGAAATCGAGGAAGACCCTGACCTTGGGCGGCATCAGCTCGGTCGTGGGAAACACTGCATAGAGGCCGTGATCGAGCACGGTCTGGGTGAACTCATAATGGGGCAGCACCCGCTTGACCCGGCCGAAGCTCAGATCGTCGGCGATCAGCCATGCCGGCAGAAGGCCGATGCCGATCCCCATCACGACGGCATTGTGCAGGATGTTGGCGTCATTGACCTGCAAATTGCCCGACACGCGCAGTTCGCGCGGGCCGGTCGCGGATCGGTAGTGCCAGACAGCCTCCCCCTTTTCGCCGAGGCCCGGCTGCGGAAAGGACAGGCAATTATGCTGAAGCAGGTCTTCGGGTTCGCGGATTTCCGGATGGCTCGCGAGGTAGAGCGGGCTAGCATAGAGGACCCGCTCCAGCCCCTGCGACAGGCGGCGCATCGTCAGATCCTGCTCCTCGGGCGTGCCGATGCGGATGCTAAGGTCGATCTTGTTGGCGAACAGGTCGAGATTGTCTTCCGACAGGACGAGCCTCAGCGTGATGTCGGGATAGGCCAGCAGGAAATTGGGGAGCGCGTTCGACAGGAATTTCTCGGCAATGCTGGCGCGGGTGTGAACCGCCAGCAAGCCGCGCGGGGCCGATTGCTGTTCTGCCATCGACTGCGACAGCGCGTCGATCTGGTCCAGTATCTTACAGGCCTGATCGAAATAGACCCGGCCGGCCGTCGTCAATGCGAGCTTCCTGCTGGTCCGATTGAGCAGGCGAGCGCTGACCGCATGTTCGAGTTGGCTGATCTTGCGCGATACGGACCCCGGCGAAAGGCCGATCTCGCGCCCCGCCGCCGACAGGCTGCCCAGCTGAACGGCGCGAACGAAGGTGCGCATGCCCTCTAGCGTATCCATGCTCTCTCCTGCGGCCGGTCGCCCTCCGCAAAGCTATAGCATGCCCGCGCCAGCGCCGACGATCCGCGTTCGGCATGGTGTCGCAGGATGTTCACGCGCTGCACAGGCAAGGCTCGGGCGCCCGGCTCAGGCGGCGGCCATTTCCCGGCGCCGCCGCGCGGTCGCCTCGACATTGACGACCAGCTGTTCGGGCGCGTTGATCGGATCGCCCTCGATCACGACGCCATAGTCGCGATAGGCGCCCTCGATCGTCACATATTCGTCGCGCACGTCGCGTTTCACCCGCTCCGGATCGCGCGCCAGCGGGTTACCCCAGCCGCCGCCGCCCCCGGTCTGGAAGCGGAACGCCCCGCCGGCCTTGACCGCCCAGGATTTGCGCGAGGCGTAGTAATAATAGCGCCCATTCGGATCGACGCGCTTGGTTTCCGGGTCGAGCAGCCCGACCACGGGCACCGATTGGGCGAGGATGGAGTCGTCGGCCGGCAGCAGCGGGCCGAGGCCAGCACCCCCTTCCTCTTCCCCGGGAAACAGCCAGCAGGCCTGCGTCGTGCCCGGCCGCCCGCCATAGACGCCGATCCCGCTCGGCTCCTTGGCGTGCAGGGCGATCGAAAGATGCTCGCCATCGGCCAGCCACAGCGTGTCGCGCCGGACCGCCGCGCCGCCGCGATTCTCGCCCGGCCCGGCTGTGTCGGCGACATATTCCTTGCGCATCACGACCACCGGCACGTCGGACTCGACCGCCTCGGTCGCGGGGTCGAGATTGTTGCTGACGTGGAAGACGGTGTAGCTGTCGCCATCGCCGGCCTTGGTCCCGCCCCACGGGCCATGTTCGCCGCCGCAGTTGCCGACCGTCAGCCAGGGCTGCCCCGACTTGGTCAGGCCGCTGCCATTGTGCAGCATCAGTGAGCCATAATCGCCGCCGATGGCGTCCTCGCCCAGCACCGGAGCCAGCGCCTTGTAGATGGCGAGCAGCACCGTGATCGAGGCTTCCCAATACATGAAGATCGGCCCGCCGGGCGGCGTCGCGCTGCAGAAGGTGCCGGGCGGAATGACGACGTCGATGTTGCGGAAGCAGCCCGACGACAGCGGGCTCTGCTGTTCGATCAGCATCTTCAGCGCGACGCCCGCGGCCGCCTTCACGTCGAGCGGGCCGCAATTGATGCTGGCGCGGGCCTGCGGCGAGGTGCCGGTGAAATCCAGCTCGATATTGTCGCCATATTTGGTGAGCTTGAGCTTCAGCCGATAATCGCGCGTATCGTCGACGCCATCGGCATCGATGCCGTCCTCGGCCTCGTACACCCCATCGGGTATCTTGGTCCGGATCGCCTCGCGCATCGAGTCCGCCGAGACGTCGCAGCTGTAGCGGATCGCGCCGAGATAGGCGTCGATGCCATAGCGCTCGATGCTTTCGAGCAGCAGGCGCTCGCCGAGCAGCAGGCTCTGATAGAGCGAGCGGATGTCGGGCAGCAGCAGCTCGCCATAACGCGCATTGTCGAAGATGAAGTTGAACGCCGACCGCACCGGCTTGTCGTCGCGGTAGAGCAGCGTCGGCGAGATCACGAGGCCGTTCTCGTAGACATTCTTCTTGTTGCCGCTGAACCCCCCGGCGACGACGCCGCCCATGTCGAGCTGGTGCGCGCGGATCGTCACGAAGGCGACCGCCTTGCCCCGGTAGAAGACCGGGCGAATGAAGCTGACGTCGTTGACGTGAAGCCCCGTGCGGTAGGGGTCGTTGGCGATGATGACGTCGCCGGGCCGGAGATTCTCCGGGCCGAACTCCTCGATCGTGTTGCGGATGCCCTCGGGCATGGTGAACATGAAGATCGACAGGCTGTCCGATCCGGTGCTCATCGGATAATTCATGTCGCGCGGACCCGATATGGTCGCGGCGAAATCATACCAGTCACGCAGGATCATCGAGAAAGCGGTGGTGAGCAGCACCGTGCTCATATGCTTGACCACATAGCGCATGCGGCTGGCGAGGATCGACGCGGTGAAGCGGTCGGTCTTGTAGCGAGCGAGGAACTGCTCGTCGGTCAGTGCGCGCAGCGGCAGATCGTCGAAAGACAATGCGGCGGGCGTCTGCGCCGATGGTTCGTCGCGATCCCTGGGCGCCGCGAGGGTATCCGTGATGGAAGAAGCCATGCTGTTGTCCTTCGATGGAAGCGCTGCGGATGTTCGGTCTTCGCTCAGTCTTTCTCGATGCGGCTGATGTGCAGTTCGCCATATTCGCCGACCACCAGCTTCTGCCCGGGCAGCATGAAGGTCGTCGACGATTCCTCGCGTATGATGGCCGGGCCGACGATCTCGTCGCCGAAGCGGAGCTCCGCCCGTTGATATTCGTTGGCCGGGATCGGCTGGCTATCGAGATAGTGGAGCTCGATCGTGCGGCTGGGGGTGGGCTGGCCGCTCTCGCGCCTCGGCAGCTTGGGATAGTCCACCTTGGCCGTGGGGACGAGCGTCTCGATCCGATAGGTGACGCCCTGCACGGGCAGGCCGGGGAAGCGGTTGCCCGAGCGCATCTCATAGGTGTCGTGGAAATTGGAGATCATCGTCTCGATGGTCTCGGCCGTGATCGCACCGGGCGGAATGGGGATGAACGGGGTCTCCCAGCTCTGCCCCAGCAATCGGCCGTCGAAGGCGCGCACGAAGACGGGATCGGGATGGCGATCCTTGAAGCGCTCGCGCATCTGCGCTTCCATCTCGCTATAGACGCGCTCGATATCCTCGGCCGCGTCGGGCGTCAGCACCGTATAGGCGCTCCGGCTGTCGCTATAGGTCTGCTCCGAGCTGACGAGGCCGAGGGCCGAGAACAGGCCCGGATGCGGCGGCACGATCACCTCGGCGGCGTTGACGCGGTCGAGCACCGCCGGGAGCAGCATGGGGCCCGCCGCGCCGAAGGCGACGATGCTGTAGTCGCGCGGATCGATACCATGCTGAATGGCGACGTTCGTCAGCCCTTCCGCGATATTGTTGATCCCGACATAGAAGGCGTAGCGGATGCGATCCTGCAGCGACAGGGTCGTGTCGAGCGCTTCGAACGCCTTGAGCGACAGCGATTTGTCGAGCTGCATCCGGCCGCCCGCGAACCTGTCCGGATCGATGATCCCCATCAGCAGGCAGGTGTCGGTCGCCGCCGGCTGCTGACCGCCTTTGCCGTAGCAGGCCGGCCCCGGATCCGAACCCGCGCTTCCGGGCCCGACCAGCAATTCGCCGGCCGGGCTGATCGTAACGAGACTGCCGCCGCCCGCACCGATGCTGGACACCTCGACCGACAGAGCGTTGACGATCAGATCATGCTCCAGCTCGAACGTGGTGTTCACATAGGGCCGGAAATCGCTGACGAGGCTGATGTCGCAGGATGTGCCGCCGATATCCGCGCAGAGCAGGTTGCTGGTACCGATGAGCCGTCCGAAATGCGCGCTGGCGATCGTGCCGGCGGCGGGGCCGGCGAAGACGATCTCGAACGGACGCTGCATCGCCACGTCGGCCGCGACCAACTGGGCCGCACAGTTCGCATAATTGAGTTCGCCCTCGAAACCCAGGTCGCGCAGGCCGTCGTTCAGGCGAAGCGTATAATCGCCGTAGATCAACTGCATGAACACGTCGATCACGGTGGTCGACGCGCGTGCATATTCCTTGGCCAGCGGGGAAACCTGGCTGGAAATCGAGCAGGGGATATCACCCAACTCCTCGCGCACGATCTCCTTCAGCCGGATCTCGTGCTGCGGATTGACGTAGGAATTGAGCAGGCAGATCGCGACTGCCGTGACCTCGCACTTGCGCAGCACCCCCAGTTGTTCGCGTGCCTGCGCTTCGTCGAGCGGGATCAGCACCGAACCGTCGGCGGTGATGCGCTCGGTGATCCCCCGCCGCAGATAGCGCGGCACCAGCGGCTTGGCAGCGTCGCCGAACGGGCGGCGCCAATGCGGATTGGTGAGGTCCGCCGTCGGGCGCCAGGTGCGTCCCGCGTCCAATATGTCGCGATGCCCTTCGGTCGCCAGAAAGCCGATCTTAGGCAGGCGGCGCGTGATGATGGCGTTCAGCCCATGCGTGCTCGCATGGCTGAAAATGTCGGCGTTTTCGACGCCCATTTCCTTGGCGCCGGCCAGCACGCCGCGCTCCGTGTTCCGGACATCGGTCGAAACCTTCACGGTCCGGATGTCGCCATCCTTGATCGCCACGACGTCCGTGAACGTGCCGCCAACGTCAACACCGATCAACATATGCATCCTCCCCGGAAGAGCGGCCCGTTGCGGGCTCACCTTCTGTCGTCAATCGAAGTCCAGCCCGTCGGACAGCAAGGTAATGGGCCCCAGCAGGCGCCAGGGCTTCCGGCTCACCGTCGCAAGGGTGCGCTGATGCTTGACGACGATGAACCAGCCGCCTTCGCCCAGCACCGGATATTCGAGAAAATCCTCAGGCGTGGAGCCCGGGAAGTCGGCTTCGAGATCGACTCCGAGCTGTTCCAGATAATCCCGGCTGACAGGGCGCTTCGTAGCGTCCGGACGGAGAAACTCGGCATATTCATCCTGCTTCATCGCGCCATTCCTCTCCCGCCTTGGTGGCGACGCCTTATCCGGCGTGCGGCAACTATGCGGCGGGAGCAGCCGTCCGAAAAGCCGAAACTCGGAACATGACCTGTGCAAATCTTGCAAAGATGAGACTTGTGCTTGCTCTGGACATCGCGACCGAACATCGCTCTGGGCGAATCCAGGTTCGTGGCGGCCAACTTGGCGGTCGGGACTTGATCTGCGGCGCGCAATCCGCACCATCGCGCCACGCGTCACGACGATGCCCTCACCTCAGCATGTGAGGCGCGATGGCGAATGTCAGGAGGGTTAGCAAAATGCCGTCCACCGCATCCCCCGCGCCGGCGGCGTCGAGGCATTATCACATCGTCTTCGCCCACCCCGAGCCCCGGTCCCTGAACGGCTTCCTAAGGGATCGGGCCATCGCCGGGCTAGGCGAGAAGGGGCATGTGGTCACTCAGTCCGATCTCTACGCGATGCAGTTCAAGGCGACCGCCGACGCGGAGGATTTTCCGTCGCGCGACTTTGCCGACGAGCGCCTGATCTACCATCGTGAATCGGGCATGGCGCAGGCCTCCGGCGCCCAGTTGGAGGACATCGCCACCGAACAGGCTCGGCTGCTCGCAGCCGATGCCGTCATCCTCCAATTCCCGCTCTGGTGGTTCTCGATGCCCGCGATCCTGAAAGGCTGGGTCGACCGGGTGTTCGCCACCGGCTTCGCGATCGGCGTTCCCAAGGAGGGCACGGGGCAATGGCTGCGCTATGGCGAAGGCCTGCTCGCGGGACGTCGCGCGATGCTGGCGGTCACCACCGGCGGGCGCGAGGCGCAGTTCGGCGCGCGGGGCATTCACGGACCGATCGATGACCTGCTCTTCCCGATCAACCACGGAATCCTGCATTATATCGGGCTCGACGTCGTCGCGCCCTGGGTGGCCTTCCAGACGACACGTCTCACGGCAGAAGCGGCGGATATGCTGGCCGCCGATTATGTCGGGCGGCTGCTGTCGATCTTCGACGCAGCCCCGATCGGCTACCGCAGCGAAAATGGCGGTGACTATGACGACCGCCAGGTCCTGAAGCCCGACATTCCGGGCGGCACGGGGTTCGCCGCGCATATCGCCCGGCCAGACCAGCGCTAGGCGCTCATCCGCCCGAAAGGAAAGACCGCAGGATCGCCAGCGTCTCGGGATTCGCCGCTCGCCGCGCGATCATGTCGCCCTCGATGTCGAGCTGCGCTTCGAAGCTCCTGTCGCCCCCTTCGCGGGTCAGCTTCTTCAGCGCACCGAGCACGCCCACCGGCATGCTGCGCAGCATCGCGACCATCGCTTCGACCTCCTGGTCGAGATCCGCATCCTCGACGACCTTGGTGACGAGGCCTAGCCGCAGGGCCTCCTCCGATCCGATCGTCTGGTTGAGCGCCATGATGCGAAAAGCCTGAACGGGGCCCACCAGCCGGGGCAGCAGCCAGCTCAGTCCACCGTCGGGGGTAAGGCCGGATCGCGTATAGCCGCTGTTGAACTTGCCCGACCGCCCGGCAATGATCAGATCGCCGGCCAGCGCGATGCTCATGCCCCCGCCCGCCGCCATGCCGTGCAGCGCGACCACGACCGGGACCGGCGCATGATGCAGATGGCGGATACCCACATGGAAGAGGTCGGTCATCTCATGGACATGGTCGCGCACCGTGTCGACATGGGCGAGCATGTCCGCCAGATCGCCGCCGACCGAAAAGAACCGGCCTTTGGCGGTCAGCAGGATCACCTTGACGGCCGGATCGGTCACCGCCTGTCGGGTCGCCCGCGCGAACGCACGGCAGAAATCGAGCGTGACGGCGTTGCGACCGGCCTCATCCTCGAAAACTATCCGGGCCACGCCCTCGTCGACACTCAGTTGCACGCCGCTCATGCCGTTTCTCCAAGATGGCCGGGCTTGGTCACCTGCACCGCAGCGCGCGCTTCCTCGAGCAGCTGATCGAGCAGGCCGTCCCAGTCGCCATCGCGTCGGCCGGCGCGAATGTCGGCACAGAGCGCTTCGGCACCGTCCCGGCGGGAGGGACCATAAGCGATCTCCCGCGCGCAGATCCCCAGCAGATAGGACGCAACCTGCGCCTTGTACCGGTCTTCGGATGCGAGTTGCGGCTCGCACTCCTTGAGGAAGGCCTGCACCGTCTGGAGGATGTCCGCCATGTCGGGGGACTGGGGTCTCAGTGCATCATTCATAGCGGCCCGCCAACGTCATCAGCAGATCATATTCGACCAGCGCCGTATTGCGCCCGCAGGCGGCATAGACGAGCCCGCGCCGCTGCCCCGACACATGGCCGTGATTCTGCATCATGTTGAGCACCGCAAAGCGCACCAGGCCGAAGATTTCCCAGTAGCGGATTTCGTCGGCGTCATAGGATCGCCCGCCCGCTGCGCGATAGGCATCGAGCAGGTCCTGCCGGGAAGCCAGGCCGGCAGCGGGGAGGTCGGGCCGCGCGAAGCGCCAGGATCGCGTGCAGAACCAGCCCAGATCTTCCGCCGGAGACCCCAGATGCGCGCACTCCCAATCGAGCACGCCCGATATGCCCCGCGCCGCGTCGACCATCAGATTGCCGAGGCGAAAGTCGCCGTGCAGGAAAGCGCGATCACCGGCGGGTGGGCGATGACGCTCCAGCCAGCGAAACCCCGCCTCGATGGCGGGACGGGGCTGGCGATAGCCATCATAGAGATCGCGATGCGCGGCTACCGTGTCGACGCTGTCCGCCCGTTGCGCGAGAAAAGCGAAGCCCTCCGACGGGAGAGCGTGAATCCGCGCCAATATGTCAGCCGCTTCGGCGACGAGCCCTGGCCGCACCGCGTCGAAAGCAGCCCCGGTCTGGATGCGCTTGGGCATCGTCTCGCCCGCCGCGAAGGCGGTGACGAAGCCGTTTCCCATGCCGTCCGCCGGATCATATTCGAAGATCGGCTCGGGCACGGGCAACCCATGGTCGAAGGCGATCCGCATCGCCCGGAACTGATCGCCGGTCGCCAGGAAGGGGCTGTCGGGATCGACATAGGTCTCCTGCCGGGACACGTAGCGCCTGGTCGTTCCCCCATCGACCACATTGAACAAAATCGTGCGGTTGATGCCCCCCAGCGTCGGGATTGTGACGTTGGTTACGCTGACGCCGCTACCTAGCCTGCGTCGCACCGCTGCGATCAGATCGGCATGCTGCGCCGGCAGTTCGGTCGCTTGCGCCGTCATCAGATCGGCCAGCCGACCAGTCGGCCGTCGTCGACCCGCTCGATATATTCGACCATCCCCCAGCATTCCTCGCCATCCCAGCGATAGCGGGCATTGGCCTCGACGATGCGCGACATCAGCGTGACGTCGCCGTCCTTCCGCCGGTTGCGCAGCGGAGCCGCGGTGACGATCTCGATGTCGATGCGCTCCGACCGGGTCGCCGTCCGCACCGCGATGCCGATCCTGGTGGGTTCCTTGTTGTCGTCCCAGTCGGTGACGACGGACAGGTCCATCACATCATGATATTCGCCGTCGATCAGCAGCGCACCCTCCGATCGCCCGATGCCGTCGGGGGAGAATATCTTCAGCAGGCTCGCCCCCCTGCCACTCGGCCAGGTCGCCATGAACAGCCGGTGGATGAACAGATTCTGCCAGTAGCGCGGCCCCCAGCTATGGTCGCGCCAGCCGAAGCCATCCACCTCCCAGCGCTCGTCGCCGATGACGACATGGCCGGTCACGACGCTGTGCTGGTTGAAATGTCCGCGAGAGAAATCCCGGCCGTACATGGTGCGCACATCGTCGCGGGTCGGCTCTCCACCATGGAGCGGCCAGGCCGATTTATGGTCCCAGACGATGTCGGCCTGCGCGCGATCCGCCTTCTCGAACAGGGTCGACGGGTCGCGGAGCATGTTGCGATCGCTCAGCACCATGATCTCGCCGACATAGCTGTGCCGCAGATGGCGGAAGGGCTCGACGATATCGACCTTCAGGCCGTCCGCGTCGAACACTGCATTGGTCGATATGCTCGGGCGGCCGAAGGCGCAGGCGATCCGTCCATCGGGCAGATAAAGCACGACCGACTTTTCGGCATAGCCCTCGTTGACACGATTGCCGACGCGCATCCAGCCGCCGACCCCGGTCTTTCGATCGAACGCGTTGGTATAGATGCTCTCGTTATAGTTGACCGCAGCGTCCGGCGTATGGGCGAACTCGTCGCTCGGAAGCAGTCGAAAATCGTCGGACATGAGCCGCTCCTTAAAGCCTGAAGACGCCATAATGGGGCGGGTCGATCGGGGCGTTGAGCGACGCCGAAATGCACATGCCCAGCGCGTTGCGCGTATCGACAGGGTCGAGGATCCCGTCGTCCCAGAGTTCCGACGTCGCGTAATAGGCGCTCTGCTCGCGCTTGTAATCTTCGAGCACCGGGTCGCGGATGGCAGCGATCTCCGCTTCGGACAATGTCCGCCCCTCGCGCTCCAGCTGACGGATCTTTATCTCCGACAGGACATTGGCGGCCTGCTCCGCGCCCATCACCGACGTTCCGCTGCCGGGCCAGCTGAACAGGAAACGCGGGTCGAAGGCCCGGCCCGACATGCCATAGACGCCCGCGCCGAAGGCCCCGTTGCAGTTGATGGTGAACTTGGGAACGCTGGCGCCCGACACCGCCATGATCAGCTTGGCGCCATCCTTGGAAATGCCGCGCCGTTCATATTCCTTGCCGACCATGAAACCGGTGATGTTCTGCAGGAACAGGAGCGGCGTCCGGTTCTTGTCGCAGAGCTGGATGAAATGGGCGCCCTTGAGCGAGCTGTCGTTGAACAGGACGCCGTTGTTGGCGAGGATGCCGACCTTGTAGCCCCAGATACGGGCATAGCCGCAGATCAGCGTCGTGCCATAAGCCGGCTGATATTCGTGGAAGCGGCTGCCATCGACGATCCGCGCGATCAGTTCGCGCATGTCGAAGGCGGTGCGGCTGTCGCGCGGCAATATGCCGTACAATTCTTCGGGATCGTAATGCGGCTCTTCGGGTGCGATCCGGTCGATCGGCGTCTTTTCCGCAGGCGTCCAGCTGCCGACGATCTCCCGCGCGATGGCCAGCGCATGGGCTTCGCTGGCGGCGGGATAATCGGCCGTGCCCGACACTGTGGTATGCATGTCCGCACCGCCCAGTTCTTCGACGGTCACGACCTCCCCGGTCGCAGCCTTGACCAGCGGCGGGCCGCCGAGGAAAATCGCACCGGTCCCGCGAACGATGACGCTGTAATCGCTGAGCGCGGGGATATAGGCACCGCCGGCCGTGCAGTGGCCGAGGACCACCGCAAGCTGCGGCACGCCCATCTTCGACAGGATCGACTGGTTGCGAAAGATGCGCCCCGCATAATAGCGGTCGGCGAACAATTCGCGCTGCAGCTGCAGATAGCCGCCTGCGCTGTCGCACAGGTGGATCATCGGCAGGCGATTCTCGATCGCGATGTCGAGTGCCCGCACGATCTTCTTGACCGACAAGGGATACCAGGCGCCACCCTTGATCGAGGAATCGTCGGCATGGATGACGACTTCCTGACCCGCAACGATGCCTATGCCGGAAATCTGGCCGGCGCCGGGCGCTTCGCCGTCATAGGCCATGTTGGCGGCAAGCGTGGAGAATTCGAGGAACGGCGTCCCCGGGTCCAGAAGCGCCTCGAGACGATCGCGCGGATACATCTTGTTCTGCCGTGCGAGCCGTTCGACGTCCCGTTGCGGCCGTTCGCGGCGGACGGCGTGCTGGCGTCTGCGCAGTTCTTCGGCCAGCCCCCTGTTATGGGCGCTATTGGCGCGAAATGTCTCGGAAGACGTGTCGATCGTGGACAGGATTCTCGCCACGCTATTCTCCTTCCGACACCAGCTTGACCAATATGGCATCGCGATCGAACGTCTGCCCGAGCGTGAAAGACACGGTCTCGACAGTGCCGGCGCGGGGTGCCTTGATCGCCGTTTCCAGTTTCATGCTCTCGATGACGATCAGCGTGTCGCCGGCGGCGACGGCGTCGCCCGCTGCGACCGGGCTTGCGATGACCACGCCGGGCATCGGTGCCCTGACGACATCGCCGGCCGCACCGCCGGCGGCTGCCGCATGGAAAGTGGCGGCATCGGTATAGGCGAGACGATAGGCCTCGCCATCCAGGTGGATGTGGACGACGTCGCCATCGACGGCGATGACCATCGGCACCTGCCGTCCGCCCGTCTCGAAAATGAACTGCCCGTCGGCATCATGGCGCAGCGCGACGGGCGCGACCGCATCGCCTGCATGCAGGACATAGCCATCGGCAGACCGGCCGAGCCAGATCCGGTGCGGGACGTCGTTGACGGAAATATGGTGCTGCATCTCAGTTCCGCCAGGCCCCCATTGCTGCATGCTGCAGCGACACCGCGTCGGCCGCAGTGCGCACCGGGACCAGCAGCAATGCCGCTGCCCCCAGAAGTTCAATCAAGCGCTGCTGGTCGAGCTCCGGCTCCTGCGCCAGCCAGGGCTTCTCGGCGATCGAGCCGGTGTGCATGTCGCCCGCCGCAAAATCCGGGTCTGCCAGCAGCCGCTGGAGGAAGCCCGCATTGGTCTTGCAGCCGAGCAGGACGAAGTCGGCGAGAGCCTGCTTCGCCCGCTCGATCGCCTGCTCCCGGCTGTCGCCATGGACGATGACTTTCGCCAGCATCGGATCGAAATTGGCGGTCACCGCCCCCCCTTCGGCCACGCCGGAATCGACGCGGATTCCTTGCGGCGGTCGATAGGCAAGGATCGGCCCCGTCGTCGGCGAAAAGTCGCGCGCCGAGTCCTCGGCATAGAGGCGAACCTCGATCGCATGACCGCGGACGCATATTTCGTCCTGCCCGTAACCAAGGGGTTCGCCTTTCGCGATCCGAAGCTGCTCCGCGACGAGGTCGATCCCTGTCACCTCCTCGGTTACCGGATGCTCGACCTGAAGCCGCGTGTTCATCTCGAGGAAGTAGAACTCGCCTGCGCCGTAGATGAACTCGACCGTACCGGCATTGCGATAGTTCGCCGCGCGCGCGATCCCGGCGGCCACATCGCAGATTTGCGTCCGCTCCTCGGGCGTCAGCCCCGGCGAGGGGCTTTCCTCGACGACCTTCTGGAACCGTCGCTGGATCGAACATTCGCGTTCAAACAGGTGGACGACATTGCCATGGGCATCGCCCAGCACCTGGACCTCGATGTGCCGGGGACGCTCGACATAGCGTTCGGCATAGAGCCGGCCGTCGCCGAAATAGCGGAGCCCCTCCGAACGGCCCCGCTCGATCTCCTCGTCGAGCAGGGCGAGATCGCGCACGATCCGCATACCCTTGCCGCCGCCACCGGCCGACGGCTTGATCAGCAACGGCGCCCCAACCGCTCTCGCGCGGTCGACGAAACTGACAGGATCGTCATCCTCGATCGCCGAGGGCGCCACGGGAAAGCCCCGCGCTTCGACGAAGTTGCGCGCCCGGACCTTGTCGCCCATCAGCTCGATCGCCTCAGGCGTCGGGCCGACGAAGACCATGCCGGCTTCGGCGACGGCCTTGGCGAACTCCGCATTCTCCGAAAGAAAGCCATAGCCGGGGTGGATCGCCTGCGCCCCCGCCGCGCTGGCCTTGGCCACGATCTGCGCCGCATCGAGATAGGCTGCGACCGGCGTGGCGCCGCTGATCTCGATCGCCCGGTCCGCCATTCGCACGGCGGGCGAACCGGCGTCGGCCGCGTGATAGACGACCATGCCCTCCATCCCCAGCGCCTGAACGGTCCTGAGGATCCGTACGGCGATCTCGCCCCGATTGGCGACGAGTACCGACGTGAAAGGGCGGGCCGTCATGCGATCTCTCCTCCTCTGAGACCGGCCATCAGCAGCCGGACGACCTGAGCGGTGCGATGAGCGACGTCGATCGTCCTGCCACTGGCGATCTCACGCCAGGCCAGATGTTCGATCCCGCCGAACAGGAAGTCGCGGGCCAGCCGAGGGTCGGTGTCGGGAGCGATGAAGCCGCGCTCCTGCCCCCAGGCGATGAGGTCGGTCAGGATATGGGTATAGCGGCGGTTCAGCTCCTGCGTCGTCGAGCCGACATAGTCGTCGAGCGTTCTGACCTCGCTGATGAAGAGGCGGCATAGATCGGGGTCGTCGGCGAAGGCCTGCAGGTGCCTGCGCACCAGAACCTCGAGTTTGCGCTGGAAAGTCGGCTCCTCGCCGATCGCTCGCTCGGTGCCCGCGATGATGTCGGTGTAGAAGACCTCCAACACCTCCATCAGCAGTTCGCGCTTGCCGCCGAAATAGCGGTACAGCAGCCCGTCGGAGATGCCCGCCGCCTGGGCGATATCGGTGACAGTGGCGGCGGCATAGCCCTTGGCCACGAATATGGATCGCGCGGCGAGCACGATCGACTCGCGCCTGGCCTCCATCTTCTCCGCAGCGATTCTGGGCATGTGCGGCGTTCTCCCCCGGGCCTGCGCCATTCTCGTGAAGCGCGTTGACACTATAATGAATGTCGTTCATCTTTGCGTCAACCGGAAACGATATCGGTAGGGAGAGAAGCAGTGCCACGCTCTCAGGCGCGCAAGGTGATCGTCACATGCGCGGTCACGGGGTCGATCCACACGCCATCGATGTCGCCCCACCTTCCGGTCACCGCAGAGGAAATCGCGGAGGCGGCGATCGGCGCGGCGGAGGCAGGCGCCTCGATCGTCCACCTTCACGCCCGGAATGAGAAGGACGGGCGGCCGGACCAGACGCCGGAGGCGTTCGAACCCTTTCTGCGGGTGATCAAGCAACGCTGCGACGTCGTCGTGAATCTGACGACGGGCGGATCACCCTTCATGCCGATCGAGGAGCGCATCGCGCCCGCCGTGCGCTGGGCCCCGGAGATCGCGTCGCTCAACATGGGGTCGATGAATTTCGGACTGTTCCCGATGCTCGACCGGTTCGACAGCTTCGAACATGACTGGGAGCGGGAGATGCTCGAAAACTCCCGCGATCTCGTGTTCCGGAACAGCTTCAAGGACATCGAATATGCGCTGCGCGCGATCAACGAGACGGGCGCGCGCTATGAGTTCGAGTGCTACGACACCAGCCACCTCTACAACCTCCATCATTTCTGGAAGCGCGGCCTCGTAAAGGCGCCGCTGTTCATCCAGACCTGCTTCGGGCTGCTCGGCGGCATCGGCAGCCATGCCGACGACGTCATGCACATGAAGCGCACCGCCGACCGGTTGTTCGGCGATCAGTATCGCTGGTCGGTGCTCGGTGCCGGACGATCGCAGATGCCGATCGCGGCGATGGCGGCCGCGATGGGCGGGAATGTCCGCGTGGGCCTGGAAGACAATCTGTGGATCGGCCCCGGCAAACTCGCTGAATCGAACGCCAGCCAGGTCATCAAGGTTCGCCAGATCCTCGAAGGCCTGGGACTCGAGGTCGCGACGGCGGCCGAGGCGCGCGAGATGCTCGCGCTGAAGGGAGGCGACAATGTCGGATTTTGACCATGGCATCCCCCCGCGCCCGTCGATCGGCGTCAGCGCGATGCTCGCGCGGACGGCGCAGGTTCGTCCGCGCCACCCTGCCACGCTGGACGGCGACCGACATCGCAGCTGGAGCGAACTGTACGACCGCGTCGCGCGCATGGCCGCAGCGATGCGCGCGATGGGCGTGCGCAATGGCGATCGCGTGGCCGTTCTGGCACTTACCAACGACCGCTATTTCGAGCTGCTCGCGGCGATCCCCCGCGCGGGCGGGGTGGTGGTGCCGCTGAACTGGCGCTGGTCGGTCGCCGAACTGGCCGACGGTATAGAGGACTGCGAACCCGACCTGCTGTTCGTGGACGACCGCATGTTCGACACCGCGCGGCAGCTCCATGCCGGCCGGCCGTCGCTGCGGATGATCGCGATCGGGAACAGCCACAACGGCCTTCCCCATTATGAGGCGCTGATTGCCGAACACGGACCCGGCGAGGATGCAGGGCGCGGCGGCGACGATCTTTACCAGCTCGGCTATACCGGCGGCACGACCGGTCGCTCCAAGGCGGCGATGCTGAGCCATCGCAACGTCATCAGCGATGCGATGATGTGCTGGGCTGAAGGGCTTTTCGGCGAGAGCGCCCGCTATCTTCTCAATGGCCCGATGTTCCACGCCGCCGGCACCTGGCCCAGCCTGTCGCTGATGGGCAGCGGCGGCACCGCGATAATAATGCCGCAGTTCGAGCCGGCCGAGGCGCTGCGGCTGATCGAGACGCACCGTGCGACCGAAAGCCTGCTTGTCCCGGCCGTGATCCAGATGCTGATCGAGCACGCGGACTTCGCCAAGACCGACACGTCGAGCTTCACCACGCTCCTCTATGGCGCATCGCCCATCACCGAGACTTTGCTCGACCGCGCCGTGAAAGCCTTTCCGGGCGCCCGCTTCGTCCAGGCTTATGGCATGACCGAACTCTCCCCGGTGTGCGCGATCCTGCCCGACTACGCTCTGCGCGGCGACTATCGGAAGCGCGGCGTCTATCGCGCGGCCGGACGCGCGGCCGTCGGCGTACAGATCAGGATCGTCGACGAGGACGACAACGAAGTTCCGCGCGGCGAGGTCGGCGAGATCGCCGTCCGGGGCGAGAATATGATGCTGGGCTATTGGCGCCGCCCGGAGGAGACGGCCGCCGCTTTGCGCGGCGGATGGATGCACACCGGCGACGGCGGCCGGATGGACGAGGAAGGCTTCGTCTATGTCGTCGACCGCGTGAAGGACATGATCATTTCGGGCGGAGAGAATGTTTATTCGCAGGAGGTCGAGAATGCGCTCGCCTTGCACCAGGCCGTCCGACAATGCGCGGTCATCGGCATCCCGAGCGAGAAATGGGGCGAGGCCGTCCACGCGATCGTCCGCCTGCACGACGATGTCCAGGCGAGCGAGGAAGAGCTGATCGACCACTGTCGCGGGCTGATCGCACGCTACAAGGTGCCGCGCAGCATCACCTTCTGGGATGGCGACTTCCCGCTGACGCCGGCGAACAAGATATTGAAGCGCGAGTTGCGGCGTCCCTACTGGGAAGGGCGGGACCGCAAGATATGACGGCTTACGGCAGAACCGACGATCAACTGGCGGCGGCCGCGCCCGCCCTCCGCGACGGCTATTTCGACGGACAGAGGGTGGTCGTTTCGGGGGCCGGATCGGGGCTGGGCCGCGCGATCGCGCATTGGGTTGCGCGCCTGGGCGGCCAGGTCGTCCTCTGCGGCCGCAAACAGGACAAGCTCGAAGAGACCGCCGCGTCGCTCGCGCGCTACTCGGCCGAGCTGATGGTGCATCCGGTAAACATCCGCGACCCGGACGCGGTCGCGCAACTGTTCGCGGCGGTTCAGGACCGCTTCGGCGGCCTGGATCTGCTGGTGAACAATGCCGGCGGCCAGTTTCCCAGTGCAGCGATCGACATCGCGCCCAAGGGTTTCAACGCCGTCATCGACACCAATCTGATGGGCACATGGCACATGATGCAGGCGGCCGCGCGGCAGTGGCGCGATGCGGAGAGGCCGGGGTCGATCGTCAACGTCGTCGCGGTGGCCGGACGCGGCATGCCGGGCGTCGCGCATACGGCGGCGGCGCGTGCAGGCGTCATCGCATTGTCGAAGACGGTGGCAATCGAGTGGGCGCCGCTGAACATCCGGGTCAACTGCGTGGCGCCGGGCCTGATCTCGACGAGCGGCATGAACGCCTATGACCCCGCGGCGGTAAAGGCCATGATCCAGACCAACGTCATGAAGCGCTTCGGCCAGGCCGAGGAGATCGCGGACGCGGTCTGCATGGTCGGCGGACGGGGCGGGTCCTTCATGACCGGCGAAGTCGTCCATGTCGACGGCGGCAACCAGATCTGGGGCGATCAATGGACCATCGCCAAACCCGACTATTTCAAGATCGATGAGTAGCATCGCATGACCCGGACGATCGAACCCGATGCGCTGGATTTCAGCGGCATCATCAAGCCCGGCGATGCCATCGTCTGGGGCCAGGCCTGCGGGGAGCCGCTGACGCTGATAGAGGCGCTTCTCGACCAGCGCGCGGCGCTCGGCCCCCTGTCCGCCTTTGCCGGGTCGAGCTTCTCGGGCGTCATCAAGCCCGAGCATGCCGACCATATCCGCTTTTCGAGCATGGGAGCGCTCGGCTCGCTGCGCAGCCTGTCCAAGGCCGGCGTGCTGGACATCATTCCCTGCCATGTCGGCCAGATCGGCACCATGATCAGCCAGGGCCTGATCGGCTGCGACGTCGCTTTCGTCCAGGTCAGCCCGGCCGATGCCAAGGGCTATCACAGCTATGGCGTGATCAACGACTATGTCCGCAAGGCGGTCGCCGAGGCGCGGGTCGTGATCGCCGAAGTCAATGCGCAGGTGCCCTATGTGCCGTGCGATCACCTGCTGCACGCGTCCGAGATCGACTATGTCGTGCCCAGCGACCGCCCGCTGGTCAGTGTTCCACCCGCGCGCATCGGCGACGCCGACCGGGCGACCGCGGCCTTGTGCGCCGCCTATATCGAGGACGGGTCGATCCTGCAGTTCGGCATCGGTGCCGTGCCCGACGCCATCGCGCAGTTGCTGGTCGATCGGCGCGATCTGGGTATCCACACGGGCATGATCGGCGACGCCTTCGTCGATCTCGTCGAAGCCGGCGCGATCACCAACGCCACCAAGACGGTCGACCGTGGCATATCGATCACCGGCGCCTTCATCGGCACCCGCCGCCTCTATGATTTCGTCCACGAGAACCCGGCCGTGCGGCTGTGCGGGTCGGAGATCACCCATGGCGATGCGATATTGAGCGCCCTGCCCAAACTGGTCTCGATCAATTCGGCCATCGAGGTCGACCTCACCGGGCAGATCAACGCCGAGGCGATCGGCGGCGCCTATATGGGCGGCACCGGCGGTCAGGTCGACTATGTGCGCGGCGCGAGCCGGTCGCGCGGCGGCCGGTCGATCATTGCCCTGCCGTCGACCGCGCAGGGTGGTGCCGCGAGCCGGATCGTCATGGCCCTGTCGGGGCCGGTGACCACGGCGCGCAGCGAGACCGACATCATCGTCACCGAACATGGCGCAGCCGAACTGAAGGGAGCCTCGCTCGCCGAACGCGCGCGGCGCCTGATCGCAATCGCCCATCCCGATTTTCGGGAAAGCCTCGAACGCGATGCGCATGCGCTTATGACGAGGGGATATTGAATGACCGACGCCGTCCGCTTCGACGTGCCCGAACCCGGCATCGCGATCCTCACCATCGACCGGCCCGAGGCGCGCAACGCGCTGGGTCGCGAGGTCCGTGAGGGCCTGTTCGCGGGCTGGGAGCGCTTCGAGCGGGACCCTGCGCTGAAGGTTGCGATCCTGACCGCGACCGGCGACAAGGCCTTCTGCGCGGGCGGCGACCTGAAGGAGATGGCAGAGCTCAAGCTGGTCGTTCCGCCGCCATCGATGTTTCCAGTGCCCGGCGACAACCTGACCGTGACGAAGCCGACGATCGCGGCGGTCAACGGCGTCGCCTATGCCGGCGGCTGGCTGATCGCGCAGGCCTGCGACCTGTGCGTCGCATCGACCCATGCGCGCTTTGCGATCACCGAGGCCAAGGTCGGACGCGGCTCGCCCTGGGCGGCGCCGCTGATCCACATGATCCCGCAGCGGATCTTCATGGAGGTCGTCCTGACGGGCGAACCGATCACCGCGCAGCGCGCCTATGAGATCGGGCTGGTCAACCGGGTCGCGGAACCAGGCCGGCTGATCGAGGAAGCGCTGACCCTGGCCCGCACGATCGCAGCGAACGCCCCGCTGTCGGTCCTGGCCGGCAAGGAAACCGTCCATCTGGCGACCGAGATGGGCAAGACGGCCGCGCTCCGGGCAGCGCGCCACGCCTGGGAAACCGCCTATCGCAGCCAGGATGCGCAGGAAGGGCCGCGCGCCTTCGCCGAAAAGCGCAAACCCGACTGGAAAGGTGCATGATGCGCCTGAGCAGCCCCACTCGAATTCTGCCGCCGGCCTTCGACCGTCGGTCGTCGACATATCAGCAAGGATGAGCATCGTCATGAATGCCCCCGCCCTCCCCAATGTCCCGCAAACCAGCTTCGGCCTCACCCCGGAGCAGCAGGAGATCCTCGATCTCGCGAGCGGCTTTGCGCAGGATGAACTCTGGCCACTCCAGTCGCGGATGGACAATGAGGAGTGGTGGCCCGAGCATGTCATGCCCCGCCTCGGGACGATGGGCTTTCTCGGCGTCACCGTCTCTCCCGAAGAGGGCGGGGCCGGCAGCGACTTCTTCACATCGGGCCTGATCGCCCAGGGGCTTGCGCGCTGGAACCACTCGATCGCGCTGAGCTATGTCGCGCATGAGAATCTCTGCCTCAACAATATCGCGCGCAATGCCTCTGCGGATATCCGCGCGCGCTATCTGCCGGGCCTGTGCGACGGCAGCATGATCGGTTGCCTGGGCCTCACAGAGCCCGGCGCCGGTTCGGATGCGCTCGGATCGATGGCGACCACCGCGCGGCGCGAGGGCGACACTTACATCCTCAACGGTCGCAAGCTGTACATCACCAATGGCCCCGTTGCCGATGTCATCCTGGTCTATGCCAAGACCGATCGCGCGGCGGGCGCGAAAGGCATTTCGGCCTTCATCGTCGAGAAGGACTTCCCCGGTTTCAAGGTTGCCCAGAAGCTCGACAAGATGGGCTTTCGGGGGTCGACGACGGCAGAGCTGCTGTTCGACGATTGCGTCGTGCCGGCCGCCAATCTGGTCGGTACCGAAAACAAGGGCGTCGGCGTCGTGATGAGCGGCCTCGACCTCGAACGCGCGATCGTCGCGATGATCAACGTCGGCATGGCCGAACGCGCGCTCGATCTTGCGATCGACTATGCGAAGACGCGGACCCAGTTCAACCGGCCGATCGGCGATTTCCAGCTCGTTCAGGGCAAGCTCGCCGAGATGTATGTCGCCGTCGAGACGATGAAGACCTTCTGCTATCGCACCCTGGCCGAGGCCAATGCGCTGGACCATGGCGCGGGCGGGCGCGGCGAAATCCACAAGCTGACCGCCGCCGCGATCATGTACGCCGCCGAACAATGCACCCGCGTCGTGTCGGACGCCGTCCAGATCTTCGGCGGCACCGGCTATATGCGCGAGTCCGAGATCAACCGGCTCTACCGCGCCTCGAAACTGCTCGAGATCGGCGCGGGAACGACCGAGATCCGCAAGGTGATCATCGCCGGGGAATTGCTGCGGTGAGGGGGATGGACGGGGATGAAACGCCCCGGTTCATCAGGGCTCGAGCATAGGGCGGAGCGGAACAGATCGCGTATGCTGCAATGCCGCGGTGCGTCGGGATTACTTATACTGGTCCGCCAGTTGTTCTGCCGCGTCACCGATGAGTTCGAGCGGAAGCGGTTCGGAGTGGGGGAATTTGAGACTGCCCTTAGGGCCCCGATAGGATGCCAGGCTGGTGAGCAGGACATCCGGCCCTTGAAGCGGCGGATAAACGCCGATGTGCTTGTTGAAGGCAGCGAAGTAGAAAAAAGTGCGACCGATCCTGAAGGCGGGCATCCGATAGGCGATACAGCGAACAGCCAAAGGAACGCGGCCTTCCACCTCGGCCGCGATCCTATCGAGGCGCTCTCGCACTTCGGGTGGTGCCGCAGCAAAATGCGTATCGAAGACCGAAGCGTTCAAACCGCAATCTCCGCATCCGGACCGGCCTTGCCCCGCCATATGCTCGTTACGCCCTCGGCCAGCGCCACGTCGAGCGCGCATTTCCAATCAATCGCCGCATTCTATCCGCTATCCGGAGCGTCCTCAGCTCATCGGAGCCGACATCGGCGAAACGTACCACCTCTTGCGAGTCGTTCACGACAATTGCGGGCATCGGCAATCTCGGCAGCCACAAGGACAGCCGCGAACTGAGAACTGCTGCGCGGCAGGCCAGCATACAGATCTTCTTCCTGTCGCCATGCCCGGTCTCGACCCGATCGAGCAGGTCTCCAGGCCTCCACGGCTTCGGAGACGCGCAGCTGAACGAACCGTCGGAGCATTAGCGGGGTGTCCGCAGCCTCCTCGGCCGCTTCGCCCCCGCCGAATGTGCCAATTACATCAGCGTTGCAGGATATACCTCGATGCACGGCGGCAGGACTCCAGGGTTTCCCTGATCCTGCCGCCGGTACCCATCAGAAATTGTACCTCAGTTTGACCGTGGCGGTATGGCTCTGGAAGGCGCGGCGGAACTCACCGTCATATTGCACGCCTATCCGGAAGCTGTCGGATTGCGTGAACGTCAGGCCAGCGCCGACTGCCGCACCATCGCGAGACCCGCGCGCCGATGCGCTGGTGAAGGTCACGCCACCAAGCACTGCGGTCAGCGGGATCGGGGCATTGGTATAATTATGCACCCAACCCAGCTTCAGCGACGGTGCGAAGCTGCCCGATGCCGATTCGACAATCGCCGATGTCTGTATGCCGATTTCGTGACCGAACGAGTCCACGTTCAGCTTGCGCACCTGCAGATTGGCGGCACCGGCGCCGCGTTCCGCATAGGCGGCATTCCTCAGATGGACCTCGCGCAGACCAGCAAAAGGCGTGATCGATGCAGTATCTCCCAGCGGGATCGTGTAGCTGGCGCGCACATTCACCAGATATTGCTGCCCTTCGAAAGACGCGCGCGCAGTCTGGCTCAGGAAATCGATCCGGCGTTTTTGGCGATAGAAATTATAGCCGAAGCCCAGCTGCCCGTCGATCGTAAGACCGGGGGTGTCGGCTTCACCCGGCTGCCAAGTGAAGTACCCCGTAGCCTGCAGACTGTTCAGGCGCGTCTGGCTGCCGGAAAGATCGGAACGCCCATTTGCGCTGCTGCGTACCCAACTCAGGGCACCGCCGGCGACAAGGTTAGACGTACCGATCAGGTCGGCGCCGACGATCACGCCATAGCTGTGCGCCCTATAAGGAGAGGACCCACCGCTGTCGCCGCGCTTGGCCGTGTTGAGCAAGAACTGTCCCCACACGGATCCGCGCTGCCCCTGCGAGCCAGCTGCCATGCCCCGTTCCTCACGACCGCTGAAATTGGCGGCCAGCACCTCCTGATGTTGCACGACCGCGTTCACCGCGGGTGACACCGCGACGGCAATGACCTGCGGCGTCAGCTGCGAAGGCGCGAGCTGAACGATGCCACGCTGCTGCTGGTCCGGTGTCAGCACCGCGAGCGGCAACAAGACCTGGGTTATGACCTGCGTTGCGCCAGCGCCGCCAGTATCCGCGATCGCATCGAGCGCAGCCCCGGTTCCCACGCCGGCACCACCTGCCTGCACCCCGTTAGAGGTGAAGGTGCTGGACGGCGGCGGCGGCGAAACCGGCGGTGGCGGCGGTGGCGGCGGCGGTGGCGGTGAAACCGGCGGCGGCGGCGGTGGCGGCGGCGGCGAGACCGGCGGTGGCGGCGGTGGCGGCGAGACCGGCGGTGGCGGCGAGACCGGCGGTGGCGGCGGTGGCGGCGAGACCGGCGGTGGCGGCGGCGGCGGTGGCGGCGAGACCGGCGGTGGCGGCGGCGGCGGTGGCGGCGAGACCGGCGGCGGCGGCGGCGGTGGCGGCGGTGAATTCAACGCCAGCTGCAGACCGGTTTCGCCATTGGCCGAGACGGTCGAGAAACTGCCCCGCAGCCCCGTCACGGACGCTGTCAGATTGCTGTAGGTAAGGGTACCGCCAGCAGTCACGACCGTATAGACGTCGCCCGCTGCGATGGTCCCGCTACCCAGCGTCACCATCCTGACGGTGGCATCCGCCAGGTTCGCCGACCCGCTGACCTGCAACTGTCCATAAACCGCGCTCGACGTAACACCGATCACCAGCATACCGCCCGTCTGGGTGTAGCTGCCGTTCACGCGGACGACGTCGTCCAGCCTGAGCGTCGCCCCATCGGCCACGATCCTCTGCGCGCCGAGATTGAAGACGTTGTCGAGCAGGAGATTGCCGGTCAGCACAACATCGCTGGCGGTGTTGGTCACGGTTCCCTGGCTGTCGGCGCCAAAGCCGGTGAGCGTACCGAAGATGCTGCCGCTGCCACCGGTGATGCGCAGTTCGGACGACGAAGCATTTTCGATGTCGCCCGCGATTACGCCGGTATTGACGATCGGACCGAGCACGCCGGCATTATAGATCGCGGCGATCGAGCCAGCCAGCGTGCCGCTGTTGACAAGCGTTCCCAGACTGCCAGTCGCGGCAACATAGGCCGCGTAGCTGACGTCGCTGATGCTACCCGAATTGTTGAGCGTGCCAAGCGTACCACCGACATAATGGTTGCCGACCCCCAGCACCAGATTGGTGCCGCTGGTTGCCGCAGCCGCGGCAAGCCCCGAAACGCCATCGACGCTGATGGTTGCGCCAGCATAGTTCGAGCCGGCACCACCGACGATCAGCGTCCCGATGGTGGAACCAGCAGTATAGTTGGCGGTGGAGGAGAGGCCACCGAAGGCCACGGTGCCGCCGGTGATGCTGGCGGCCTGCGTGACGGCGAGCTGGCCCATGGTGCCAAGGTTCAGCGTACCCGCAGTCTGGTTGAAATTGGCGTTGACGTTGACGATCGTCGAGAGCGTGATGTCGGCGCCCGTATTGCTGACGGTCAGCGCGCTCGCGGCAATGCCGACGGCGGCGATCGAATTATTGAGCAGCAGCGCGCCCGAGGCAAAGGTCAGATTGCCGCTCGCGCCGATCGTGCCCTGGGTGCCGCTGTTGAAGCCGGTAAAGGTGCCGATGGTGCCGCCGCTGCCGCCGATGATCGTACCAATCGAGCCGCCAAACCGGTTGATGTCGCCACGGATCACACCGCTGTTGATGATCGTGTCAAAGGAGCCGGCAAGGACATTGCTGCCGCCCGACATCGTGCCACTGTTGTTGACGACGGTGATGACGCTGTTGTTCTGGACCGCATTTCCGGCGCCATCGATAACGCCGCTGTTGGTCAGCGTCGATATGGTGCCGCTGTTGAGGATCGCCCAGCTGCTGTTGCTGATCGTGCCGGTGTTGGTCAGCTGACCGATGCTGCCCTGATTCCACAAGGCGGTGAAGTTCGCGTTGGTGATCAGGCCGTTATTGACCAGCCTGCCGATCGTGCCGCGATTGTTGACGCCGAACTGAGCGCCGCCGAACGTGCCGCTGTTGGTGACCGTGCCGATGCTGCCGGTCGTGGCGACGTACAGACCGGTGGCGCTGCTCGTCAGCGTCGCGGCGTTGTTGAGCGTTGCCAGCGTGCCGCCGACATAGTCGTTGTTGATCGACAGCAGCAGGGCGTTCCCGACCGTGCTGCTGGATCGATCCAGACCGGTGATGCTGTTGATGGATACGGTCGCGCCGGTCAGATTGAGGCTGGAGGCGCTGACGAGCGTATAGCTGCCCTGAAGAAAATTGCCGGTGCTGGACAAGCTCCCGGCGATCGTTCCGCCGGTAATGTTTGCTGCGCCGCTGACGATCAGGCTGCTGGTGCCGGGATTCAGATTCAGCGTGCCTGCCGTCTGGCTATAGTTGCCGGTGATGCTGATATTGCTGGTGAGCGACAGGTTTGCGCCCGTGTTGCTGACGGTGCGGCCGGTGGCAATGATCCGGTCGTTGAGCAGCAGATTGCCCGATGCAAAGATGAGATTGCTGAGCGTGTTGTTGATGGTGCCGATGCCTGACGTACCGGTCAGGGTGCCAATGGTGCCTGTCGCGCCGCCGGTGATCGTCAGATCATTTGCCGACTGATTGTCGATCCTCCCCCTGACCACGCCACTGTTGCTGAAACCACCAAGGCTGCCCGATATGTAAATCGCATTGACGCCGCTGATCGTACCGCCCGCCTCGTTGACAAGCGTCCCCAGCGTGCCCGCCAGGTTGATGCCGTTCGTGGCGTTGCCGATGAAACCGCTGTTGATCAGAGAGGAAAGCGTACCACTCACCTGAACGGCGGTCTGACCCGAAGTGATCGTACCGCTGTTATTGATCGTGCCGGTGTTCGAATTGCCGTCGAGATAAATACCCTGCGGACCACCGTTGATGCTGCCGCTGTTGGCCAGAAGGCCCAGCGTGCCATAATTGGCGAAGCCCGCAGATCCCGAGGAAATCAGACCGGCATTGGTCACCGTGCCCATCGAGGTGTCGTTCTGCAGCCCCGCTGCAGTCCCGCCCAGGATCGTACCCGTCGATGTGTTGACGATATTGGTGATCGTGCTCTGGTTGCCGAGACCCTTTTGCGCGCCGCTGATCAGGCCGCTGTTCGACAGGGAACCGATGCTGCCATTGTTGCTCAGGCCGTTGCTGAGGCCTGTCAGCGTGCCGCTGTTGGTGAACGTCCCGATGCTGCCGGAGCTGGCGACATAGAAAGGAGTTTCCACGCCGCTGATCGTGTCGGCGTTGCTGATCGAAACCTGCGTGTCGCCGATATAATCATTGTTGACCGCAAGCAGCAGATCATTGCCGCTGGCCGTCGGCGAGAATGAAAGGCCTGCGATGCCACTGCTGATCGAAAGGCTGGTGCCGGTATAGCTGGACCCGCTGCCCCCCGTCACCAGGGTGCGCGCCGTAGCGCCCCTCAGATAGGTTGTGTTCGCCGCTATCCCGCTGGCATTGGCGACCACGGTGCCGCCGGTGATGCTGGCGGCCTGCGTGACGGCGAGCTGGCCCGTGGTGCCAAGGTTCAGCGTACCCGCAGTCTGGTTGAAATTGGCGTTGACGTTGACGATCGTCGAGAGCGTGATGTCGGCGCCCGTATTGCTGACGGTCAGCGCGCTCGCGGCAATGCCGGCGGCGGCGATCGAATTGTTGAGCAGCAGCGCGCCCGAGGCGAAGGTCAGATTGCCGCTCGCGCCGATCGTACCCTGGGTGCCGCTGTTGAGGCCGGTAAAGGTGCCGATGGTGCCGTCGCTGCCGCCGATGATCGTACCGATCGAGCCGCCAAACCGGTTGATGTTGCCACGGATAACACCGCTGTTGATGACCGTGCCAAAGGTGCCGGAAAGGGCATTGCTGCCGCCCGACAGCGTGCCGCTGTTGTTGACGACAGTGATGACGCTATTGTTCTGGACCCCAATGCCGGCGCCATTGATGATGCCGCTGTTGGTCAGCGTCGATATGGTGCCGCTGTTGAGGATCGCCCAGCTGCTGTTGCTGATCGTGCCGGTGTTGGTCAGCTGACCGATGCTGCCCTGATTCCACAAGGCGGTGAAGTTCGCGTTGGTGATCAGGCCGTTATTGGCCAGCGTGCCGATCGTGCCGCGATTGTTGACCCCGAACTGAGCGCCGCCGAACGTACCGCTATTGGTGACCGTGCCGATGCTGCCGGTCGTGGCGACGTACAGACCGGTGGCACTGCTCGTCAGCGCAGCGGCGTTGTTGAGCGTCGCCAGCGTGCCGCCGACATAGTCGTTGGCGATCGACAGCAGCAGGGCGTTCCCGACCGTGCTGCTGGATCGAGCCAGACCGGTGATACTGTTGATCGAGACAGTGGCGCCGGTCAGATTGAGGCTGGAGCCGCTGACGAGCGTATAGCTGCCATGGAGAAAATTGCCGGTGCTGGACAAGCTCCCGGCGATCGTTCCCCCGGTGATGTTTGCTGCGCCGCTGACGATCAGGCTGCTGGTGCCGGGATTCAGATTCAGCGTGCCTGCCGTCTGGCTATAGTTGCCGGTGATGCTGATATTGCTGGTGAGCGACAGGTTTGCGCCCGTGTTGCTGACGGTGCGGCCGGTGGCAATGATCCGGTCGTTGAGCAGCAGATTGCCCGATGCAAAGATGAGATTGCTGAGCGTGTTGTTGATGGTGCCGATGCCTGACGTACCGGTCAGGGTGCCAATGGTGCCTGTCGCGCCGCCGGTGATCGTCAGATCATTTGCCGACTGATTGTCGATCCTCCCCCTGACCACGCCACTGTTGCTGAAACCACCAAGGCTGCCCGATATGTAAATCGCATTGACGCCGCTGATCGTACCGCCCGCCTCGTTGACAAGCGTCCCCAGCGTGCCCGCCAGGTTGATGCCGTTCGTGGCGTTGCCGATGAAACCGCTGTTGATCAGAGAGGAAAGCGTACCACTCACCTGAACGGCGGTCTGACCCGAAGTGATCGTACCGCTGTTATTGATCGTGCCGGTGTTCGAATTGCCGTCGAGATAAATACCCTGCGGACCACCGTTGATGCTGCCGCTGTTGGCCAGAAGGCCCAGCGTGCCATAATTGGCGAAGCCCGCAGATCCCGAGGAAATCAGACCGGCATTGGTCACCGTGCCCATCGAGGTGTCGTTCTGCAGCCCCGCTGCAGTCCCGCCCAGGATCGTACCCGTCGATGTGTTGACGATATTGGTGATCGTGCTCTGGTTGCCGAGACCCTTTTGCGCGCCGCGGATCAGACCGCTGTTCGACAGCAAACCGATGCTGCCATTATTGCTCAGGCCGTTGGTGAGGCCTGACAGCGTACCGCTGTTGGTGAGGGTGCCTACAGACCCGGCGGAATCGATGTCGACGGCGGTAACCCCGCCGGTGATCGTGCCCGTGTTGGTGACCACGAACTGGCCGATCGTCCCGGTCACGTCCTGCTGTCCGACAGTCGTGCCGGTGATGGTCACATTCTGGGCCTGCAGCGGCGATGTCGCGACAAGCGCAAGGCCGATCACTGCCAGCGAAGAACCTGCCAGGATCGCCCGGTTATAATGTATATGCGCCATTGCCGCCCTATCTATTACGCCGCAGTTATGGTCGTTTCAGACCGGTGCGATCGGCAACAGCTAGGCCGGGAAGAGTTAAAACTTCCCATCAGCCCTGCCGCCAACGCTCACCGGATTTCCTGCCCCCCCCTGCCGCGCATCCCCATCCCACGTCGTCTTTATTGAGCGACGGTCGTCGCCTTATCTCAACAAAACGTGTCGTCAACGATGCCGTAGTACCACGTAAAGGCTGATGCCCACCTCATCGGTGGGAGCATGGTCGCAGCTATCGACCTTTCACCGGTCAGCCTTGGGCCCGCCGCTCCGCCAAAGCCGCCGCGACCCGTTCGACGACCTGATCCCAACGTCCCCATTCGGTTTGGCGGAAAAGCCGAACCGATGGATACCATGGCGTGTCTTCACGCTCCTGCAACCAGCGCCAGTCGGGAAGAAGTGGCAGCATCACCCACGCCGGGCGGCCGAGCGCCCCGGCAAGATGGACTGGCGAACTGTCGATCGAGATCAGCAGGTCCACCTCGGAAAGGATGGCCGCAGTGTCCTCGAAATCGCCGATGTCGGGGCTCAGGCTGACGATATTCATGCCGGGCGGTGGGGTCAGCGCATCGCCTTCGGTCGGCCCTTTCTGGATCGCAAAGAACGTCACGCCCTCCTGTGCCAGCGGCGCCAGCGTGGCCAGCGACATGGAGCGGTTGGCGTCGTTCAGATGCGTGGGCCGCCCTGCCCAGAGAAAGGCAACCTTCAGCCCCTCATAGGGTGCAAGCCGCTTGCGCCATATCTCCCGCCGCTCGGGCAAAGCCGCAAGATATGGCATGGGATCGCCCGGCAGATCGCTCAGCTGCAAACCCATCGCCATCGGCAGGCTCATCATCTCGCAATGGACCTGGAATGGCGGGGGAAGTTCGCCGCGCAGCGTGATGGCGTCGAAGCCCTGCATCCGGCTGGCGATGCTGGCCATGTCGTGATTGATTTCGAGAACCACATGCGCCTGGCTGCGCTGCTTCGCCCAGGCGACCATGCGCATGAACTGGAAGGTGTCGCCATAGCCCTGTTCGTCGTGGATCAGCAGCGTCTGGCCCGGAATCGGGCGTCCGTCCCAGCGTGGGCGCTGCACCTTGCGTTCGATGCGCGCCGTATGCGCCAGACTATAGCGATAGCTATATTCCCGCCAGCCGCGCTCGAAGTCGCCGAGCAGCAGCAGCGTCTCCGACAGATCGAACCGTGTCGAAAGATGCCCCGGCAATGCATCCACCAGCATTTCCTGAATGGGCTTTGCTTCTGCGACCCGGCCCTGCACCCGGAAGGCCTGCGCAAGCAGCGCCCATAATGCGACCGCGCCGGTACCCGAAGCCAGGAGCGGGCGGATCATCGCCTCGACTTCCGCTCCCCTGCCGGCCATCAGCAACGCACGCGCCTGGCCCTCGATCTCCCTGATGTCCATGGCGGCGACGTTCAATCGGCAGCCGTCGGCTTTACGCCGCGCCTGGCGCCGGCCTTGCCAGTTCGCTTGCCCGGGCTCGCAGCAGCGGCCTCAGCCGAATCTGCCGGCGCAGCGGCCGGATCGACGCCGAGCCCCGCCAGCAGCGGCCCGAGGTGGGGCGCATAAGCACGCCAGCGATTGATGCTGCTGGAGTAGAGCGGGCTGCGAACCTGATTGAGGCTTGCAGTTCGTATCGTGCGCGACGTCTTGTGGAACTCGACGCAGGCAGGATCCCAGTTGAGCCCGCAAAAGTCCGTCAGGCGACGGGCTTCGGTTTCAATGTCGCCGACCACATCCTCATAGCGAACCTCGATCAGGCGATCAGCCGGCAATATGGCGCGCCAATGATCCATCAGACGTTCGTAGTTGCGGTAGAAGGCCGCCAGCTCGGCCTGATCATAGCTGAAGAGCTGCTCGCGGGTGAACAGCTTGGTATAACAGGAGAGGCAGGTGTCCACAGGATCGCGGCGCACATGGATGATGCGTGCTTCGGGCAGGATGCGGGCGATCAGGCCCGCAAAAAGAAAGTTCGAAGGCATTTTATCGATCAACCGCCGATGGGAACCGGCCATCGGTCTCACCGCGTCGAGATACTGGCGACCCAGCAAGGCTTCGTTCTCCGGGGATAACTTCTGCGCCACCGCTGGAACGCCACCGGCCTGGTTGACCAGTGATTGCAGCGTCGACAGTTCGCCCGCGCCGAAGACGGCAGGATGCGACGCCAGGACCTGCTCCACCAACGTGGTTCCCGATCGCGGCATGCCAACGACGAAAACCGTCAGATCGCTTTCCGGCAAGGCTATCGCCGGCCGACTGATCAGCTCGGCGGGAAAGGCCGCGATGATGTCCGAAAACCAGCGGTCGACGGCGGCCGCATCATAGGCGAATGTCGACCGTTTCCGGCGATTGCCCTCGTCGAGATAGGTAAAGGCCCGTTCGGCATCGCCGATGTCCATCCATGCTTTGCCGATCGCGAAATACAACGCTGTGCGGTCGGACTCCGTCTGCAACCCGCCAGGCCCGATCAGCGCCTCCATTGCCGCAAGGCCAGGATCGCCCGGCGTGAAACGATGCAGATCCGCCATGTTGAACCATGCCGAGGCGGATCGCGGAAACTGCTTCAGCACGTCGTCGAAGGCCTGTTTCGCGGCGTCCTTGTCGCCTTGCTCCATGAGCAGGACGCCGCGGTTGATCAGCGCCTTTTCCGGCGCAAAGCCGAGCGATCCAGCGGCGCGATCGAACGCCGCCAGCGCCTCGTCTATCTTGTCCTGGGCCTGCAGGACTTCCCCGAGGATATTCTGCGCCTCGCCATTATCGGGCGCAGCAGCGACGGCACGGCGAGCGTCGGCCAGCGCCTCGTCCAACCTGCTCAGCCTGCGCAATATCGTCGCCCTGACGCCCAGCGCACCGACATGCAGAGGCGCATAGGCCAGCAAGGAATCGACCCAACGCAAAGCCTCATCATAGCGGTCGCGCGCCAGTTCAACCGCCGCCGCATTTATATAGGCGTCGGAAAGACGTGGATTGGCGTCGATCGCACGACGCGCCGAAGCCAAGGCTTCGTCGGGCCGCCCCAGATCATTCAGCAAGTTGGACAGGTTGCTGAACGCTTCGGCATAGGATGGCGCGAGCTTCAGCGCCTGCTCATAATGGGACCGGGCCTGATCAAGTCGCCCCAGGCGCTTCAGCGTATTGCCCAGATTATTGTGCGCCTCCGGATAGTCCGGCTGGAGTGTCACCACCCGCTGGAGACAGGTCAGGCTTTCTTCCAGCTTTCCGGCTTCCTGCAAGATGATACCGAGATTGTTCCAGCCTGCGACCATCATGGCGTCCATCGCCACGGCGCGGCGGCCGGCCTGCTCGGCATCGGCCAGTTGTCCGGCCTGGCGGCACATTTCGGCGAGATTGCTCAGGTAGATCGCAGGCGCCCGCGGCGCGAGGGAGGCGCGGCGCAGGTGATCGATCGCCAGATCGAGATTGCCATAGGCATGCGCCATCAGCCCCATCAGATGCAGCGCGTCGGACTGCCCCGGCCATAGCGCGAGCACCTGCTGGCACAGCTGTTCGGCCTGATCGGCCTGACCGGCATTCCAGTGAGCATGCGCCTGGGTGAGCGCCTGCTCGACCGTCAAATTTGTCTGAGGAGTGGTCATGATGGCAGTTTTTTCGTCCTAAAGAGGAAGCGGACAGCCAGCCGGAGGGCTGCACATGCAGGCTGCGGCAGGGCTGGAAAAGCGGTTGGAGCCAGCCCTCGCGACATATTGAAGCCACTCTCCTGCCTTTGCTTCCGAGGAGCGACGCCGCCCGTTTCAACCTGGGGAAGCCCAGAGTGGTCAGCTTTAGCACAACATTGATGCATGGCTATCGATCTCGAGACCGCATCAGGCATGCAGTGCTGCAAGAATAGCTGTGGTCGAACGCCCAGCCAGCGTCGGTATGATCACGACCTGCCCGCCGGCCTCACGGACGAGATCGGCGCCAACGATGCTGTCCGCAGTATAGTCGCCGCCTTTGACAAGCACGTCGGGCCGGATCGTCTTGATGAGGTCCAGCGGCGTATCGTCCTCGAACATCACGACATGATCTACGGCGGCAAGAGCGCTTAACACCTCGGCGCGATCGGCAAGGCAATGCACAGGTCGCGAGGCGCCTTTCAGCCGACGGACCGAATCATCGGAGTTCAGTCCGACAATGAGAATATCACCCTGCCGCCTGGCCTCATCGAGCAGGCGGACATGTCCCGCATGAAGCACATCGAAGCAGCCGTTGGTGAAGACGATCCGCTTCCCGGATTCGCGGGAATGAGCAAGCTTTCTCGCCAGCACGTCGATGGGGGCCAGCTTGGTCATCGAATGGCTGCGCCGGTATAGTCTTTCTTCGAGATCGGCGCGCGTCACGACATAGGTGCCGGGGCGCGAGACCGCGACACTGGCCGCGATATTGGCCTGGTCGATGGCGGCGGCGATGGGAAGTCCCTGGGCAATGCCGACGACCAGCGCAGCAATGATCGTATCGCCCGCCCCGGTGACGTCGAACACCTCGACCGCTTCGGTCGGATGATCGACAACGTCGCCGCTTCGCGACACCATCATCACCCCCTTCGCACCGCGCGTCACGACCATATAGTCGAGGTTCATCTCCGCCATCCCTTGCCTGGCGCGATCAGCGATCTGCTCGTCGCGGCAATCGCCGAACAGAGCATGGAATTCGCGAGCGTTGGGCTTCAGCAGAAATGCGCCACGATAGCGGGCGCGATCCGCAGCTTTGGGATCTACGAAGGTAGGCACGCCATGGCGCCGGGCGATCGCGAGCAACGCAGGCAGATCGGCAAGCGTACCCTTGTCATAATCGGAAAAGATGACGGCTTGAACACCGTCCAGGCGCACTTCAAATCGCCGGGCGAGCTCGGCCCTTGCGGCATCGCCCACCGCCGCATCATAATCGATGCGGGCGATCTGCTGGACGCCGGAAATAAGCCGCGTCTTCTGTGTCGTGCGCTGCCCCGCCTCGATTACGCAATCGAGGTCGACGTCGTTCGCTGCCATGAGCGTGAACAGATCGCGTCCCGAACCATCGTCGCCGCAGATTGTCAGCAAACTGCTTCGAGCACCCAGGCTCCGCACATTCGCGGCCACGTTCGCGGCACCGCCGCCCCGCATATCTTCGCGGCCGGCCATCACGACGGGCACGGGCGCCTCCGGCGAGATGCGGCTTGTCTCGCCGATGATGTAACGGTCGATCATCACATCACCGACCACGAGAATATGAGGCCGGGAAATTTCGTTGCTGTCCATTCGAATATCCCGTTCTTTCAGCCGGTCGCTAACGGCTCAATCTTTCCGGATCAACGCCAACCCTTGATCCGGGTCAGTTCGAGGCGCTGAGCAAGAGCAGGCCACTGCTGTGCCCAGCAGCAGCCATGGCCCTGATCCGGGATGACCACGATCGCGACAGGAGCATCGCCCGCCATGCGGGCGACGAAGCTGCGGGCGATCCTCTCATCCACGACATCGTCGTCCGCGCCGACGAAATGGACCTGCGGCATTTGCGACAGACGCCCGGCATTTGCAGCCGGATCGATCGACAGGGTCAGTGGCGTGAGGCGGTGCATCTCGACCCATGCACCGAGATCGAGGTTGGCGGCCACGGTGACCAGCGCGGCGACATCGCCACGGCGCTCGGCCAGCAGCGCGGCCAGCGCGCCGCCGCCCGAATAACCAACCAGAATTAGCCGGATCGCCCCTCCCATCTCGGCCTTCAACCGATCAAGCGCGACACTGGCGCTGTCTATCACTTCCGGCGCAAATCGCGCGATGCTCCAGTAATCGCTGCGACAATTGCGTGCGCGAGGGCCATATTGGCAAGGACGGGCCAGCCACGCGACCGCGCCGCTGCCCGGGTGCTGGAGGGCCAGCCGCAGCGCCACCGGATCCTTGGGGGTCGGATCCATCGAGCGGCGGCCACTCGATACATAGGCGAAGCCATCACCTTCGATATAGACAGTAAGCACGTCGGAAGGATCGCGGGCGGCACGCCGTGCGGTCGCAAGATCGAAATCGCCAGCCCTGGCCACCGTCCAATGCCAGCCCGCCTTGGACGCAAGATCGGACGCCGACGGTCGCGCCCAGGCGGCGGCCGCGAGGCTTGCCGACAGCATGATGAGCGCGATCTTCGCAACCTGCGCCAGCATCCCCCACCCCCAACCGTTATTCGCGCGTCCGAACTTGACCGCTGTGCCAATGTCAAACAAGCGTAGAAACGCTTATTCAACCGCCAGCCAGATGCCGAACGAAAATGTCACACGCTGAGCTTTCGCAGGAAGAACGCGTGGATCGCGCACCGGCCCGGGCGGCATTTTTCGACCGGGACGGCGTCCTGATCGTCGACACCGGCTATCTATCGGATCCGCGGGACATAAGGTGGATCGACGGTGCCCAAGAGGCGCTGGGCCGGCTGGCAGCCATGGGATATCGACTGTTCGTGGTGACCAATCAGTCGGGAATAGCACGGGGCTATTTCGAGGAAGACGCCGTGGGCCGGGTGCACGCCGCGATGCAGGCCGACTTGCCGGACGCGGCGCGGCTGGACGATATCGCCTATTGCCCCCACCATCCCGCCGGAAGCGTCGAACGCTATGCACATAGCTGCACCTGCCGGAAGCCTGAGCCGGGCATGCTGAACCGGCTGATCGATCGTCATCATATCGACCGTGGCGCAAGTTTCATGATCGGCGATAGGGCGAGCGACATGGAGGCGGCAGCGGCCGCCGGGATCGCCGGCTTCCTGTTCGAGGGCGGCAATCTGGACAAGTTCGTTGCCCAGATCCTGAGCGGTCTGTGACTCCTGCCGCCCCCACCTTCTGGATCGATTGGCTGTGCCGCGACGCGCTGCCCTTGTGGAGCGACGCCGGCTACGATTCCGATGAAGACAGTTTCGTCGAGCGGCTGACACTGAGCGGCACACCGCAAGCCGATGTGCCACGCCGGTTGATGGTCCAGGCGCGGCAGATATATGTCTTTTCCACAGCGGCACTTAACGGCTGGTTTCCCCGCGGCGCGGACCTTGCGCTGCGGGCAGGTCATTCGATGATCCGGAACTACACCGATGCCGACGCCCAGAAGGGGTGGGCTTTTTCCTGCACGCAACAGGGCGCGATAGTGGATGACCGGCGGGACCTCTACGCGCATGCCTTCGTTCTGCTGGCGCTGGCCAGCCTGCTCCGGCTCGACGCCGACCCCCGCTACATCAACCTTGTCGACCGCACGCTGACCTTTCTCGACCAGGATATGGCTCATCCGGCGGGAGGCTATGCGGAACAATGGCCCAGCGCCGTGCTGCCACGCCGCCAGAACCCCCACATGCATCTGCTTGAGGCGTTTCTCGCCCTTCAGGACGTCGGGCTATGCGGCGATTTCAGCCCCCGCATCGCCGCGCTCGTCGCGTTGTGCGAAAGCAGGTTCATTACTGGCCGGACCAATGTCCTGTCGGAATATTTTGACGAAGAATGGCGCCCTCTAGATGGGGGCCGGTCGTTCGAGCCCGGCCATCATTTTGAATGGGTCTGGCTGCTGACCCGCCACGCGGCGATGTGCAATATAGCCATGGACGAGAGGATCGAAGGCCTCTTGCAGCGAGCGCTGAGCGGCATCGACGCGAAGGGCCGAATCGTGGACCTGGTGGGACCGGAAAGAGCGACCGCGCAGTATCGCTTATGGTCGTCTATGGAAGCGGCGAAAGCCTTCATGGCACCTCTGGGCCGCGCAGCCCGGCCGTCGGGAGTGGCGGACATCCTCCACGCAGCATGGCAGGCATTTTTGGCGCCATCGATTCCAGGAGGCTGGATCGATCGGATAGATCCGCTTGGCAACGCGCTGGTGGATCACATGCCGGCAAGCTCGCTATACCATGTCACGACGGCGCTTGATTATTATCAACGTCGGGTATGACGCCTAACAGATCCGCCCGGTCCGCTGGCAGGATCGCCGCCCGGACTATGCGGCTGCGCGCTGCTGTTCAGCCAGGTGCAATATGGCAGCCTACTCTTGCGGGGCAGTATTAACCCTCCTAATGGACGCTTCGTCCAAGCGAGGCTCGAAAGCCGTGTTTGGGCATAGATCGCGTCGGTGTCCGAAAGGACTGAAAATGGGAATGCGGTGCGGGTGAGCCGGTGAAATCCGGTGTCACTCAAATCCGCAGCTGTCCCTGCAACTGTAAGCGGCGAGCGCGATGCACATGTGCGGCCTGGCTACCATGCCCCGAGCCGCCAGCCACTGGGCCGGACGCTAAATCATGCGAGGCCTGGGAAGGCCGTGCATCAAGTGATGACCCGTGAGCCAGGAGACCTGCCGGCGTTAGGTCGCTCTTGCTTTGGTCCAGGGGATGGCCGGGGCACGGTGATTTCCGTCTGAGCGACGAACGAGCGGCGAGGGCCGCTCCGTCTGGATCGTGGCGCGTTGCGGCGTCGCGGGCCATGCGGGTCGTCGTGTCATGCGCACGTCGGCAGGGCCTCGTCTTGCGTCATTCGCAACCGGGACCTTTTGTGATGTCCACCATCAAGACCTTTTGCCTGTTCGCGGGCTGTATCTTTGCGCCTTTCCACCTTCCGGCCGCCCACGCGGGCGGTACCGATGCCGACGCGGATATGCAGACCATCACCGTCACCGGCGTCAGCGACATGCAGCTTCGGAAGACGAATGAGGGCGCCGGCCGACTGGGCCTTACCGTTCTCGAGACTCCGGCAAGCGTCGAGATTCTCGACGGCGATGCGATCCGGCTGCGTGGCGACCTGACGATCCAGGATGCCGCGGCGCGCGCGACCGGCATCGTCAACACGTCCGGGGTGTTCGGCTTCGGTCTCAGCGCACGAGGTTTCACCGGCACCAACTCGGTGATGACGCTCTACGACGGCATGCGCATGTACAACAACACGCTGACCTTTCCGGCCGATCCATGGATGGCGGAGTCGGTGGAGGTGCTGCGTGGTCCGGCCTCGGTCCTCTACGGCGAGGGTGCCATCGGCGGCGCCGTGAACGTCGTTCGCAAGCAGCCGGGCGACACCCTCCAGCACAGTTTTCGGGCCGGTGTGGGATCGTTCGGTTTCTGGAATATCGCCGGGGGCAGCGGCGGCCCGTTGAACGACATGATCGGCTATCGCGTCGATGCCAGCTATCGCCGGTCCGATGGCTGGATGACGCGTGGAGATTCCAGCGCGATCGCCCTGTCCGGTGCGCTGCGCGTCCGCCCGACCGAAACCCTGGCAATCACCGTGTCGGAGGATTTCAGCCGGCAGAAGCCGCGCGTCTGGTTCGGCGTGCCGTTGATCGACAACCGCCTCGACAGGTCGATCCGCAAGACCAACTACAACGTCACCGACGCCGACCTGCGCTTCCGCGACAACTGGACGCAGGTGAAGTTCGAATGGGAGCCGAGCGAGACGATCTCGGTCCGCAGCACCTTCTATCATCTGACCGCCAACAAATACTGGCACAATTCGGAGAACGCGACTTATGTCGCGGCGACCGGCACCACGCCGGCGGGCATCCGTCAGTCGAGCTTCCTCGAGCTCTACCATATCCAGAAACAGACCGGGAACCGGACGACCGCCGCCTTCTCCAATGATCTGGGTGGAGGCGTCGAAAACCGGCTGGTGATCGGCGCCGACTATAACCGGATCAGCTACAAGAACGTCAGCAATTCGGGCAATAACGCGACCAGGCTGGTGTCGATCGTCAACCCGATCGTCGGCGCGTTCATCGATCAGACCGGCAATGCAGCGACCAAGACCCGCTACATCAACAGGATCCGCCAATATGCGATCTTCGCCGAGAACCGGCTGGCGTTCAGCGACAGCCTCTCGGTGATCGGCGGCATCCGTTATGACCGGCCCGAGATCACCAAGGACGATTATGTCAACAGGGCGAACAATTTCACCGCCACTCCCGATGCAGTGACCTACCGCGTCGGCGCGGTGTTCAACCCGACTCCGGACATGTCGCTTTACGCCTCTTATGCCACCGCGGCCGATCCGGTGGGCGCGCTCGTCTCCACAAGCCTCGCCCAAAGCGCGTTCGACCTTTCGACCGGCGATCAGTGGGAAGGCGGTGTCAAGCATGTCTTCTGGGACGGCAAGGGCCAATGGACCTTTGCGGCCTACACGATCACCAAGAAGCGGCTGCTGTCATCCGATCCGCTGATTCCGACGGTCCAGATCCAGGTCGGCCAGCAATCGTCCAAGGGCATCGAGGCGAGCTTCTTCCTCGAACCGGTGAAGGGCTTCAGCATCAACCTCAACGGATCGCTGCTGAAGGCGCGCTATGACGACTTCGCGGAATCGGTGGGCGGTGTCCGTTTCCAGCGCGCCGGCAACCGGCCGGCGAACGTTGCGGCGAGGACCGCGAACGCCTTTGCAAGCTGGGAGTTCGCGGATGGCTGGGTAATCGATGGCGGCCTCAGCTATGTCGGCAGCCGCTTCCAGGATGCCGCCAATATGCGCCGGCTGCCGTCCTACACGCTCACCGACCTGGGCCTGCGCTGGGCCTTCATGGACGGGGTCAGCGCAGGGGTGCGTGTTCGGAACCTGTTCGACGAAGTCTATCCGCGCGCAACCTATGGCACCACCCAGTGGGTGCTCGGCGATCCGCGCAACGTGGAGTTCACGATCAATGCTGCGTTCTGACGCAGCATTGAAAAGGGGAAAGCGGTGGCTCTACTGGAGCCACCGCTGGACCGGAATCGTCCTGTGTGCGCTCTTCGCGATCTGGTTCCTGTCGGGCGTGGTGATGATGTACGTCCCCTTCCCCTCCTTCCGGGATGCGGAGCGTGTCTCGCGAGCGGCACCGATCGACTGGGAGCAGGTCAAGGTCCGCCCGGATGAGGCGCTGTCCAAGCTGGGTGCCCCCATGTTTCCGGACGATATGCGCCTTGAGATGACGGGGCACGAACCCGTGTATCGGATAACCGACAAGGATGGCCGGCACGCGGTTTCGGCGCGGACTGGCGCACTATTGGGGCCGGTCGGCCGCAACCGGGCCATCGACATTGCCGAGGCGATGACGGGGGCCGCCGCTGAATCTGCGGAGCTGGTGGAGCACGACCAATGGGTGGTGACGAGGGCCTATGCGAAGATCGCCCCCTTCTGGCGGGTCCGGATGGCCGATGGCCTGGGCACGGACACGTATGTTGCGCAGAAGACCGGAGAGATCGTCCAGAACACCGATCGCCGGGAGCGCTTCTGGAACTGGCTGGGTGCCGTACCGCACTGGATCTATTTCGAAATGCTCCGGATCTGTCAGGAACCCTGGCGGCAGACGGTGATCTGGACATCGGGCATCGGCACCATCGGCGCGATCACGGGCATGTGGATCGGCATCCTGCGCCTCCGGATGAGGACGCGATACAGGTCCAGTTCCGTCAGTCCCTATCGGGGCTGGATGAAGTGGCACCACATCGCCGGGCTGATCGGGGGCGTGTTCCTCATCGGCTGGATATTCAGCGGCTGGATATCGATGAGCCCCTTCGGGGCAATGGGCCAAGGCGGCGCCGAAATCGGCGAGCGCTACGCCGGAGAGCAGCCTCCCCGCTTCGCCTCCACCAACCTCGCGGCGCTCGCCAGAATGGCGGAGGGCGCGCGTGAGTTGCGCTTCCTCACCATCGGCGGTCGGCCGACGATCCTGGCCGTCGATGCGGAGAATCGCGGCAGGGCGCTGGATGGCGTAACCGCGGCCCCGGTTCGTCACAGCCTGGAAGCGCTGACGAAACTGGCCAGACGATCTGTCAGAGAGGGCCAGCTGGTGGAAACGGCCTTGCTCACGCAATATGACCTCTACTGGTATGCGACGGGCGATCTGCGCCACGACGACCGGCCGCTGCCGGTGCTGCGGCTGGCCTTCGATGACCCTCAGGCAAGCTGGCTGTACATCGATCCCTCGACGGGCGTGCTGCTCGGCCACTCCATCCAGGGACGCCGCACCTATCGCTGGCTGTTCAGTGCCCTGCACAGCTTCGATCTGCCGATATTGCTCGAATATCGGCCGTTGCGAGATGGGCTGATGATCCTGCTGTCGATTGCGGGGCTGATCGTGTCGATCAGCGGCATTGTCGTAGGTTGGCGTCATCTGCGCAAGAAGCGGTCGTCCGAGCGGGGAAAGGTATGACGGAGGCCGTGCGGATCCGATCGCGGCGGGTTACCGATGGCGCGGTGCAATGAAGGATTGGCCTGCGCTTCGATTCCGATTATGCGCCATGTCGGGCCGATCGATTTTGTTCGGCTCATAGATCGCGCTGGTGCCCGAAAGGGCTTAAAATGGGAATGCGGTGCGGGAGCCAATCCCAAATCCGCAGCTGTCCCTGCAACTGTGAGCGGTGAGCGAGGTGCCATCGTCGGCCGACCTTCGGGTAGGCGGACAGTCACTGGGAAGGCCTTAGGGCCCCCGGGAAGGCCGTGCACCAAGCTGTGACCCGCGAGCCAGGAGACCTGCCAACGCACCGGTCGCTCTTGCCTTGATCCAGGGGATGGTCACGGCACGGTTTCTCTCCGTCTGAGCGACGAACGATGCGGCGGGTGCCGCACGGTTGCGTGACAACGGGTGCCTTTGGCGCCCGCCCGTCGTCGCGCGCCGGCCGTTCGGCAATCGAACGGTAAGCCCCGCCACCGCTGCTCAGGTGCCGGGAGAGTCCCGATGAAGGCCATTGCTGTCGATCCGTCCGCTGCCCGGCGGAGTGCTTGCGCATGAGCAGGATACCGACGACCGTCATCACCGGCTTCCTGGGGGCGGGAAAGACGACGCTGATCCGGCATCTCCTGGAGAATGCCAAAGGTCGCCGGCTCGCGCTGATCGTCAACGAATTTGGTGATGTCGGAGTCGACGGCGAACTGCTCCGCGGCTGCAACGAAGAGGCCTGTCCCGAGGACGACATCGTCGAGCTGGCCAATGGCTGCATCTGCTGCACCGTCGCCGACGATTTCCTGCCGACGATGCTGAAGCTGCTCGATCGCCCCAACCCGCCCGAGCATATCATCATCGAAACCTCCGGCCTGGCCCTGCCCAAGCCGCTGGTAAAGGCGTTCCAGTGGCCCGACATCCGCACCCGCGCGACCGTCGACGGCGTGCTCGCCGTGATCGACGCCGACGCGGTGTCGGCGGGACGCTTCGCGAGTGACGAGGCGGCCTTGGCGCTCGCCCGTGCCGCCGATCCGACACTCGACCATGACAGCCCGCTCGAAGAGCTGTTCGAGGACCAGCTCGCCTGTGCCGACCTGGTCATTCTCAACAAGGCCGACCTGGTCGACACTGGCAAGCTCGGCCAGATCGAAAACGATATTTCGGCAGATACGCGCAGCGGCGTGAAGGTCATCCGGGCCAGTCATGGCGCGGTCGATATCGGGGTTCTGCTGGGCCTGGTCGCTGGCGCCGAGGATGATCTCGACACCCGCCCGTCGCATCATGACGCCGACCCCGATCATGATCATGACGATTTCGACAGCTTCGTACTGAAGGGCGGCGATATCGATCGGATCGAGCCGCTCCTGGCCGCCATGTCCGAGATCATCGAGACGCATGACATATTGCGGATCAAGGGCCTTGTCTCGGTCGCCGGCAAGCCGGCCCGGATGGTCATCCAGGCGGTCGGCCCGCGCATCCAGCATCATTATGATCGAAGCTGGAAAGCCGAGGAGGTCCGTCAGTCACAGCTCGTCGTGATCGGTCAGAAAGGTATCGATCAGCCAGCGATAGAGGCAGCGTTGCTGGCATTGCTGAACGGCGCCAGCGCCTGATGCATCTTCTGGCCGCCACACCCGGGACGGTTTCGAACGGCGACGAGGCGATCGATCTCGCCCAGTCGCCGGGCGAGATCATAGTCCTGACGATGGCGGACAGTGATCTGGCATGCTTTTCGCGGGCGGCCGAAGCGCTTGGTGACGGGGCGCCGTCGATCCGGCTCGTCAACCTGCTCCAGCTCAGGCACCCCTATTCGGTCGACCTCTATGTCGAGAAGGTGATCGCGCATGCGAAGTTCGTCTGCGTGGTGCTGCTCGGCGGCAAGGCCTATTGGCCTTATGGCGTCGACGAGATCGCGCGCGTGGCGCGCGAGCGAGGAATCGCCTTCGTGGCGATCGCCGACGGCCGCGAGCCCGACCCGACGCTCGATGCAGCTTCGACCTTGCCCGACGACATTCGCGAACGACTGCGCGCCTATCTGCGGCAGGGCGGGGTCACGAATGCGACGAACTTCCTGCGCCACGCCGCGCAGCTGATTGGGCTCGATGCGGGGCGGCCCGATGATCCGATCCCGGTCGCCGATGCCGGCTTGCATCTGCACGGGCATGAGCGGCCGTCGCTCGATGATGTGCGGGCCCGCTGGGTGGTGGGGCGGCCGGTCGCACTGGTCACCTTCTATCGGGCGTTGACCATCGCCGGCACGCTTGAGGCGGTGGACGCGCTGGTCTCTGCGCTTGAGGCGCGAGCGCTCAACGTAGTCGCGGTCTATGTCCGGTCCTTGCGCGAGCCCTTCGCGATCGACTGGTTGCGCGGCGTGATCGGAGAGACCGCCCCGGATGTGATCCTCAACGCGACATCGTTCGCCGCGTCGTCACCCGGCGATGATCGCCTGGGCGCCGTGCTCGAGCAGGCCGATTGCCCGATCCTGCAGACCGTCTTCGCCGGGGTCGAGGAAGGCGCCTGGCGTGACAGCGCCCGTGGTCTCGGCGTGCGCGATCTGGCGATGAATGTCGCGCTGCCCGAGGTCGACGGCCGGCTGTTCACCCGCGCCATCGCCTTCAAGGCGTCCGAGCGGTTCGACACGCGTACCGAATGCGGCATCGTCGTTCCAAGGATTGCGCCGGATCGGGTCGCCTTCGTCGCCGATCTTGCGTCCGGCTGGGCCCGGCTGCGGCGAACCCCCGCCGCCGACCGGAGGATCGCGCTGATCCTCGCCAACTATCCCAATCGCGATGGCCGCATCGGCAATGGCGTGGGCCTCGATACGCCCGCAAGTGCCGGCGCGATCCTCGGCGCGCTGCGCCAGGCGGGCTATGATGTGGGCGATGCGCCAGGGGATGGCGCGGCGCTGATGCCGATCATGCTGGGGGGCGTGACCAACGCGCTCGACTCGATCGACCGGCCCGGCGAGATCGCCCTGTCGCTCGCCGACTATCATGCGGCCTTCGGTGCGCTGCCCGAAGCCGTAAGGAAGGCGGTCTCCGAGCGCTGGGGCATGCCCATGTCGGACCCATTCATCCGCGACGGTGCTTTCCGCCTGGCGGTCCACCGCTTCGGCAATGTCGCAGTCGCGGTCCAGCCGGCGCGCGGTTACAATATCGATCCGAAGACCAGCTATCATGACCCGGCGCTGGTTCCGCCGCACGGCTATCTGGCGTTCCATTTCTGGGTGAACCGCCATTTTGGGGCACATGCGGTTGTCCATGTCGGCAAGCACGGCAATCTCGAATGGCTGCCCGGCAAGGCGCTGGCGCTGTCCGAGGCCTGTTTTCCCGAGGTCTGCGCGGGCCCGGTGCCGCAGCTCTATCCCTTCATCGTCAACGATCCGGGCGAGGGAACCCAGGCGAAAAGACGGATCGGCGCGGCGATCATCGATCACCTGACTCCGCCGCTGACGCGCGCCGAGAGCTATGGCCCTCTCAAGCAGCTCGAGGCGCTGGTCGACGAATATTATCTCGCGGCCGGCATGGATCCGCGCCGTATCCACCATCTCAAGGGCGAGATCCTGAACCTCGCGCGCTCGCAGGGGCTCGACACCGATGCCGGTGCGATAGGCGATGGCGACGATGCGCTGGCCGCACTCGACAACTATCTGTGCGAGCTCAAGGAAATGCAGATCCGTGATGGACTGCATGTGTTCACGGAATCTCCCGTGGGCCGGTTGCGCACCGATCTTCTGATCGCCCTGTCGCGGACGCCGCGTGGCTACGACCTGCCTGGCCAGGCCTCGCTGCTGCGTGCTCTTGCCGATGATCTGGGGCTCGGTTTCGATCCGCTCGATTGCCGGATGAGCGATCCGTGGGAGGGGGGCAGGCCCGTAGAGCTCGAAGAGCTTTCGGAGGACCTCTGGCGTACGCTGGGCGACACGGTCGAGCGGCTGGAACTGCTGGCTATCGCCCTGGTCGAGGGGCGGCCCGCTCCCGGCCCGGCATCCGAAGCCGTGATGGATATGGTACTGGGAGATCTGTCGCGTCGGGTCGATGCGTGCGGAACCGCCGAACGGAACGCGCTCCTCGCCGGGCTCGATGGCCGCTTCATTCGCCCCGGGCCTTCCGGCGCGCCCACACGGGGACGCCCCGATGTGCTGCCGACCGGCCGCAATTTCTACTCGGTCGACACGCGATCGGTGCCGACCGCCACGGCATGGGAGTTGGGCCAGCGTTCGGCGCAGCTGCTGGTAGAGGATTACCTCCAGCAGGAAGGCGAATATCCCAGGGCGATGGCGCTAAGCGCCTGGGGCACGGCCAACATGCGGACTGGCGGCGATGACATCGCTCAGGCGCTCGCCCTGATGGGCGTTCGGCCGCGCTGGGACTGGACGTCGGGCCGGGTGATCGGATTCGAGGTGATGAAGGTCACCGAGCTGGGCCGTCCACGCGTGGATGTCACCTTCAGGGTCTCGGGCTTCTTCCGCGATGCCTTTCCCGAGCAGATCGACCTGATGGACTCTGCCGCCCGGGCGGTGATGGCGCTGGACGAGCCGGCCGAGGACAATCCCGCCGCCGCGCGCTATCGCGAGGAGACCGCACGGTTGATCGCGGAGGGCGGCGATCCCAAGGCCTCGGCGCTGCGCGCGGGCTATCGCGTCTATGGCTCGAAGCCGGGGGCCTATGGTGCCGGTCTCCAGGCGATGATCGACGAGAAGGTGTGGCACGACCGCGCCGATCTCGCGAACGTCTATCTCGACTGGGGCAGCTACGCCTATGGCTCCGGCGTCGAGGGCGATGCCGAGCGCGCGCTGTTCAGCGAGCGGCTGAGCCAGGCCGATGCCGTTGTCCAGAACCAGGACAATCGCGAGCACGACCTGCTCGACAGCGACGACTATTACCAGTTCGAGGGTGGGATCGCCGCCGCCGTCGAGCATCTGAAGGGCAGGCGGCCGCGCTCCTACCACAATGACCACAGCCGCCCGGAACGCCCGGTCATCCGCACGCTGGAGGACGAGATCGGCCGGGTGGTCCGCGCCCGCGTCACCAACCCCAAATGGATCGCGGGCGTGATGCGCCACGGCTATAAGGGTGCGTTCGAGATCGCGGCCTCGGTCGACTATCTCTTCGCCTTCGCCGCGACCACCCATGCCGTTCGCGATCACCACTTCGACGCTGTCCACGCAGCCTTCATCGAGGACGAGAGGGTTCGCGCCTTCATGGCCGAGGCCAATCCCGCCGCCTTGCGTGAAACCGCCGCCCGTCTCGCCGAGGCGCTCGACCGCGGCATGTGGAAACCCAAATCCAACAGTGCGGGCATCTTGCTCGCCCAGCTCCAGGGAGCCTGACGATGAAGGAACGCACCGCAGAGCAACATGCCGAGAAGATGAAGAAGAAGCAGGCCGCCCATGACAGGATCGTCGCATCGAAGACGATCGAGAAGGGCCTGCTGATCGTCAACACCGGCAAGGGGAAAGGCAAGACCACCGCAGCGCTCGGCATGGTCGTCCGCGCGATCGGGCATGGAAAGAAGGTCGGCGTCGTCCAGTTCGTGAAGGGCGCGATGACGACCGGCGAGAAGGTCGTTTTCGATGCCTTTCCCGACCAGATCGAGTTCAAGCCGATGGGCGAAGGCTTCACCTGGAACACCCAGGATCGCGCCCGCGACATGGCGATGGCGCGCAGCGCGTGGGACGAGGTCAAGCGCATGATAGCCGATCCGAGCTACGAGATGGTGCTCGCGGACGAGTTGAACATCGTCCTCCGCTACGACTATCTGCCGCTCGACGAAGTGCTCGAAGTACTCGCGGCCAGGCCCGCGATGACCCATGTTCTCGTCACTGGCCGCAATGCGCCCGACGCGATGATCGAGGCCGCCGATCTCGTTACCGAGATGACGCTGATCAAGCATCCTTTCCGCGAGCAGGGCGTCAAGGCGCAGGCAGGCATCGAATTCTGATGATTGCCCGCGCGGCGCCCAGCCCGGACGATCCGACGGCCGCCTCGATCGAGGCGCCTGCCTTGCGCATGGTGCCGACCGGCCATGGTGGGAAGGCTTGCGTTACCAGGAAAGGGAAAGGCGGAGCCGGCAGAGCCGCGCCTCTCGGACGGCCTATGTCAGCGTGCGCGGGTGGGAGTCTGCTGCGCGGCGACCACCTGCTCCGCAAGGCTGCGTGCTGCCTCGACATAGGCTGGCCCGCCGCAGACCGTCCACGCCTGCGGAAGCCGAATGCGCGGAATGTCTCTGAGGGCGGGATGGTGAAGCATTTCGGTACCCTGGTCTCGTACCCGCTCGGTCGCGCTCTCGACGATCAGATAATCGGGATGAGCCGCGACCAGTTGCTCGATGGAGAGCTGCGAGAGTGCGGGCTTGCCGAGCTTGCCGGCCAGGTTGATCAGCCCGACGCGCTGCATCAAGTCGTCGATCAGGGTACCGGTTCCCGTCATGTACCCGCGCCGCTGATAATAAGCGGCGACCCGGCCGCTACGGACGCGGGGCAGAGCGGCAAGTTCCGCGTTCATCCGTCGGATCATGGCCTCGCCACGTTCGCGATGGCCGACGGCCGCAGCCACATCGCGGATCTGGCCGATGATCGCATCGTAGCTCTCGGCCGGGGACAGATCGAGCGTAGGATAGTGCTGCTTCGCGATCGCCGCCCGCGTCCCGTTGCGCCGGCCGGGTGCTGCGACGATCAGATCGGGTTCGAGCGCGATCACATCCTCAGCCGAGCCGCGTGTCATCGGCATATGGGTAGCGGCGCGTGCGCCAGCCGACATGTCCGGATCGCGCGCGAACCTCGTCAGCGCCGTGATCTGGCCGGGATCGGCCAGCGCCAGCAGATATTGGTCGGCGCACAGATTGAGCGAGACGATCCGTTTCGGCGGCGCCGCCGACTTCGGCAAAGGCGCCGTGGCCCCAACGCAGGCAAATGCTGCAACCGCAAACAGGAGTTTTCGCATGGCTAGGTTTTAATCGATCGACACATGGTGACTCACCCCATGAACAAGACGGCCCCGGGACACAAGCGTGACGGGGTGACCGATCCAAAGCGAGGTCCTTTTCCGTGAATATCGCCCGAAGACATGACCTTCTCGTACCGGGATTGATCGCTATTCTCATGCTCGCCGCGACACTGTCATTGCTGATCGGCACCGCGCCGATCGGGCAGGCGCGTCTGCTCGCGGCGCTCGGCGGCCATGGTGACCGGATCGCCGAAACCATCCTGTTCGAACTGCGCCTTCCCCGCATGCTGCTGGGCCTTGCCGTCGGCGCGATGCTCGGTCTCGCTGGTGCCGCGCTCCAGGGCTATCTGCGCAATCCGCTGGCCGAGCCCTCGGTGCTCGGCGCGTCCAACGCCTCGTCGCTGGGTGCGGTCGGGGCGCTTTATTTCGGCTTGGCCGATCTTCATCCGGCGGTGCTTCCGGTCCTCGCGATCCTGACCGGCCTCGCCGCGCTGTTCCTGCTGTTCGCGCTGGCCGGCCGCTCGGAAAGCCCGCTGACCCTGGTGCTGGCCGGCATTGCTGTCGCGACATTGGCTGTCGCGGGAATCAGCCTCGCCCTGAACCTGTCGCCCAACCCGTTTGCCGCGATGGAGATCACCACTTGGCTGCTCGGGTCCCTCGAGAACCGATCCTTCAGCCACATCTGGCTGGCATTGCCCTGTATCGCGGTCGGAACGGTGCTGTTGATAATCGACGGTCGCACGCTCGATGCACTGACCCTCGGTGAAGACAATGCGCGCGCACTTGGCGCCGACCTTCGCAAGACGCGGCTGCGCTTGCTGATCGGCGTCGCGATCGGGGTCGGCGGCGCGGTCGCCGTATCGGGGGCGATAGGCTTCGTCGGGCTGATCGTGCCGCATCTGGTCCGCCCGTTCACCGACCGATCGCCCTCCGCGATCCTGCTGCCGTCGGCGCTGGCGGGTGCCGCGCTGCTGATGCTGGCGGATGTCGGCGTCCGCCTGGTCCCGACCAGCAATGAGCTCAAGCTGAGCGTGGTCACTGCCATCATGGGTGTTCCGGTCTTCCTCTTCCACCTCCTCCGGGAGAAGCGCATATGGTGAAGATCCAGATCGAAGCGGCGTCTGTTTCGATCGGCCGCCGGGCCGTGCTGCAGGACGTCAGCGCGACCTTCGAGGGTGGCTCGCTGATCGGGATCATCGGCCCCAATGGCGCTGGCAAGTCCACGCTTGCGCGGGCGATCCTCGGCCTTCTTCCCGTCGCCTCGGGCCACATTCGTATCGACGATCGGGATGTCGCGACGATGGACCGACCGACTTTGGCTCGGACCATCGCCTATCTGTCGCAAGGCCAGACTTTGCATTGGCCCTTGTCGGTCGAGCGGTTGGTGGCCTTGGGGCGGCTGCCCTATCTGGCACCGTTGTCACGGCTGTTGCCGGAAGATGCCGCAGCGATCGACCGGGCGATCCAGCTCGCCGACGTCGGCGGGCTCCGCCAGCGGATCGCGACCGAGCTGTCCGGCGGCGAGCGAGCCCGGGCGCTGCTTGCGCGCGCGCTGGCGGTCGAGGCCCCGGCGCTCGTGGTCGACGAGCCGCTGGCCTCGCTCGACCCGGGCCACCAGCTCGAGGTCATGGACCTGCTGAAGCGGCAGGCCGGTTCCGGCACGCTGGTCATCGCGATACTCCACGATCTCACCCTGGCGGCGCGCTATTGCGATCGCTTGCTTCTGCTCGGGCAGGGGCACCTGATCGCCGACGGCACGCCGGCTGACGTCCTGACCGAAGACCGCCTGGCATCGGTCTATGGCATCACCGCATCGATCGACCGCACGAGCGCCAACCCCGTCATCATTCCGCTGAGCCGCATCTGATGCGCCGCTCGCGATCCTCTGCTCAAGGGCTCGTCTGCCAGCGCGTCCCTCGGCCGCGCAATACAGGCGGCAACGGCAGTGCCCCGGGGGTCCGGAGAGCGCCAGAGATCATCGGGAAGACCAGCCAATATCGGCCCTTAGACCGAGGCACGCGCTTGCCGGTCGAGACTACGTCCCTTCAATTTCTCAATTCAGCGGAAGGAGTTTGCGATGCACATCGAGCCTGGAGTCGTCAGTAGTGCCAAGATCGTTCTGAGTTATGCGACGGCGGTGTCCGCATTCGGCCTTGCCGGCAAGCTGGCCCTTGACAGCATTAGGCAAAATGGCGGGATCGGCAGCCTGCTGGCACGCAGTGTGATCACCACCGCACTTGTCCTCGGCTTCTTTCAGTTCCTGCCCCATCATCCCGTCGGCGTATCCGAGGTGCATCTGATCCTCGGGTCGACGCTTCTCCTGATCTTCGGCCCTGGCGCTGCGGCGATCGGGCTCGCCGCGGGGCTGCTGATGCAGGGCATGCTGTTCGCGCCGGCCGATCTGCCGCAATATGGGATGAACGTCACGACGGTGCTGGTGCCGCTGTGGGGAATCAGCCGCCTCGCGAACAGGATCGTTCCGGCCGGCACTGCCTATGTCGATCTCGACTACCGTCAGGCGCTGTCCCTATCGATGGCCTATCAGGGCGGAATTGTCGCCTGGGTCGCTTTCTGGGTGCTCTACGGGCAAGGATTTGGCGCTGCCACGATGGCCAGCATCGGCACCTTCGGACTGGCCTATATGAGCGTCGTCCTGATCGAGCCGGTGATCGATCTCGCCGTTCTGGCGGGAGCCAAGGCCGGCAGACGCCTGACCATGGGATCGCTCTTCAACATCCGGCTGCATCAACCGGCCTGACGCGGGCGCCTTTGCGCCTGCGGACCTGCAATACGGGGGGCGACGGTTTTTGCCGACAGGCTTGAACCTCGCCCCCACCAAGGCGAGGCATAGTGCTCTACACCGGATGCTTTTCACCCGGCCGATCCAGCCCCTTCAACAGGAGATCGACGATCTCCGCGGCTAGCTTTTCCGGGCTCTCGGCGCCGTCCGGCTTGTACCAGCGGGCGGGCCAGTTGATCGCGCCGGCCACCGTGAAAGCGGCGATCTTCACGTCGACCGGCGCGATCGACCCGTCCTCGACCGCCTGCGCGATCAGCCCGCGCAATTCGCCATCGATCTCGCGCTTCATCGCGCGATAGCGCGGCAGGCTTTCGGCCGACAGCGCCTCCTCTCCCGTCCGGATAACGCAGCGGCCGAAATCGTTCATGTTGATCTCGGCATAGCGCCGCAGGAATTTCGCCAGCCGGTCGCGCCCCGTTCCCGGTTCCGCGCGGGCCTGTGCCGCCGCCTCGAGCAACTGTTCGAGCCCGATCGTCAGGCACTCCAGCAGCACCTGATCCTTGCTCGACAGATAATGATAGATGGTGCGCTTGGACACGCCCAGGCTCGCCGCGACATCGTCGAGCGAGGTCGCGAAGAAGCCCTTCTCGTTGAACATCCGTACTGCGGCCCTGAGCACTGCGGCGCGCTTGGCCGCGCGGTCGGCCAGCCTCTGCTCGGCCGAACGAAAAGGGGTCACGTCTTCCATGCGCGGGCTGATTGACACCAAACCCGAAGATGCGCAATACACTCATGAGTGCATATTAATCTCATAAGTTTCTTGAGGAGCTGAGCATGGACGTTCGGGGTATCGCCGCAATCGTGACGGGGGGCGCCTCCGGGCTCGGCGGAGCGACAGCCGAACGCCTTGCCACGGCGGGCGCGAAGGTCACCATCTTCGACCTCAACCATGATCTGGCCCGCAGCCGTGCGGCCGCGATCGGCGGCCATTTCGCCGTGGTCGACGTGACCGACGAGAAGGCCGTCGAGGATGCGATCGCCGAGGCCGAAGGCCTGCACGGCAAGGCGCGCATCCTGGTCAACTGCGCCGGCATCGGTCCGCCCGCCAAGGTGATCGGCCGCGACGGCTCGGCGCTGCCCCTGCCCGACTTCTCGAAGATCATCACGGTCAACCTGCTGGGCAGCTTCAATACGCTGTCGAAGTTCGCGGCGCGCATCCACGACGCCGATCCGATCGGCCCGGACGGCGAACGCGGCGTCATCGTCAACACTGCCTCGGTCGCGGCCTATGACGGGCAGATCGGCCAGGCCGCCTATGCCGCATCGAAAGGCGGCATCGTCGGCATGACCCTGCCCATCGCGCGCGAGTTCGCCCGCTACGGTATCCGCGTGATGACGGTCGCGCCGGGCATCTTCTGGACCCCGCTCCTCGCGACACTGCCGCAGGAGGCGCAGGACTCGCTGGGCCGGCAGGTGCCCTTCCCCAGCCGCCTCGGCCAGCCGACCGAGTTCGCGCAGCTGGTCGAAAGCATCGTCCAGAACCCCATGCTCAATGGCGAAACGATCCGCCTCGACGGAGCGATCCGGATGGCGCCGCGATGAACGATGCCGGCCCCGTCCGCCTGTCGATCGCCGACGGCGTCGCGCGGGTCACGCTGAACCGGCCAGAAGCCGGCAATGCGGTCGACATGCGCCTGGCGCAGGCCCTGCTGGATATCGCCACCCGATGCGAGGAGGACGACGCCATAAGATGCGTCTTGCTGTCGGGTGAAGGCCGGCTGTTCTGCGCGGGCGGCGATCTCGGCGCCTTTCGCGCGGCCGGCGACAAGGTGGATGTGTTTCTCGAGGAACTCGCGACCACGCTGCATGCCGCTATCGAACGCTTCGCCCTTATGGCCAAACCGCTGCTCGTCCTCGTCAACGGGCCGGCGGCGGGTGCAGGGCTGAGCCTCGCTATCGCGGGCGACGTGGTGCTGTGCGCGCGATCGGCGCATTTCACGGCCGCTTATGGAGCCCTCGGCCTGACGCCCGATGGCGGGATGAGCTGGCTGCTTCCGCGCCTCGTCGGCCTGCGCAAGGCGCAGGAAATCATCCTGACGAACAGGCGGGTCGGCGCGGACGAAGCCGAGCGCATCGGCCTCGTCACCCGGACGGTCGACGACGACCGGCTCGCCGAGGAAGGCCTGGCTGCAGCGAAAGCGCTGGCGGCCTCGGCGCGCGCCGCGCTGGGTGCCGCCCGCGCCCTGCTGCGCGACAGCTTCCAGACCGACCTGCAATCCCAGCTGGCCAGCGAGACGCGCACGATCACGCGTGCCGGCGGCTCGCCCGAATGTCGCGAGGGGCTCGCCGCCTACCTCGCCAAGCGCATCCCTGATTTCAAAGGAGCATGACCATGGCCGAAGCCTATGTCGTCGATGTCGTCAGAACTGCGGGTGGACGCCGCAATGGAAAACTGGCGGGCTGGCACCCGGCCGATATGGCAGGCGTCGTGCTCGACGCGCTCGCCGCCCGCACCAGCGTCGACCCGGTCGCGATCGAGGACGTCATCCTCGGTTGCGTCACCCAGGCGGGCGAGCAGGCCTTTGCCTTCGCGCGCAACGCCGTGCTCGCGTCCGGCCTGCCCCAGAGCGTGCCAGCCGTGACGATCGACCGCCAGTGCGGCTCGTCGCAGCAGGCGGTGCAATTCGCGGCGCAGGCGGTGATGTCCGGCATGCAGGACGTGGTCATCGCGGCGGGCGCGGAGAGCATGAGCCGCGTGCCGATGTTCTCGAACGTGTCACTGCATGAAAAGACGGGGATCGGCACCGGCCCGATCAGCCCGCGCATCCGGCAGCGTTATGGCGTCGACAATTTCAGCCAGTTCGATGGCGCCGAAATGCTCGCCGCCAAATATGGCTTCGACCGCGAGACGCTCGACCGCTTCGCCCTGGAGAGCCACTTGCGGGCCGCTGCCGCCACCGAGGCCGGGGCCTTCCGCGACGAGATCGTACCGCTCGACGTCGACGGCGTCCCGCATCTGGTCGACGAGGGCATCCGCGCGGGTGCCACGCTGGAGGGCATCGCCTCGGTCAAGCTGCTCCGCGAGGGCGGGGTCATCTCCGCCGCCAATGCCAGCCAGATTTGCGACGGCGCCTCGGCCGCGCTGATCGTGTCGGAACGCGCGCTGAAGACCTATGGTCTGACGCCGATAGCACGACTGGTAAACATGACTGTCTCGGCCGGCGATCCGGTGATCATGCTGGAAGAGCCGATCCCCGCGACGCGCAAGGCGCTCGACCGCGCGGGCCTTTCGATCGACCAGATCGACCTCTATGAGGTGAACGAGGCCTTCGCCCCGGTCCCGCTCGCCTGGCTCAAAGCCCTCGACGCGGATCCCGCCAAGCTCAACGTCAACGGCGGAGCCATTGCGCTCGGCCACCCGCTCGGCGCCAGCGGGACCAAGCTGCTCGCGACCCTCGTCCATGCGCTGCGGGCACGTGGCCTGCGCTACGGCCTGCAGACGATGTGCGAAGGCGGCGGCATCGCCAACGTCACTATCGTGGAGGCGCTGTGATGGCGATCCGCACCCGCTTCACCGAAGCGTTCGGCATAGAGCATCCGATCGTCCAGGGCGGGATGATGTGGGTCGGCAGGGCCGAACTGGCTGCGGCCGTCTCCAACGCCGGGGGCCTGGGCATGCTGACCGCGCTGACGCAGCCGACCCCGGACGAGCTGCGCCGGGAAATCGAGCGCTGCCGCCGCATGACCGACAAGCCCTTCGGCGTGAACCTGACCATCCTCCCGTCGGTCACTCCGCCGCCCTATGCCGACTATCGGCGCGCGATCATCGAGGAGGGCGTGCGGATCGTCGAGACGGCCGGCCACAAGCCTCAGGAGCATATCGACGATCTGAAGGCGCATGGCATCAAGGTGATCCACAAATGCACCGCGGTTCGCCATGCCGCCTCCGCCGAGCGCATGGGCGCCGATGCGATCTCGATCGACGGCTTCGAATGTGCCGGCCATCCCGGTGAGGACGATGTGCCGGGGCTGGTGCTGATCCCCGCCGCCGCCGACCGGATCACGATCCCGATGATCGCCAGCGGTGGTTTCGGCGACGGACGCGGGCTCGCCGCCGCGCTCGCCCTGGGCGCCGACGGCGTGAACATGGGCACACGCTTCTGCGCGACGGTCGAAGCGCCGATCCACGACCGGATCAAGCGGTTCCTGCTCGACAATGACGAGCGGTCGACCAACCTGATCTTCCGCCGCTTCCACAACACCGGCCGGGTCGCGAAGAACAGCGTGTCCGATCGGGTCGTCGAGATCAGCAGCCGGCCGGACGCGACCTTCGAGGACATCAGGCCGCTGGTGTCGGGCGCGCTCGGCCGCGTCGCGCTTGAAACCGGCGATCTCGATGCCGGTCTCGTCTGGGCGGGACAGATCCAGGGGCTTATCCACGATATCCCCACCTGCCAGGAGCTCGTCACGCGCATGGTCCGGGATGCCGAGGCGATCATCACAGAGCGGCTCGCCGGGATGCTCGCGGCATGATCGAGCAGCCCGTTATCGTCGAGCGGGACGGCCGCCTCACCATCATCACCATCAACCGCCCCGCTGCCCGCAACGCACTCGACGCAAGCGCCCAGCGTGCCATGGCGGCGGCATTCGACGCCTTCGAGACCGATGACGAGCAATGGGTCGCGATCGTCACCGGCGCCGGAGACAAAGCCTTCTGCGCGGGTCACGACCTGAAACAGCAGGCGGCGAGCGGCGACATGTTCACGCCCGAATCCGGCTTTGGGGGGCTCACTATGCGAGAAGGTCTCACCAAGCCGGTGATCGCGGCGGTGAACGGCCCTGCCTTTGGCGGAGGCTTCGAAATCGTGCTGGCGGCCGACATCGTCGTCGCAGCCTCGACCACCTTCTTCGCTCTCCCCGAGCCCCGCGTCGGGCTCGCCGCGCTGGCGGGCGGCATCCAGCGCCTGCCCCAGATCGTGGGGCGAACGCGCGCCATGGGCATTTTGCTGACCGGGCGCCGCGTGCCTGCGGCGGAGGCACTCGAGATCGGCATCGTCAACGAGGTCACCGATGGCGATGTCCTCACCGCCGCGCGGGGCTGGGCGGACCAGATCCTCGCCTGCAGCCCGATGTCGATCCGCGCGACCAAGGAATCTGTCCGGCGGAGCGCTAGGCTGGCAACGGCCGACGCGATCCGCGAGCAATGGCAATGGCCGGCGATGGCGGCGATGCTGGGCTCGGAAGACTTCGTCGAGGGCCCGCGCGCCTTTGCCGAGAAGCGCGAACCCACGTGGCGGGGTCGCTGAGCGCGGCCCCGGCGGCGAGGCTCAGGCGGCGTCCCCGCCCCTGAGCTCGTCGATCAGCCGCCGCTTCATCATCTTGCCGGTCGCCTCGCGCGGCAGTTCGGCGCGGAACAGGAACTGCCGCGGGGTCTTCACCCCGCCCAGCTGCTCGCGCGCGAAGCGGGTCAGCTCAGCCGCCAGCTCCGCATGATCTGCTGCAGCATCGGCCGGCTGGACGACGGCGACGACCCGCTCGCCCATTTCCTCGTCGGGCAGGCCGATCACCGCGATGTCGGCCACCGCCGGATGCGTCGTCAGGCGGTTCTCGATCTCCTGCGGATAGATGTTCACACCGCCCGATATGATCATGAAGCTCTTGCGGTCGGTGAGGTAGAGATAGCCGTCCCCGTCGACATGGCCGATGTCGCCGAGCGTCGCCCAGCCCTGCGGGCTATGCGCCTGCGCGGTCTTCGCGGGATCGTTATGGTAGGAGAAGGCGGGACCATCGGAGAAATAGACCCCGCCGGTCTCGCCGACCGGCAGTTCGGTTCCTTCCTCGTCGAGAATGTGGATCGTGCCGAGCACGGCGCGTCCGACCGAGCCGGGTTTCGCCAGCCATTGCTCGGCCGACAGCGCGGTGATGCCGCAGCACTCGGTCCCCGAATAATATTCGTGGACGATCGGCCCCCACCAGTCGATCATTGCCTGCTTGACCGGTGCGGGACAGGGTGCCGCAGCATGAACGACTGCGCGCAGCGACGACAGGTCATAGCCGTTCCGCACCGTGTCGGGCAGCCGCAGCAGCCGCACGAAATGCGTCGGAACCCAGGTCGCGTGGGTTATCCGATACCGTTCAATCAGCCGCAGCGCCTCCTCCGGATCGAACTTCTCCATGACGACCACGCAACCGCCAAGGCGGTGGATCGTCATCGCCCAGCGCAGCGGGGCTGCGTGATAGAGCGGCGAAGTCGACAGATAGACGCAATCCTCGCCCATGCCGTACAGCGCGGTGCCCATCCCCATCAGCGGCGTCGGAGCGTCGATCGGCCCCTCCGGCAGTGCGGGCTTGACCCCCTTGGGTCGACCGGTGGTGCCCGAGGAATAGAGCATGTCTGCGCCGGCGCTCTCGTCCGCTACCGGGCTCGACGGCAGATCGGCACAGGCTTCGCGCCAGGACGCAATCCCCAGTGCTGGCTGGTCGAACAGGAAGGCCTGCACGTCCGCCAATTCATTGCGTAGACCGGCGACCACCGACACGAGACGGTCGGAGGCGATCAACAGCCGCGCGCCGGAGTCGTGCAGGATATAGGCGACATCCGCGGGGCTCAGCCGGGTCGATATGCTGGTGAGATACAGGCCCGTCCGCTGGGCGGCCCAGCCGATGTCGAACAGCATCGCGTCGTTGTCCGCCATCACCGCGATCACGTCCCCGCGTCGCAGGCCGAGCCGGCGCAGCAGATGTGCGCCCCGATTGGCGGCGGCATCGAGCGCGGCATAGCTGATGGTCTCGCCGCTCTCGGCCATGATGACGGCCGGCGAAGCGGGCTTGCTCGCGGCGAAATGTGAGGGATGCATGGGACGCCTCTCCGTAGGGTGTGCGGCGTCCCGAGGCACGCGCGCTTATCGCGATCGCAAAAGCATCACCCGGTCCCCGCGAGGCAATATGGCGCGCAAGAAATGTCAAAAGCGGCGTCATTGCCATGTAAAGCCAGCGCGGGCGTCTTCCCCTACATCAGCGTCAGGACCAACGGCCGGAACAGGCCGGATCAACATGGAGGAGAGGTCTATGCGCACTGCTTTCCGGACATTGTCCCTGCCCGCCTTTCTGGCCGCCGGCATTTCGATCGCCACGGTCGCCCAGGCCCAGACCTCTGCACCTCAGGCGGCGGATGCGTCGGTGACCGAGGATGTCGCCGACATCGTGGTGACCGCGCAGCGCCGCTCGCAGTCGCTGCTGACCGTCCCGCTCGCCATTTCCGCGCTGAACGGCGACACGTTGCAGAACAAGGGCATCAGCAATTCGGCCAATCTGGCGACGGCGGTGCCGAACCTGCAGGTCAGCAGCCCCTATGGCAGCACCCAGCCCAATTTCTCGCTGCGCGGCATTTCGGTCGCGAACGAATATAACAGCAACCAGGCATCCCCGGTCGGCGTCTATATCGACGACGTCTATATCGCCGCGCGCACCAGCCACGGCATGGGCCTGTTCGACCTTGATCGCGTCGAGGTGCTGCGCGGGCCGCAGGGCACGTTGTTCGGGCGCAACACCACGGGCGGCGCGATCAATTTCGTGACCCGCGCGCCGAAGCTCGAGGGCAGCAACGGCTATTTCGAGGCAGGCTACGGCAATTTCGACACCTTCCGTGCCCAGGGCGCGGTCGAGACGACCATCGTCGAGGACCAGGTCGGCGTCCGCGTCGCCGGCAATTACGAAAAGGGTGACGGTCAGATCCGCAACGTGGCCGCAGGCGGCCGCGATGCGAACAGCGTCGACACGCTCCAGGGCCGTTTCTACCTGCGCGCCAAGCCGGGCAATGGCGGGCTCGACATCAAGATCCGCGCCTATGCGGGCCGTGATCGCGGAACCCAGGCCGGCGTGCACGGCCTGACCGGGCCCGCCACGCCGGGCCAGGGCTTCTTCAAGGTCGACGAGAACCGGATCGGCGACAACCGCACCGACGCCTGGGGCGTCGCGGCGAACGTCGCGCTGGAACTGACACCCGAAATCACGCTGACCTCGATCACCTCCTATGACGGCGGCAAGCAGAATCTTCAGCAGGCGGCCGACGGCTCCCCGCTCGACGTGCTCGACATCAACTGGCGGTCCAACTTCCGCCAGTTCAGCGAGGAAGCGCGGATCAACTACGAGGGCGAGAAGCTTAAGCTGGTCGGCGGCGCCTTCTATGGCTGGGACCGCACGATCACCGACAACCGTTTCAACATCGGCAGCGCCCTCGGGCCGGGCGTGAACGGCGGCTTCTTCCAGCATTACCGCCAGACCCGCCGCTCCTACGCCGCCTTCCTCCAGGGCGACTACGACCTGACCGACAAGTTGGTCCTGACGCTGGGCGCCCGCTACACCTGGGATCGCGCGCGCTATAGCGACGGCTTCGCCTATCTCTTCGCCGGCAACATCGGCGGCGCGGAAACCCCGCTCGCCTCGACCGTGCCCTGCACCGGCGTGCCCGGCACCTGCGCCTACAATCCCGCCGCCCGCTATGCGATCTCCGGGCGCAACAACGCTCTCACCGGTCGCGTGGCGCTCAGCTACACGCTCGACAGCGGTACGCTGCTCTATGCCAGCTACAGCCGTGGCTATCGCTCCGGCGCGTTCAACGGCGGCGGCTACACCTCATCGGTCGGCATCACCTACATCGATCCGGAACGGGTCAACGCCTATGAAGCGGGCATCAAGGGCCGCTTCCTCGACAACGCGCTGACACTGTCGGCCGCCGGCTTCTACTATGACTATAGCAACCAGCAGGTGCAGGACACCCGCCCCGGTCCGGTGTCCTTCCTGGTCAATGCGCCCAAGTCGGAAGTCTATGGCGGCGAGGTCGAAGCCACCTATCGCGTCGTGCGCGGCTTCGTGATCAACGCCTCGGCCGGCTATCTCAGCGCGAAGTACAAGACGCTCACGCTGCAGAACACCGATTTGTCGGGCAATTCGCTGCCTTTCGCCCCGCGCTGGACGGCGACGCTCGGCGCCGACTGGACGCTCTTCGACAATGGCACCGACAGCGTGACCTTCTCGCCGGTGATGAACTATTTCAGCCGGCAATATTTCTCGCCGTTCAACGCGACCAACGCGACGGGAACGGGCCAGATCAATTCGGAGCTGCAGCAGGGCGGCTATGCGAAGGTCAATGCCTCGCTCGCCTGGACCCATGGACCGGTGCAGGTTCGCGGCTGGATCAACAATGCGTTCAACCGCAAGATCTATACCTATGGCCTCGATCTGCGCGGGGCCGGCTTCCCTTATAATTTCCTGATCCCGGGCACGCCGCGCACCTTCGGCGTCGGCGCCCGCTACAGCTTCTGACCGGCCGGTGAGCGTCCCCGTGGCCACGACCACCGCCCCTGCGGATCTCAAGGATCCGGACCTCTATCTCGACCGGGTGCCGCACGACCTGTTCGATCGCCTCCGGCGGGAAAGTCCGGTCCATTGGAATCCGGAGAGCGATGGTCCCGGCTTCTGGGCGCTCACCCGCTATGCCGACATAGTCGAGGTGTCGAAAAATCCCCGGCTCTTCTCGTCGGCCTATGAGAATGGCGGGCACAGGATCTTCAACGAGAATGAAGTGGGGCTGACCGGAGCGGGCGAGTCCGCGATCGGTATCCCCTTCATTTCGGTCGATCCGCCGCTCCATACCCAATATCGCAAGTTCATCATGCCGGCGGTCGCGCCGGGTCGGCTCGCCGGCATCGAGCAACGCGTGCGCGAACGCTGCGAAGCGCTGATCGCGCGCATCCCGCTCGGCGAGACGGTCGATATCGTCCCGCTGCTCTCCGCGCCGCTGCCGCTGCTCACCCTGTGCGAGCTGTTCGACCTGCCGTCGGACATGTGGGTCGATCTCTACCACTGGACCAACGCCTTCGTCGGCGAGGACGATCCCGACTTCCGCCAGTCGCCCGAGGCGATGGCGAAGATCATGGGCGAGTTCCTCGCTTTCGCCCAGCGCCTGTTCGAGGAACGACGGGCAGCGCCCGGACAGGATCTCGCCACGCTGCTGGCGACGATGGAAGTGGACGGCGCGCCCGTGTCCTTCCGCGAATTCCTGGGCAATCTGATACTCGCCCTGGTCGGCGCGAACGAGACGACGCGCAACTCGATCAGCCACAGCATCGCGGCCTTCTCCGACAGTCCGGGGCAGTGGGAGGCGATCCGCCAGGACCCCGACCTGCTCAAGACCGGCGTGCGCGAAATGGTGCGCCATGCCAGCCCGGTCATGCACATGCGGCGCACCGCCACCGCCGACACCGAGATCGGCGGGCAGAAGCTGCGCAAGGGCGACAAGGTGGTCATGTGGTACATCGCCGCCAATCGCGACGAGACTGTCTTCGCCGACCCGCACCGCTTCGACGTCACGCGGGGCAACATTCAGCATCTCGGCTTCGGCAGCGGACAGCATGTCTGCGTCGGTTCGCGCCTTGCCGAGATGCAGCTGCGCGTAGCCTTTGGCCTCCTCGCCTCGCATGTTAAATCCTTCGAGGTGGCGCAGCCGCCGCGTCGTTTCCGGTCCAATTTCATCAACGGCCTGAAAAATCTCGACGTGAGGCTGACACCCGCCTGAGGAGGGGAGAGGTCGACGATGACGAGCCAGAGCTGGCACGACGAGGACATCATTGCGGATGCCCTGGGCCGCGCCCCCGATATCGAGCTGGGCAACGAACATGGCCGCTGGAGGCTGTGTCGCTGGCGGCAGTTCGTCGGCAGCTACACCCTGCCCGCTTTGCCCGATCCGATGTTCGTCGTGCACATTGCCGGCAAGCCCAATGTGCGGACCTGGGAGCGCGACGGCTGGAGCGAGACCGCGTCGCTGCCGGGTTGCGCCACCATCGTTCCTTCCGGCCAGCCGACCGGCTGGCTGGTCGACGGCGAGCTCGACGTCGTGACCCTCAGCGTCGCATCCAACGATTTGCAGCGGGCGCCCGCGCTCGATCAGTTCAAGCGGATGCGCTTCGCCTTTTCGGACCCGCTCGGCGTCGCTCTGACACGCCAGGTTCTGGGCGAACTCTACGCACCGCACACGGCGGAGCGCGACGTCTATGTCAGCGCGCTGGTCGATGCGTTGAAGGCCCACATGCTGCGGGGTCCCGTCGCCTCCGGCAAGACCGAGATACCGACCGCCGCCTTCTCCTCCTATCGCATCCACCACATCATGAACGCGATCCTCGAGCGGCCCGAAGCCGATCACAGCCTGGAGGCGATGGCCGCGCAGGCCGGCGTCACGCCGACCCATTTCTGCCGGATCTTCAAGAAGGCGACCGGCGTCAGCCCGCATCAATATGTCATGCGCGCGCGGCTCGACCGGGCGCGCCAGATGCTCGAGCAGTCGGACACGCCGCTCGCCACGATCGCAGAGGGGCTGGGCTTCACCAGCCAGAGCCATTTCACCCGCGCTTTCCGCCAGTTTGCGGGCGAGACGCCCAGCGACTTTCGCCGACGCCGATAGGAGAATAAAGAGTGGCAACCATCCAGGGTTTCGAAGATCTGCGTCTCCCCGCGCTGGAGTTGACCGCCGCAGGCGATCGGCTGCCGACGAGCGGAGCCATGGCGGATATCGACCCCTGCACCGGCGAGACTTTCGCCGAGATCGCATGCGCCGATGCGGCTCAGGTCGACCAGATCGTCCGCGCCGCCGAACGCGCCCTGCACGCGCCCGGCTGGAAAGATCTGTCACCGCTGGCGCGCGAGCGGCTGCTGCACCGCTTTGCGGACGCGATCGAAGCCGATCTGCCGCGCCTCGCCGCACTTGAATCGCTGGATACCGGCAAGCCGATCTCGGTCACCGAAGCGCTCGACATCCCCGTCGCGATCAACTGGCTGCGCGTCTATGCCGGCTGGCCGACCAAGCTCGCCGGTCGCGCGGGCACTTTGTCGACCACGCCCGGCGACTATCATGTCTATTCGCGGCGCGAACCGGTTGGCGTCGTCGCCGCGATCACGCCGTGGAACTTCCCGATCGTACTGGCGATGTGGAAGATTGCGCCGGCGCTGGCCGCAGGCTGCACCGTGGTGCTGAAGCCCGCTCCCGAAAGTCCGCTGACCGCGCTGCGGCTGGTCGAACTTGCGCGACAGGCCGGCCTGCCCGAAGGCGTCTTGTCGGTCGTAACCGGCGACGCCGCGACGGGCGCGGCCCTCGTCGATCATCCGGCTATCGCCAAAGTCGCCTTCACCGGCTCGACAGCGACCGGCCAGTCGATCCTCGCCGCGTCGGTGCCATCGCTCAAGCGCGTCACCCTCGAACTGGGCGGCAAGTCGCCCTCGATCCTCTGCGCCGACGCCGATCTGGATCAGGCGATCCCGCAACTGGCGATGGGCTGCTTCTTCAACAGCGGGCAGGTCTGCTATGCAGGCACGCGCCTCTATGTGCACCGGTCGATCCAGGACCGGGTGATCGATGGCATCCTCGCCTTCGGCGCCGGCCAGCGGCTCGGCCCGAGCGCGGATCGGTCGAGCACCATGGGCCCGCTGATCAGCGCGCGCCAGCATCAGCGCGTCTCCGCCTTCGTCGATCGCGCGCGCGCCGCCGGCATCGAGACGCTGGCGGCCGATGTGGCGATGCCCTCATCCGGCTTCTATGTCGCGCCGACCGTGCTCCGGGACGTGCCCCCCGATGCGGAGATCGCGCGCCAGGAGGTGTTCGGTCCGGTGCTCGTCACCGCGCCCTTCGACGATGTCGAGGAGGCTGTCGCCCTCGCAAATGACAGCGATTATGGTCTGGCCGCCCATGTCTTCACCCGTGACCTGTCGACCGCGCATCGCACCGCCGCCAAGCTTCAGGCCGGCACCGTCTTCGTCAATTGCGTGCTGCTGGCCGACCCGGCCTTTCCGTTCGGTGGCATGAAAATGTCGGGCATCGGCCGCGAAAATGGCTCCGAGGTGCTCGACGCCTATCTCGAACCCAAGTCCGTCATCGTCTCGCTATGACCCTCTCTCCCGCCCATTGAGGACATCCATGAAGACCATCGCCGCAATCGCCCGCGAACCCCATGCCCCCTTCTCCATCGAGCCGATCGAGATCGAATCGCCGCGCGCCGGCGAAGTGCTGGTGCGGATTGCGGGCGTGGGCCTGTGCCACACCGACCTGATCACGCGCGACCAGTTCATCCCCATCCCGCTCCCGGCCGTGCTGGGCCATGAAGGGTCGGGCGTAGTCGAGGCCGTCGGCGCGGGCGTGACCAAGGTCGCCCCCGGCGACCGCGTGGTCCTCAGCTTCGCCAGCTGTGGCCATTGCGCGCGATGCGAGGAGCATTACCCCTCCTATTGCCGCGACTTCCCGGTTCTGAACTATGCCGGCGGCCGCCCGGACGGCAGCTCGGGGCTCAGCATCGACGGCAAATCGCTCTCCTCCAACTTCTTCGGCCAGTCCTCCTTCGCCGGCCATGCGCTCGCCAGCGAACGCAATGTGGTGAAGGTCGAGGGCGACGATCTTCAGATCGAACTGCTCGGCCCCCTGGGCTGCGGCTTCCAGACCGGCGCAGGTGGCGTGATGCGGTCGCTCGCCTGCCCGACGGGATCGAGCATCGCGATCTTCGGCGGCGGCCCCGTCGGCCTCGCCGCCGTGATGGGAGCCGTCATCCAGGGATGCGCCACGATCATTCTGGTCGAGCCGGTCGAAGCCCGCCGCCGCATCGCGCAGGAGCTCGGCGCGACCCATGTGATCGACCCGATGCAGGGCGACATCAGCGCCGCCATTCGCGCGGTCCTTCCCGAAGGCGTCGACTTCGCCTTTGAATCGAGCGGACGCGAGACCGTGGTCGAGGCAGCGCTGGCCAGCCTCGCCAGCCGAGGCATGCTGGGACTGGTCGGCGTACCGTCCAGCCCGGAGAGCAGCCTGTCGGTCAACCTCGCCTCGCTGATCACCTATGGCCATCGGATCATAGGCATCATCGAGGGCGACAGCGATCTGGACGGCTTCATCCCCGAACTGGTCGCCCTCCATCGCGCCGGCCGCTTCCCGTTCGACCGCCTCATCTCCACCTATCCGCTCGCCGACATCAATCGCGCGATCGGCGAACAGGCCGCCGGCCAGTGCATCAAGGCGGTGCTGATCCCCTGATCGGGCGGCCGGCAGCGCGCCTTTTGGGCGGCTATAGGTCTTCGTATCGTACGGCTATGCAAGCATCTAGAGACGGCTTTTGCGCACCGGGATCGCTGTCGTCTGCTTGATTTCGGAAAGCGTCACCGTCGACTGGACGTCTTGTACGCCGGGCAGCTTCAGGATCACACGGAAAATGAACTGCTGATACCAGTCGAGCGATTCCGCGATGATCTTGAGCATGACGTCGCGCTCGCCGAAGATGGTGTGACATTCGACGATCTCGGGCGTGTTTTCGATCTTGCGGTTGAACTCAGCGCGGAGTTCGTCGCTGAGCGTTACCATCTTGAGCGTCGCGAAAATGTAGAGGCTGTCGCCGAACTTTTTGCGGTCGAGCACGGCCACCTGCCCGATAATATAGCCTTCGTCGCGCAGGCGCTGGAGCCGGCGCCAGCAGGGCGACTGCGAGAGGCCAACACGTTCCGCCAGTTCCGCCGTCGACAGCGCTGCGTCCTTCTGAATCTGCTCCAGAATCTTGATGTCGATCGGCGTCAGGGCTTCGGTCATGATATCCCCCAGGTACGGCCCAATATGTCCGAGAGCGGCCGTACTTCCACAACATAAATCTACCGGCGATGCGGGCAATGCCGGCTAAGCTTGCCTCATGCTGACCGATCTCCCCAGCACGGCAACGCCGCAGACGGGCGCGACGCGCACGGGCTCTGATGCGAAGGCGCCGAATTTTCTATGCAGAATGGCCGCGCGCCGAACGGAACTTCGCATAATCATTTCGCGATGCAACACATAGATTGCGTAGTCGGAGGGTTTCTCGCGCATGAAGTTCGCAACAGCTTTCGGCGGCGCCGTTCTGGCTATCGGCATAGGACTGGGCGGCGTCATTGCGGCGCCCGCCGCAGCGGGGCGGAGCGATGTTCGGGGGGTGCTCGACCAAGTCGATTACGCTGCCGTGGTGACCCGGCACAAGGGTCGGTTCGGCGGGCAGACGATCACCTACACCGCGACGGTCGAGGGGCTGTCGGTGACGACCGCTGCGGCCGAGGGCGCGAGGATCGTCAGCTTCGCGTATACCCGTGACAGGTCCGATCCGGCGAAGCGGCCTGTGATGTTCCTATTCAACGGCGGCCCGATCGTCGCCTCTCAATATCTGCACATCGGGGGCATCGGTCCAAAGCGCGTGGCCTATCCGGACGATGTGAAGGCCGATCCATCGACCTTCGCCCTCGTCGACAATATCTCCTCACCGCTCGACGCGGTCGACATGGTCTTCGTCGATCCGGCCTCGACCGGTTTCAGCCGGGTCGCACGGGGGACCGATCCCCGCGCCTATTTCTCGGTTAAGGCGGATGCGGCGCAGTTCGTCGCCTATATCCGCGCCTGGTTGAAGGCGCATGGCCGCGAACGGTCGCCCGTCTATCTGATGGGAGAAAGCTATGGCACCAACCGCGCGGCAGAGATCGCCGGGCAACTGGCCGACAGCGCCCAGCCGCTGAAGCTGGCCGGCATCTTCCTGTACGGGCAGGCCGCCAATATCGTCGAATATTCTCAGCGTCCCGCCAATGTCATCAGCTATGTCGCTTCGCTGCCGACGATCGCCGCGATCGCTTATTATCATGGTAAGGCCGACCGCAGGGGGCGCTCGCTCGAAACATTCCTCGCCGATGCACGCAGCTTCGCCAAGGGCGACTATCTGACCACCCTCTATCAGGGCAGCGCGGCGTCCGATGCCGACCGGCGCCGCGTCGCCGATCACCTCGCGGAGTTCAGCGGCATTTCCGCCGACTGGTATCTGGCCAATGATCTGAAGATCACCAAGGAGCGCTACCGGGTCGAACTGCTGCGCGACCGCGGACTGCTGCTGGGACGGTCGGACGCACGCTACACCGCGCCGATCACCGAACAGGGCAACGGCCCCGATCCCGCAGACGTGCTGGCGCACGCCGTGCAGCGCTTCATGCCGGTCTATCTGCGCGAGGACCTCAAGGTCGACTGGAAGAAACCCTATGTGCCGGCGGTCGAGATCGGCAGCCTCGACGACTGGATCTGGGGCGACGGTTCCAGTCCCTTTGCCGACTGGCCATATTACAAGGGCATCAGCAAAATGATGCTCCTCAACCCTGATTTCCGCCTGCTGATCGGGAACGGCATCTATGACACCCAGACGACGATGGGGGCTGCCGAACTGCTCGCGAACCAGTCGGGCTGGGATTCTGCCCGCGTGACGCTGCGCTATTATGACGGCGGTCACACCGGTTATTCGGTGGCGGCCACGGCCAAAGCCATCGGCGACGATATCCGCGCCCTCGTTCGTTGACCCGGGAGATCATTATGAGCATCGCCTTTTACGACAGCGAACAGGTCGAGCGGCTCCTCGACTATCCCGGTTGCATCGCAGCGATGCGCGAGGCGATGCGCGGCCTGGCCGAGGCGAACAAGGCGCAGCCGCTGCGACAGATCGTTCCCATTTCCGAGAATGCGACCTTGGGACTGATGCCGGGCGACCTGCCCGCGATCGACCGGTTTGGTGCCAAGCTGCTCAGTATCGCCAAGGATCCCAACCGACCGGGGCGGTCTCGCCATCTGGGCGTCGTGGTCTCCTTTTCCGCCACCACTGGCGAGCTCGAAAGCATATGCGATGCCCATGCGGTGACCGCGATACGCACCGCCTGTGCGACAGCGGCGGCGACCGATGCTCTTGCACGGCCGGATGCGCGCGTGCTGGCGATATTCGGTACCGGCCTGCAAGCCGAGACCCATGTCCGCGCGCTGAGCCATGTGCGCAACTTCGACCGCATCCTGCTGTGGGGGCGTTCGTTCGACACGGCGGGCGCGCTGGCTCGCAAGCTTTCGGCGGAACTCGGTGTGGCGGTGGAGCCGGTTTCCGAGGGACAGCGCGCGGCCGAGCAGGCCGACATAATTTGCACGGTGAGCGCCTCGGCCGAGCCGATCCTGCTGCGCGAATGGGTTCGCGATGGGACCCATGTAAACCTCGTCGGGTCCAGCCATCTAGGCCCGGCAGAGGTCGATGCGGCACTGGTCGTCGCCAGCCGCTACATCGCCGATTACCGGCCGGGCGTGTTGGCCCAGTCGGCGGAACTCGCCATAGCTCGAGAGGCGGGGCTCGTCACCGATGGCCATGTCGTCGGCGAGATCGGGGAAGTCCATGCGGGCACGCTGGTCGGACGCGAAAGCGTCGAGCAGATCACGATCTATAAGTCGCTCGGCCACGTCGTGCAGGATCTTGCGGCGGCGGCCTATATTCACGCGCGCGCCACCGGTCGAGATCTCGTCGCATGAGGATACCGTTCCTCCATGTGCTGCTGGTGCCGTTGCTTGTCGGCATATCCGCTGCAGCCTTCGCCGCCACTGAGCGGCTTTCGATCGTCGCCAATGGCGAGCAGGTCGGATCGGTGGTGATCGACACCGACGGGGATCGCGCCGTCGTGGATTACAAGGTCGACAATAATGGCCGTGGCCCGAAGCACAGGGAGGAACTGAATTTCGGGCCGGATGGCATCCCCGTCGCATGGGCGATCAAGGGAACGTCCCTGATGGGCGGCGCGGTCGAGGAGAGCTACCGCTTCGCCAACGGTCGTGCCCTGTGGAGCAGCCAGGCCGACGCCGGCAGCGTGACCGCGAAACAACCGCCCCTCTATGTCGTCAACGACGGAAGCCCCTATGCGACCTGGGTCTATGCCCGCGCCGCGCTGGCCCGGCCCGACCATAGCGTCCCGGTGCTGCCCTCCGGCCGGATCGCGATGGAGAAGCTCCGGACCTTGAAGCTCGGCGAGGGCGACGCCGCAACAGAGGTCACCGCCTGGCGGCTCACCGGGGTACAGCTCAACCCCAGCTATCTGCTGCTCGACAAAGACCTCGAGCTGTTCGCGGTGTTCGGACCCGGCACCGAAGGGACAACGGTCAGAGCCGGCTATGAGGCCGCCGTGCCCGTACTCGACAGGCTTGGGGTCGAGCTGGAGACCGAGCAGGCCCTGGCGCTCCAGCGGAAGCTCGCGCACCGCTTCGACAGCCCCGTCCGCATTCGCAACGTGCGGATCTTCGACCCCGACAGCGGCAAGCTCTCGCCCCTCTCGACCGTTGTCTTCATGCGCGACACGATCACGCAAGTGATAGCGGACGATCACCTGCCGATTGCCGAGGACCAGGCGGTGATCGATGGCGAGGGCGGCACTCTCTATCCCGGCCTGCACGACATGCATTCGCACGCGACCCTGTCTTCGGGGCTGCTGTATCTGGCTGCAGGGGTCACCGCGACCCGCGACATGGGCAACGACAACGCATTCCTCCAGGATCTGCTGCAGAAGATCGACGCCGGACAGGTCGCCTGGCCCCGCATCCAGGCCAACGGGTTCATCGAGGGGCGCAGCCCCTATTCGGCCCGCCACGGGTTCATCCCCGGCTCGATCGACGAGGCGCTGAAGGACGTCCGCTGGTACGCCGATCGCGGCTATGCGGAGATCAAGATCTACAACTCCATGAGTCCGGACTGGGTCAGGCCGATCGCGGCAGAGGCCCATCGATTGGGTATGCGGGTCACCGGCCATGTTCCGGCTTTCGACACGCCCGACCGGGTTATCGAGGACGGCTATGACTCGATCGCGCACCTCAACCAGCTGATGCTCGGCTGGATATTGCGGCCCGGGGAGGACAGTCGCACCACGCTGCGCCTGACCGCGATGGCGCGCGGCGGATCGCTCGACCTGCGATCGGAGCCGGTCCAGAAAACCGTGCGTCTGATGCAGCGGCGAGGCACCGCGCTCGACACCACGGTCGTCATTCTCGAGCAACTGATGATGAGCCGCGCGGGTCAGGTGCCGATGGGGCAGGAAGACTTCCTCTCGCACATGCCGATCGGTTTTCAGCGTTATCGCAAACGCTCCTTCGTCACGATCGCCGACAAGGCCGAGGCCGACGCCTATCAGGCTGGCTATGACAAGATGCTGGAGACGGTCGGCATGCTGCACAGGGAGGGGATTCGCCTGCTACCCGGTACCGACGACGCAACCGGCTTTTTCGTCCTGCGCGAGCTCGAACTCTATGTGAAGGCGGGGCTGACGCCGGCCGAGGCGCTGCGCACCGCGACCCTGGGTGCCGAGGAGTTCCTGGGCCGCGCCGATCGGCTGGGGACCATTGCCCGGGGAAAGCTGGCGGACTTCGTGCTGGTGCCCGGCGATCCGACCCGCGACATCGCCGCGATCCGGCGGCCGCGCATGGTCGTGAAGGGCGGAACGGTTTACTTCCCCTCCGAAATCTACACGGCGCTGGGGATCGAGCCCTTCACCATCGCGCCGGCCATTCGCCCCGCCTCGACGACCACAGGCCCCGGCAGCGGCAATGATGCCGTCGGATTCGGCTATGGGGATCACGTCCATGTGGATTGACCGTGCCCTGATCGGGCTTGCGATCGGGCTGGCCACGCTGCCGGCAATCGCCGCCCCGCCCCAGGTGGCTGTTTCCGCCAATGCCCCGGCACAGCCACGCATCTTCCGATCGGAGGGGCGCGGGACATTCGGGGGGACGACGCTGCGCTACAGCGCGGCGGTCGAGGAGTTCCTCCTGCCCGGCGCGAGCGTTTTCGTGACCAGCTATGTGCGCAACGATACCGGCGAGCCGGCCAAACGGCCGGTAGTCTTTGCCTTCAACGGTGGGCCGGGCTCGTCATCTTTGTGGCTGCACCTCGGCCTTCTGGGTCCGCGCCGCGTCGACTTCGACGATGCAACCCGGCCGCAGACCGTCGCGCCCTTCGCAACCGTGGACAACCCCGACAGTCCGCTCGATGTCGCCGATATCGTGCTGATCGACCCGCCGGGCACCGGCTATAGCCGCGTCCTGTCCAGCGGCAGAACCACCGATTTCTACGGCGTGGAGCAGGATGCCGGCGCCCTGGTTCAGGTCGTTCAGCAGTGGCTGCGCCGCCACGGCCGTATCAACTCGCCCAAATATATCGTTGCCGAAAGCTACGGCACGGTCCGCGCGGCGGTGATGGCGCGGATGATGGCGGGTGGCCCGACCCAGACCGGCAGCATGGATGGGCTGACGCTGAATGGCGTGGTTATGCTCGGGCAAGCGATGGACATGGCGCGTGGCGAGGGCGATCGCACCTATCTCTCCATTCTGCCGTCGCTTGCCGCCACCGCCTGCCATTTCGGCAAGGGGCCGGCGGGATGCAGCCCGGAGAGCCAGATCGAGGCGGCGAGGCGCTTCATCGAAACGACCTATCTCCCGGCGCTGTACGCCGGCTCGCAACTGCCTGCCGACCGCAGGACGGCGGTCGCTCGCGAACTGGCATCGCTGGTGGGCCTAGAAGAAAAAGACGTGGTTGCCGCCGATCTGCGCATCGCGGGTGGTGCGTTCGCGAAGCTGCTACTGGCCGGGGACGGGAAGCGGCTCGGCCTCTACGATGCGCGCTTCACCTTGCCATTGCAGGGAGCGGACGGCGATCCGGTCGCGGACGATCCGGCGATGGGCCAATATGTGCCGGGCTTCGTCGGTGCCTGGGCCGACTATGCGGCCAAGGGGCTCAAGGTTGATCTGGACGTCCCCTATGAGCCGATCGCCTTTCGCGAGGTCAACGGCCGCTGGGATTATGGTTTCGGATCGGGGGTGCCGGTGGGAAGAAATTATGCGCTCGATCTCGCCACGGCCATGAACCGCAATCCGGCGATGCGGCTGATGGTCGGTACCGGCTATTACGATCTGGTGACCCCGCTGGGCGAGGCCGATTACGTGCTGGCCCATGCCGGCATACCGCTCTCCCGGACGAGCATCCGCCACTATGAATCGGGTCATGCGCCCTATCTGGGCGCCAGGGCCCGAACCGCACTGGCCCGCGATCTGCGCGCCTTTCTGGTCGACGCCAAGTGACCGCGCCCGCCGATCGCGCGACGCTGCGCAAGAGTGTCGGACTCGTCGGCGTCGTCACCTTCGGTGCCGGCACCGCCATCGGGGTCTCGATCTTCTCCATTCTCCAGCCGACCGCCGCCGTCGCCGGATCGGGACTGCTCGCTGCGATCGGGGTCGCGGCGTTGCCGATGCTGGTCTTTGCGGTCGCCTATGCCTATCTCGGCTCGGCGCTTCCGGTGTCGGGCGCCTCCTACGAATGGCCGACGCGCTTCATTCATCCGGGTGTCGGCTTCATGATCGCCTGGCTGCGCGTTATCGCCAATGTCGGCGCCCTGACGATCCTGTCGCAGGTGATGGTCAGCTACCTCGGCATGGTCTTTCCGATACCGCTCAAACCCGCGATGGCGGTGGCGATAACCAGCGTCTTCGCGCTCAACTATGTCGGCGTGTCGATCGCAGCGAAGGTACAGGCGCAGCTGATGGCGCTGTTGCTGATCATCCTCGCCATCTTCGTCGGCACGGGCCTGCCGCATTTCGACCCCGTCCTCGTCGGCAATCCGCTCGATGCGCCACCGCTGGCGATCCTTGCCGTCGTGCCGCTGATGATCTCGCTGTTTCTGGGGATCGAGTCCGCCGTCGAGATCGGGGAAGAGGTGCGCGATGCGCAGCGCAACGTCCCGCTCGGTATCGCGCTTGCGATCGGCGTGACCGCGCTGGTCTATGGGCTCGTCGCGCTGACCGCGCTCGGCCTCATCGGACCGGCGAAGCTCGCGGTGAGCCAGGCGCCGCTGCTCGAGGCGGCGCAGGTGGTGCTGGGCGGTCTGGCGGTGCCGCTGATCGTCGGCGCCGCCTGCTTCTCGATCATCAAGTCGATGAACGCCGCCACGCTTACCTTCTCGCGCAGCCTGTTCGCCATGGGCCGCAACGGCGCTCTGCCGCGGGCGATCGGTGCGATCCATCCCCGCTTCGGGACGCCGCACCGGGCGATACTGCTCGGCTATGTCTGCGCCATGTCCGGGCTGTTCCTTCCGCCCAGCCTCATCTTCCTGCTGCTGGCGGTGAATGTCCCGACCATGCTCAAATATATGGCCTGCTCCTACTCGGCTACGGTCGTGGCGCGCCGGCATCCGGAGATCCACGCCCGCTCGGCGCTGCGCCTGTCCCCCCGAACGGTCGTTGCTGTCGGCTATGCGGGGGTGATCTGTGCCTTTCTGGTCGGGATCTTCGGAATCGAAGCTGACCCCCGCCCCTATATGCTGGTCGGCGGCTGGCTGGTCGTCGGTCTGGTCTACTGGTTCGCCAAGGGCTGGTTCGAGGCGCGCGGCAAGGCCACCCGCGCTTTGGGCGGTTAAGCGATCAAATTATGCGCAATGGCGCGCCGGCCTCACGAGATAGAATAATTAGTGCCGGCCGCCGGCGGTAGAGAGGCGTCATGTCGAACCAGTTATCCACGCCAATGCCGACGCCTTCTTCCGAAGCGGGAAGCTATGCGGACTGGGTCCGTGCCGCGCTCGTCACCGCCCGCCAGCGCCAGGGCAATGCGGTCAGCCTTTTCGAAAGCTCGGTACCCGAACCGCGCGAGTTGCTGCGCCACACCGTGCTCGAGGCGGTCGAGCCCCAGTTTTCGCGCTATTATGTCAGCGCGTTCGGCGACGGAAATCCCTTCGTCCGCGACATGCTCGCCGAACGTTATGCGGTCGACCGCAACCAAATTCTTTGCACAACCGGTGCCACGGGAGGCCTGTCGCTGGTCTATCGCGCTTTCGTGAAGCCCGGCGACCATGTGCTGATCGAAACCCCGGGTTTCGACTTGTTCCGCCACCTGGCGGAGGCCTCTGGCGCTTCGACCGATTGCTTCCACCGCAGCGGTTCTGCGTTCGCGATAGATGTGACCGAGATCGAGGCACTGCTGCGCCCCAACACCCGGCTGGTGGTTCTGTCCGATCTGCACAACCCTTCGGGCATGGGAATTGCACCCGGCGTGATGAGGGGCCTGGCCGAGCTCGCGGAGCGGCGTGGCTTTCTGCTGGTGGTCGACGAAGTCTATGGGGATTATGCCGCGCGCGAGCGGCGTGCAGGCCCGGCTTCGGCGCTGTCGCCGGCAGTCGTCAGCCTGTCGAGCCTGACCAAGATCTACGGCCTGGGCGTGCTGCGCTGCGGCTGGATCGTCGGTGCGCCGGAAGTGCTCGAGCCTCTGCGGCGCCTGAACGGTCGCGTGGAATTCGGCGTATCGACCTTGTCGCACGCCATCGCCGCGCACGTCCTGTCGAACGGAGCTGCATTCGAGCAGCATTCGAGCAGCTATGTCGAACGCTGCCGGCCGCGTTTTCAGACATGGTTCAACGACATGGTCGCCCAAGGCTTGATGGGTGGAGCGTTGCCGGATGACGGCTGCATCTGCTTCCCGTCGCTGACCGGCATCGCCGACAGCCGCGCCTTTTCGGAGTGGCTGATCGCGCGCTCCGGCGTGATCGTCGCGCCGGGCGAATATTTCGGCGCTCCCGGTCATGTCCGCATCGGCTTTTGCCAGGAGGACGGCAAGCTCGAAGCCGGGCTGCGGGGGCTGGAGGAAGGCCTTCGCACCTACGCACGGGACCGTGAGCCGATCGATCAGGCCTGAGCCACCGCGGACTTGGCGACCAAGCCGGTAAATCTTGATCCAACTCGGCCGCTGTCGGCGAAAATCTATGCGCGAAGCCGGTCCGCAAACGCGAATCAGAATAAATATGGCGGGCGACGATGGCTAATTTGTTGCGGCCTCGGTGAGGGATGTTCGCAGGTCCGACGGCGATAGTCGCGGGCCGCGGACGGGCCGAGGCATAGCGCGCGAAGCGGCTGGTCCAAGGGGGGCGGCGGCGATCCGTGGGTTCAGTGGAGGTAAGAAAGAATGAAGACCTTTAAACATGCCATCTCCATGTCGGCAGCGGTCGTCGCTCTGGCGGCGTCGATGCCGGCCGTCGCGCAGGACATGCGCCCGGCGGACGACAACGCGGCGGGTGACATCGTCGTGACCGCGCAGAAGCGCGCCGAGCGCCTGATCGACGTTCCGGTCGCGATCAGCGCGATTTCCGCCGACACGCTCACCTCGCAGAACATCAACCGCCTCTCCGAATATTTCGATCGCGTCCCCGGCCTTCAATATTCGAACCAGCGCGTCGCGGGTCTTGCGCTGCGCGGCGTTACCACCGGCGGCGCTACGGCACCGACTGTTGCCCTGCTCGTCGATGACGTACAGTTCGGCGGCACCACCGGCACCGGCCAGCCGCCGCTGCCCGATTTCGATGCGAGCGCCGTCAGCAGAGTCGAGGTGCTGCGCGGGCCGCAGGGCACGCTCTACGGTGCATCGAGCTTGGGCGGACTGATCAAATATGTGCTCAAGGAGCCGGACCTTCAGGCCTTTTCCGGCCGGGTCGAACTGGGCGGCACCGCCGTCTCGCACGGCGATACCGGCTATGCGCTGCGCGGCTCGGTTAACGTGCCGATCACCGACTGGCTGGCGGTATTGGGCAGCGGCTTCAAGCGGGAGGACGCCCCCTATCTCAACAACGCCAATCCGCAGGCGCTGAAAGCCAAGGACGTCAACACGCGAGACGTCTGGGGCTTCCGCGGTGCGGCACTGATCAAACCTGCCGATAATTTCCGCCTCGTCCTTTCGGCGCTTCGGCAGAAGACCGACGCGATGAACAGCGACCTCGCGATTACCGCCGGCGGCGTGCCGGTGTGCGTCGCCTGCACGCTCGCCGCAGCGCCGATCCCGGCGACCGCCCGGACCACGTTCGAGCCGGTTTATGGCGATCTGACGATCCGCTCGCTCGATTCGATCAACAAAGCCAAATTCCAGCTTTATTCGGCGCGCGGCGAACTCGAGCTCGGTGGCGTCACGTTGACCTCGATCAGCGCGTGGAGCCGGGCCGACAACGTCATCACCAGCGACGTAACCAATGTCTTCGGCGGCCTGCTGCGGTCGCTCTACGGCCTGTCGACGCGGCCGACCGTCCAGATCGCCAATGCCGACAAGACGCATAAATTCTCGCAGGAGGTGCGGCTCGGTGGCGACATCGGCACCAGTCTCACCTGGCTGGCCGGCGGCTTCTATACGGTCGAGCATGCCGCGACCGACCAGACGCTGATCGCCTCGGGCAGCCTGACCGCGACGCCCTATATCGGGACCGGCCCCGGCACCTATCGCGAATATGCCGGCTTCGGCGACCTGACCTGGCACGCGACCGACAAGCTCGATATCCAGGTGGGCGGCCGTTACGCGCACAACAAGCAGCATAACGAATCCACGCTGATCACCTCGGCCGAGACCGCACCGGTCTTCGGTTCGGGCACCACCATCGCGGATTCCAGCGACAACGCCTTCACCTGGCTGATCTCGCCGAGCTATCATTTCTCGCGCGACATCATCGCCTATGCGCGCATCGCGACCGGCTATCGCCCCGGCGGTCCCAACATCGCCGCTCCGCCGTCGGTCCCCAAGTCGTTCGGTTCGGACAAGGTCATCAATTATGAACTGGGCTTCAAGGGCAAGGTCGTTCCCGGCCTGCTGACGATCGACCTCTCGCTGTTCCAGATCGACTGGAAGGACATCCAGCTCCAGGGCACCGACTCGATCAGCTCGCTCACCTTCCTGTCCAATGGCGGCAAGGCGCGCAGCCGCGGTCTCGAGTTCGCGACGACCCTGACCCCGTGGGCGGGCATGACGATCGACACCAACCTGACGTTCACCGACGCGACCCTGACCGAGGATCTGCCGACGATCGCCAATGCCACCGGTCTGCGCGGCCTGGATGGCGATCGCCTGCCCTTCTCCGCCCGCGTCGCCGCCAACATCACCGCGAACCAAAGCTTCCCGCTCAGCGACCGGCTCGAGGGCACTGTCGGGTTCACCGTCGTCTATCTGGGCGATCGTGCGGGCACCTTCGTGACCAACGCGGCGAACGCCACCCGTCCCCGCATCGCCCTGCCGGGCTACACCACGGTCGACGTCCGCGGGGGCCTGACCTTCGACGAGGTGTGGGGCGCGAACCTCTATGTCCGCAACCTGTTCGACAAGCGCGGCGTGGCCGCAGCCGACAACCGCAACGGCGTCAACGTACCGACCGCGCTCTTCATCCAGCCGCGCACCTTCGGCCTGACGCTGACGCGATCCTTCTGACGCGCGCGGGGGCGTTGCTCCCGCGATGGAAAGGGAGATGCGCACATCCCGCATGTGCGCATCTTTTCGGGGGCAGTATCGAGGGCGAGATGGTGCACGGAACGACGATCAGGAATTTTCTGACGGGCTTCTCGCTACCTTTTGCCCTGGGCGCGCCTTCCATGGCGGGTGCGGCGGAACGACACGGCTCCCTTGCCGTGACGCTGGCGCCAATCGCCGCACCTGCCGCCCCGACGACCATCGGCTCCGTCGACGTCACTCTGCGATTCGAAGGGCTGGCTGTCGCCAGGGGCGAGCCGCTGCTGCGCCTGCCGTTGGTCAGCAGCAATGTCGACAGCGTCGCGACCGTCATTACGGCAATGACAGCCCATGACGCCAAGGGCCCCGTGGATCTGACCCCTCGTACCATCGACCTTCCCGAGACCGGCCTGCGCGATGCCGTCGGCGGTGGTCCGTCGCGCGAGTGGATAGCGGACAGGGCTGTGGAGGGCACGGTCACGGTTCGCTACAGCGTGCCCGCTCAGGCGACCCTCCCGCCGCGCGGACCTGCGCCGCCCTTCTCCTTCTCCGCCGACGGGGGCGGAGTGTCCGCCGCCGGTCACGTCTTCCTGCTCCTGCCGCCGGGCGAGCATCATTATCGGACCACCTATGGCTGGGACCTGTCCCGCGCGCCGAGGGGCAGCCGGGGTGTCAGTTCGCTGGGCGAAGGAACGGCGACGGCCGTCGAACCGCTCGACGGTGCCCAGATCCGCATGAGTTTCTTCATGGCCGGGCGGATCGGCACTTATCCGGCGAAGATCCCGAGCGGCGGTTTCTTCGGCGCATGGCAGGGGGTTCCCGCCTTCGATGCCGGCAGCCTGCTCGCCTGGACCGGTAGGCTCTACGACCATTATGCCCGCTTCTTCGGACAGAAGGCGTCGCCGCCTTATGGCGTGTTCCTGCGCTACAACCCGATCAACGCAGGCGGAGGCGTCGGTCTGTTCCGTTCCTTCGTGACGACCTTCGGGCGGGGCAAGGGATCGAACGCCGAGAAGATCAAGCTGACCCTGGCGCACGAGATGTTTCACACCTTCCAGCCTTTCATCGGCAATCCGGCGGGGCTGGAATCCTCCTGGTTCGCCGAGGGGCTGGCGACCTTCTACCAGGCGCGGCTGCCCTTCCGCTTTGGCATGATCGGGGCAGAGGCGTATCTGGCCGACATCAACTGGACGGCGGCGCGCTACTATAGCAGCGCGATGGCGACCGTCCCCAATGCGGAAGTGCCCAAGCGGTTCTGGGCTGACACCCGCGTCCGTACGCTGCCCTATGATCGCGGCATGCTCTATTTCGCGACGGTCGATGATGCGATGCGCAAGGGATCGCGCGGACGCAAATCCCTCGACGATCTCGTCTTCGCGATGCTCGCGCTCGAAAAGGCCGGCAAGGTCACCGATAATGGCGACTGGGAAAAGCTGCTTGCCGCCGAACTCGGCCCAGGAGCGGTCGACGCGTTCCGCGCCTTCCTCGACGGGGCGATGCCGCTTCCGGCCTCCGACGCCTTCGGACCCTGCTTCCGCCGGACCACGGCAAAACTGCGGCGCTATGAGCTGGGTTTCGCGACCGACGTCCTGGCGCAGCCCAAGCGGATCGTTCGCGGCCTGCTGCCCGGATCGGCCGCGGCACGCGCGGGACTTAAGGATGGCGACGAGATCGTCGATCCCGTCCCCCAGGACGGAATCCAAGGCGAACAGACAGAGCAGATTCAGCTGAAGGTTCGCCGGGGCGACAGCCTATTCTCGCTTACCTACCTACCGCGCGGGGAGGTCGTCGATGCCTGGCAGTGGGAGCTTGTGCCCGACCGTGAGGGCAAAATGGGCTGCGCGCTCTAGACGCCCCTTTTCGTCGCCGAGGAGAGGACCCGAGCCTGCCCGCGCAACCCGCCGCTGACTCCCACCTTTGGCCTCGACGTTTCGTCGAACATCAACTCATTGCGGCTGGCGCAGAGCCGCCGCAACGTCGGACGCGGCAGGCCACGGCAATCCTTCGTTCTGCTGGCTGCCGGGATCAGGTCTTGGCGGGCGAAAGGCAAAAATCCGCCCAGATCTGCCTCAGAGCGCGTCGCTTAGCCAGGTCTCTAGCCGATCGGCGCGAACGCCGATAATTGAGCGACCCGAGAGATAGGTGACAGACTGTACCGGAGACATGGGTGACACATCTCCCCTGCGATCGCAGGGGAGATGTGTCGATGCCGTGGAAGGAAGTCTCCGTGATGGACGAACGTCTGCGCTTCGTGGCCCGCATATTGGAGGGCGAGCCGATGACCGATGTGTGCCGGGAGTTCGGCATATCTCGCAAGACCGGCTACAAGATCGTCAGTCGGTACCGCGAGAATGGGCCGGTCGCGCTGTGTGACCGCTCCCGCCGTCCGGTTCGATACGCCAATCAGCTGCCCGACCAGATCGTACAACTGCTGATCGCGACCAAGAAGGATAAGCCGGGATGGGGTGCCCGCAAGATCCGGGAGTTGTTGGTGCGCAAGCTCGACGGGGATTATCGCGTACCGTCCGTCAGCACGGTTCACGCCGTGCTCGATCGCCATGGACTTGTTACCCGCGCCAGAAAGCGGCGAGGCAAGGCGTCCGGAACATCCTTGTCGCCCGGCCTCGCGCCGAACGAGCTCTGGTGCACCGACTTCAAGGGCGAGTTCAAACTCGGAAGCGGTCGATATTGCTACCCGCTCACGGTCACCGACCATGCGTCGCGCTTCCTGCTCGCCTGCGAGGCGCTGGAATCGACACGCGAAATGCCCGTCATCGAGAGCTTCGAGAGGCTGTTCAGGGAAAGAGGTCTCCCGGCCGCCATCCGCTCCGACAATGGCGTTCCCTTCGCCAGTCCCAACGGCCTCTACAACCTGTCCAAACTGTCCGTCTGGTGGCTCCGCCTGGGCATCACCATCGAACGGATCAAGCCGGGTCGCCCCCAGCAGAACGGCCGGCACGAACGCATGCATCGTACGCTCAAAGCCGAGGCGACACGCCCGGCGCGCATGAACTTCCTACAGCAGCAGGACCGGTTCGACAGCTTCGTCACCGAGTTCAACCAAGAGCGCCCGCATGAAGCGCTCGGCATGAAATATCCCGCCGAACTCTACACGCCCTCGACGAAACCTTATCAGGGCCTGCCCCCGGTCGAGTACCCGTTCCACGACCGCGACGTGCTCGTCACCGCCTGCGGGCGAATCTGCATGCACCGGAAAAAGGTCAACATCTCGACCGTTCTCGCCGGCCAGAAACTCGGCATCAAGGAAGTCGACGACGGAATATGGCTCGTCTCATTCCTCGACTACGATCTCGGATATATCGACTTGGAACAGAAAACCCTGCAAACCATCGACAACCCGTTCGGCACGAGGTTGTTACCCATGTGACCGGAACAATCCGTCACCCATGTCTCGGGTATGTACAAATGTGGAGATGGCGGAGCGGGAGGGATTCGAACCCTCGATACGGTTTTGCCGTATACTCACTTTCCAGGCGAGCGCCTTCGACCACTCGGCCACCGCTCCGCGTGCACTGGAAGGCTGGCTCCCTAGCTTGGCGCGGCGGCTTCCGCAAGGCGCTGGAGCATGTATCATGCGGCCATGATCGCAAAAGCCTGCCCTCCTCCGCTCCGCTCCCTCGCACTTGGCGTTGCGCCGCTCCTCATCCTGTCGGCTCTTGCGCCCCCGCTCGCCGCGGCAGCTGCGCCACCTGCGGCGAAGCCGCCCGCGACCGCCGGGGAAATCCTCGCCGCCAGTACTCCGGCCGACTGGCAGGCCTTCCCGGAGGCAGACCTGCTGCTGCTCGATTTCGATAGTGGCCGCCGCGTCGTGATCGCCCTCGCTCCGGGCTTCGCGCCGGTCCATGTCGACAATATCCGCAAGCTGGTCCGGGCCGGCTGGTTCGACGGGATCACGATCAACCGTGTCCAGGACAATTATGTCGTCCAATGGGGCGACGCCACCGAGAAGAAGCCGCTGCCGCCCGGCATCGTCTCGGCGCCGCCCGCCGAATATGAGCGACCGGCAACGGGGCTGGACGTCCGCCGCCTCCCCTATCCCGATTCCTATGCCGCCATGGTGGGGCATGCCGGGGGATGGCCGGTCGCCGGTGATGGAAAGGGCCTCGCCTGGCTTCCGCATTGCTATGGAATGGTCGGCGTGGGCCGCAACATCGCGCCCGACACCGGCACGGGCGCCGAGCTTTATGTCGTCAACGGCCATGGCCCACGCCATCTCGACCGCAATATCGCAACCGTCGGCCGGGTGCTTTCGGGCATGGAGATACTGTCGGCGCTGCCGCGCGGCACCGAACAGCTTGGATTCTACAAGGAGGGCGAAGCGCGGCCCGCCATCCGCTCCGCGCGCATAGCGGCAGACATTCCGCCCGCCGAGCGGCCCCGCTTCGAGGTGATGAAGACCGGCGGCCCCGCCTTCGCCGCCTGGACCAAGGCGCGCGCGAACCGGCAGGATGTCTTCTTCAACCACCCCGCCGGCGGCGTCGACATCTGCAACGTCCTGCCGCCGGTCCGCCCGACCCCGCCCCTCACCCGGTAGAGTGCCACCGGCTGGACCGGGAACCAGCAACGCTCGCGCCGGGCAAGGGCAGAGGCCCACATCGGCACTATCCCGCGCAGGGACCGGCGGATGAGAAAAGGGCCCGGAGGATAGTCCCCCGGGCCCTTCCTTTTTCCGATGACCGGATGGTCGGCGGATTTCGCAGCGGCTGCGACGGACGGCGAACCGCCCGCCGCGAGGCCGCTTAGAAGTCCATGCCGCCCATGCCACCCATGCCGCCCATGCCGCCGCCGCCCATGGGCATTGCCGGCTTGTCCTCGGGCGAATCGGAGATCGCCGCTTCGGTGGTGATCAGCAGACCCGCGACCGAGGCCGCGTCCTGCAGCGCGGTGCGAACAACCTTGGTCGGGTCGATCACGCCGGCGGCGACGAGGTTCTCGTACACGTCGGTCGAGGCGTTGAAGCCCTGGTTCTCGTCATTCTCGCGCAGCAGGTTGCCAGAGACGACCGCGCCATCATGGCCGGCATTCTGGGCGATCTGCTTCACCGGGGCGGTGATCGCCTTGCGGATGATGTCGATGCCACGGGTCTGGTCGTCGTTCGCGCCCTTCAGGCCTTCGAGAGCCTTGGTGGCATAGAGCAGCGCGGTACCGCCGCCAGGAACGATGCCTTCCTCGACTGCGGCGCGGGTCGCATGCAGCGCGTCGTCGACGCGGTCCTTGCGCTCCTTGACCTCGACCTCGGTCGCACCGCCGACCTTGATGACGGCGACGCCGCCAGCGAGCTTGGCCAGGCGCTCCTGGAGCTTCTCGCGGTCATAGTCGGAGGTGGTGTTCTCGATCTGCTTGCGGATTGCCTCGACGCGGCCCTTGATCGCGTCGGCCGAACCGGCTCCGTCGACGATCGTGGTGTTGTCCTTGTCGATGGTGACGCGCTTGGCGGTGCCGAGCATGCCGACCGTGACGCTCTCGAGCTTGATGCCGAGATCTTCGGAGATCATCTCGCCGTTGGTCAGGATCGCGATGTCCTCGAGCATCGCCTTGCGACGATCACCGAAGCCCGGAGCCTTGACCGCTGCGACCTTCAGGCCGCCGCGCAGCTTGTTGACGACCAGCGTGGCCAGCGCCTCGCCCTCGATGTCCTCGGCGATGATCAGCAGCGGACGACCCGACTGCACGACCGCCTCGAGGATCGGCAGCATCGCCTGCAGGTTCGAGAGCTTCTTCTCATGGATGAGGATGTACGGGTCGTTGAGCTCGACCTGCATCTTCTCGGGGTTGGTGATGAAATAGGGCGACAGATAGCCGCGGTCGAACTGCATGCCCTCGACGACGTCGAGCTCGAACTCGAGACCCTTCGCCTCTTCGACGGTGATCACGCCTTCCTTGCCGACCTTCTCCATCGCTTCCGCGATCTTCTCGCCGACTTCGCGGTCGCCATTGGCCGAGATGATGCCGACCTGGGCGACTTCGTTCGAACCGGAGACCGGCTTCGAGCGGGCCTTGAGGTTCTCGACGACCTTGTTGACAGCGAGGTCGATGCCGCGCTTCAGGTCCATCGGGTTCATGCCGGCCGCAACCGACTTCATGCCCTCGCGGACGATCGCCTGCGCCAGAACGGTCGCGGTGGTCGTGCCGTCGCCGGCCAGATCGTTGGTCTTCGAGGCAACCTCGCGGACCATCTGCGCGCCCATATTCTCGAACTTGTCCTTCAGTTCGATTTCCTTGGCGACGGTGACGCCGTCCTTGGTGATGCGCGGGGCGCCGAACGACTTGTCGATGACGACATTGCGGCCCTTCGGCCCCAGCGTGACCTTCACCGCATCGGCGAGAATGTCGACGCCGCGCAGAATGCGCTCACGTGCGTCGCGCGAAAACTTAACGTCCTTCGCTGCCATGGTCTCTATTCCTCTGATTATGTGATTAAGACGGGTAGATATTCAGGAAAATCCGGTGTCGCGGCTCAGCCGACGACGCCCAGGATGTCGCTTTCCTTCATGATCAGCAGGTCTTCACCGTTGACCTTCACCTCGGTGCCCGACCATTTGCCGAACAGGATGCGATCGCCGGCCTTGACGTCGAGCGGCGTAACCTTGCCGTCGTCGCTCTTGGCACCGTTGCCCACGGCAACGACTTCGCCTTCCTGCGGCTTTTCCTTGGCCGTATCCGGGATGATGATGCCGCCGGCGGTCTTTTCCTCGGCCTCGACGCGGCGGACAAGCACGCGATCGTGCAGCGGACGGAAACTCATGCGCTTCACCCTTTCCTAGCAACTCTCGACGACGCCGGATGCGGCCCCGTCGATTCCATCAGATTGGAAACTTTTAGCACTCACTCATGGCGAGTGCTAGCGGGGATATGTGAAGGCGGCACCCGGGAGTCAAGCGGGGATCCAGGTGATTTTTTTGCCGACACCGTCTGCGGCCTGCCGATCGCGGGTTCCTGTTCCCGCCGCCGGGGGATATTGGGAGCCGATCGCAATTTTCGAAGCCGGTGATGCAGAAACTCGTCCCACTGAAATATCCGGCCATCGCTTTCGCGCTCGGTCTGGCCTCCGCGCTCGGCTTCGCACCGCTGAACTGGTGGGTCATCACCCTGTTGTGCGTCGCCTCGCTGATGTGGCTGACGCTGCGGGCGGAGCGGCTGCGCGACGTCGCCTGGCGGGGCTGGAGCTTCGGCGTCGGCCACTTCACCTTCGGCAACAACTGGATCGCCCAGGCCTTCACCTATCAGGACGCGATGCCCCATTGGCTGGGCGGCGTCGCGGTCGTCCTGCTGGCCCTCTACCTCGCGATCTATCCGATGCTCGCCTGCATCCTCGCCTGGTCGCTCCACCAATTGCCCGCAGCGCTTCATCTGCGGAAAGTGCGGCTCGAGGGTGCGACCCGCCGCGCGAAACTCAAGGGACTGATCCCCGAAGGCATGGAGGCGCCCCAGCGTGCCGATGTCCCGACTCCCGCTGCGGCGGCCTTCGTACCGCTGTTCGCCGCAAGCTGGATCCTTACCGAATATATGCGGGCCACGCTGTTCACGGGCTTTGCTTGGAACCCGCTCGGCGCGGTGATGGTCGCGCCCGACAGCGCCGAACCCGCCTGGATCGGCCTCACCCGGCTGTTCGGCACCTATGGCTTCTCGGGATGGGTCGTCCTGCTGTCGGGCATCTGGCTCTTGGCAATCCTGCCGGGCACCAAGCGCCTCCGCTGGCAACGGGTCGGCTGGGCGTTGCTCGTGGCCATGCTGGCGCAGATTCTCTCGGCCTGGCTGCTGCGGCCGCTACCGCCCCGCCAAGGCCCCCTGCTCACGGTGGTCCAGCCGAACATCAACCAGAACGAGAAATGGGATCCGGCCCTCCAGCGCAAGAATTTCATCCGGCTGCGGACGCTGACCGGCCAGCCGGGCCCGGCACCCCGGCTGATCCTGTGGCCCGAGGCGGCGACTGCGGACTTCCTGGAGATCGATCCCGATGCGCGCGCCCGGATCGCGGCATTGCTCGGCCCCCGCGACCGCATCCTGCTCGGCGGGGACTCGCTGATCTTCGACCGGAGCGGGCAACTCACCGCCGCACATAACAGCCTGTTCGCGCTCGACTCACAGGCCCGGATCACCGGGCGCTACGACAAGGCCCATCTGGTGCCCTATGGCGAATATCTGCCGGCACGACCGATATTGTCGGCGATCGGGCTGTCGCGCCTCGTCCAGGGCAATGTCGATTTCCTGTCCGGGCCCGGGCCCGCAACGCTGGCCCTGCCCGGCTTCGGCAAGGCGGGCATCCAGATCTGCTACGAGATCATCTTTTCCGGACAGGTCGTCGATGCGCGCAACCGCCCGGACTTCCTCTTCAATCCGTCGAACGACGCCTGGTTCGGCCGCTGGGGACCGCCCCAGCATCTCGCCCAGGCGCGCCTGAGGGCGGTGGAAGAGGGCTTGCCGGTGATCCGCTCGACGCCGACCGGCATTTCCGCCGTGGTCGATGCCGATGGCCGGATTCTCCACAGCCTGCCCTGGCGGCAGGCGGGAGCAATCAGCGCGACACTTCCGTCGCCACGCGAAGCGACGCCTTTCGCGCGCTTCGGCAATCTGCTGCCGATGCTGTTCGCGCTGTTGCTGGCAGCCGGCGGGCTGGGATTTGCCTTCCGCCGCTGATGTCAGCCGTTAGGCCGGCATTCGATCGAGATCCGGGCACGCGTGGGATCGGGCCAGCTCTCGGTCGCCGCGACATTGGCCGCATCCCTGGCATCGAGCCAGACCCGCGCGAGCCCCGTCATCGCGGCTTCGTTGCCGAAGAAGCCACCCTGGGCGTAATAATCCTTCTCGGCGGTACAGCCGTCGATACCAGCCTGTTCGAACACCCGCCGGGCAGCGGTGGTCGCACGGACTTCCTCCGCCGACGGGTCCCGCGGGCAGCCATAAAGCCAGTCGATCGCAACCTTGTAGGGCATGATGCAGTTCCTCGGGGCGAATCCCCTCTTGTCCAAGCCTCGCTCATGAAACGAATCACCTTAATGTCCGGTATATTTCGGAGGATTTTAGAGTCGGGTTCCGAATCCTCGCGCCGCCTGCCGGTCGACGTCGCCCGTTGCGGACGGGAGCAAGCGGCGTTAAGGGCGATATAACGAACTCTTTATATCCTATCCGCCGCGAGCGCCTTATCAGGCGACGATCATCCCAAGAGGTCAGTCCGTACCTATGCGCAGCAACTATCTCTTCACGTCCGAAAGCGTGTCCGAAGGCCATCCCGACAAGGTCGCCGATCAGATTTCGGACGCCATCGTCGATCTCTTCCTGTCGAAGGATCCGGAGGCGCGCATCGCGTGCGAGACGCTGACCACCACTCAGCTGGTCGTGCTGGCGGGCGAGATCCGCTGCAAGGGCGTGTATGAGAATGGTGCCTGGGCCGCCGGCGCACAGGAAGAGATCGAGAAGACCGTCCGCGAGACGGTGCGCGAGATCGGCTATGAGCAGGACGGCTTTCATTGGAACCAGTTCCGCTTCGAGAATAATCTGCACGGCCAGTCGGCCCATATCGCGCAGGGCGTCGACGCCAGCGGCAACAAGGACGAAGGCGCCGGCGACCAGGGGATCATGTTCGGCTTCGCCTGCGACGAGACGCCCGACCTGATGCCGGCCACGCTCTACTACAGCCACAAGATCCTCGAGCGCATGGCCGCCGATCGCCACTCGGGCGCAGCCCCCTTCCTCGAGCCCGACGCCAAGAGCCAGGTCACCCTGCGCTTCGAGAACGGCAAGCCGGCCGCCGCGACGGCGATCGTGGTTTCGACTCAGCATGGCAAGGGCTATGACGAGGGTGAGAAGGAAGCCGAACTCAAGGCCTATGTGAAGCAGGTCGTCGCCGACATCCTCCCGGCAGAGCTGCTGTCCGACAAGACCGTCTACCACATCAACCCGACCGGCAGCTTCGAGATCGGCGGCCCCGACGGCGACGCCGGCCTGACCGGGCGCAAGATCATCGTCGACACCTATGGCGGTGCCGCACCCCATGGCGGCGGCGCCTTCTCCGGCAAGGATCCGACCAAGGTCGATCGCTCGGCCGCCTATATCAGCCGCTATCTGGCGAAGAACATCGTCGCCGCCGGGCTCGCTCGCCGCTGCACGATCCAGCTCGCTTATGCGATCGGCGTGTCCGAACCGCTGTCGCTCTATGTCGACACCCACGGCACTGCGCGCGACGGCGTGAACGACGCCGCGATCGAAGCCGCGATCCAGGGCATCGAGGAACTGGGCCGTTTGACCCCGCGCGGCATCCGCACCCATCTCGGCCTCAACAAGCCGATCTATCGCAAGACCGCAGCCTATGGCCATTTCGGGCGCAAGGCCGAAGGCGATCTCTTCCCTTGGGAGCGCACCGACCTCGTCGACAAGCTCAAGGCCGCGCTGGCCTGACATCGTCCTGCTCCGGCCCGGGCGACCGGGCCGGACATATTGTTCGGTAGCCGTTTCTTTCCTCTGGCGCAGCATGGCGGGAAGCGAGTAGGGCAGCGTCGTGACCTCGAGCGGAGCGCCCATTTCGGATCTCGCAGCCTTCCTGCGCGCCTGGGCACGGGATCCGCTCGGTATCGCCGCCGTGGCCCCGTCGGGCCCGTCGCTCGCCCGGCTGATCACCGCCCATATCACGCCCGAAATGGCGCCGGTGATCGAGCTTGGTCCCGGCACCGGCGTCTTCACCAAGGCGCTGCTCGACCGCGGCCTGCAGCAATCGGACCTGATCCTGATCGAGAATGAGGCGGACTTCGCGCGCATGCTCGAAACGCGCTTCCCCCAGGCGCGTATCGTGCGCGGCGATGCGGCGGGCGTCCATCGCCACCGCGCCCTGTTCGCCGACCGCCTCGCCGGCGCCACCATTTCCGGCCTGCCGATCCTGAGCATGAACGTCAGTCAGCAGATGAAGATCATGCGGGGCTGCTTCGATCTCATGCGCCCCGGCGGCCGACTCTACCAGTTCAGCTACAGCCCGGTCTGTCCGGTGCGGAAGCCCGTCATGGAACGGCTCGGCCTCAAGGCCCGACGCTTGTCCAGCACGTTGCGCAATCTCCCGCCGGCCGCCGTTTATGAAATAGGTCGCGACCATGAATGATCCGCTCTCGATCCGGCGCCTCTACGGGCGCCGGCAGGGGCACAAGCTGCGGCAGGGACAGGCGGAACTGGTCGAGCGGCTGCTGCCCGAGATCAGCGTGCCGGAAGCCGGCGCGCTCGACGCGCCCGTGCTGTTCGGCGACGACCGCCCGCTGGAACTGGAGATCGGCTTCGGCAAGGGCGAGCACATGGCCTGGCAGGCCGACCAGCGCCGGGCCCATGGCTTCATCGGGTGCGAGCCCTTTCTCGACGGGGTGGTCGGCGCGCTGATGAAGATCGACGAGCTCGGCCTCGACAATGTGCGGCTGCACATGGGCGACGCGATCGACGTGCTCGAACGCCTGCCCGACGCCTCGCTCGAGCGCGCCTGGCTGCTCCATCCCGACCCCTGGCCCAAGGCGCGCCACGCCAAGCGCCGCTTCATGAACGACGGCCCGATCGGCCTGATCGCGCGCAAGATGAAGCCGGGCGGCGAGTTTCGCTTCGGCACCGACCACCCCGTCTATGTCCGCTGGGCGATGATGGTGATGGGCCGCTCGCCCGATTTCGAGTGGCTGGGCGAAAGCCCGCGCGACTTCCTCGTCCGCCCCGACGACTGGCCCGAAACCCGTTACGAGGCCAAGGCGCGCGCGAAGGGGCATGAGGTCTGGTATTTTCGATATCGCCGCCGTTGATGCGCCAGGGCACGATTCTACCGAGGTGAGCTGACATCCTTTGGGCCAGCCCATGGACGCTGCCCGCGCTACATTCCCGTGTGGCGAGGATCGCCTGTAAGCTGGCGGATCAGCGCTGGGGCTGCGTCAAGCCGGGCGATGTCGCGTGGTCGGCGGAGGACGTACAGGGGAACGGTGCGGAGCAGGGTCAGGCAGTGCTGCCAGTGCCGCCCGGACAGCCCCATGGCCTCTACCATCTCCGGCCGGTAGGTGGCCTCGCCGACCAGCCGCTTGAGGGCATCGAGGCCGCAGATGCGGCGTACCTCCGGCTCTCCCCATTCGAGCAGGAAAATCGCGTGGAGCGAGACCGGCGCCCTTCCGGTGCCGGCCACGGGCAGCTGGAACTTGTCGCGTCCGTCCAGAACAGGGGTCAGCTCCTCCGGAACCGCGCCGCCCAGCGCCAGCATCTCCCTCCAGAGCCGAAGGCGGGGCATCGAGGGATGGACCTGCGCGACCGGTGACGGATCGACCCGGCAGAGATCGTCGCTCACAAGACTATAGCCTTCCCGCAGGAGGCTTGCCGCCATGCTCGACTTCCCCGCCCCGGACGGCCCGCAGAAGGCCAGCGCGTTCTTGTCCCGGGCGACCACCGAGGCATGAAGGAGGAGGATGTCCCGCTGAAGGCAAAGGGCGTTCCAGGCGGTTCCGAGAAGGAAGGGCCGCCACTGGCTTAGGGGAACATCGGGCTCCGGAAAGACCGTAATGCGACAGCCATCCTCCACATGGAAGGTGGCGAAGCCGGAAATGACCAGCCAGAGATCGCGCCCCTCCGCAAGCGCACAGCTTGTGGCGGGAAGGCCCGGCTGCGCCTCCGCCAATGCGATCCGGACATCCTCACCCGCTCCGGGCTCCACCCGAAAGCTTTCCCATTCGGGAACCTCGAAACCGCAGGCCAACCGGATGCCGGATAGCGCATAGACCCTGCCCTCGTTCACCGGACGCCTTCCTCTTCCAGCCAGCACAGGAACCGCCCCATGGTGAGACCGCCCACCAATATGCTGATGGGGGCGGCACGGTCTGCCAGCAGGTCCTCAGCGCACCGTCGCATCCGCCCAAGGTCGAGCGCCTCGCATGCTAGGGCGTTCTGATCCAGCCGTTCCAGATCGGCCATCAGCTGGCCGGGATGGGCCTTCAGCCGCGCCATCATATCGTACCCCTGCAGCCCCCGGATGCGAGACGTGCGGATGCTCTCGGGCAGCAGCCCCCGCAACATCTCGCGCATCATGGTCCGCGGCTCGCCTTGGTGGTGGAACAGGCGATTGGGAAGCTGCAGGCAGAATTCCGCGACGCGCCGGTCCGCCAGCGGGTGCCGCCACTCAACCCCGGTGAGATGGGTGAAGGCATGATCCACAAGACCGATATCCTGGCGCTGGAGCAGATACAGCATCCTGTATCGCTCATCGGCCTGCGGCGGCGGCATGTAGGTGGAGAACCAGACCGGCCCCGCCGCATCCAGCTCCTGCGCGTCCGCAAAAGCGGGATGAACGGGGTGATGGTCACGCCACGGACGGGCCGTCGCGGCAAATGGATGTCCGCGAAACATAAGCATGCGCCGTCGCAGCGGCTCGGGCAGGAGAAGCCAACCCGCAGACAGCGCGCGACGCACGCTGAACTCCCGCACAAGGCCGGGCCAGTCCCGCGCGGCCAGGGCGGCGAGAAAGGGCGCTCCGCCGGCCCGGCTGGCGGTCAGATTCCCTTGCATGCCCGTCAGCATGACCCCGGCCCCGCTCTCGCGTGCCGCCTTCAGCGCGGTGATCATCCAGTCGAGATTGCCAATATTGGAAAAATGACGCTCCTGCACACGCACCATGTCGTCCGCGCCATCCAACGGATAGCCCGACTCGAAAGGCAGGATGCGGCTGTCGAGACCTGTGGAGCTGCTGGCGAGGTCCTGGACGAGGGTGCTCTCATCCGCCCGCCAGCCCTCTGGCGGGACGCCGGCGCCGGGCGCCGTAACATGGGTGAAGGCGAGGACATGCGGGCGCGCCCGCACCGCAAGCGCAGCGATCCCGGCGGAGTCGAGCCCGCCGCTGAGCATGAGAGCTGCCGGTTCAGCCTGCGGCATTTGCTCATCCACCACGCGGGCGAGGAGATCCCGCAACGCGACGGCATGATCTTCAAGGCTGCCGGTGGGCAAAGGGCGGGAAAGATCCACCTCCCACCATCGCCGGACCACAGCCGGCAGCCGGCCCTCCTTCTCCAGCACGCAGCCCGTCGGGAGACGCCGGATGCCGGCAAATAGCGTCACGTGGTCCTCGCCCGAAAGGCGGATGAGGTTCATGGCCAGCGTGTGCCGGTCCAGCCGACGGTCGACCCAGGGCAAGGCGAAGAGGCCGCGCGGCATGGTCGCAAAGGCAAGGCCATCGCCAGCCTCATGATAATGCAGCGGCGGCCCGACGATGGCAGAACGGCCGAGCACGAGCCGCCGCGTCTGTGGCGCCCACGCCGCGAATGCGAAGGCTCCTGCGATCCGCGTCAGTGCCGACACATCCCAACGGCGCCAGGCGGCAAAGAGCAGACCGGCATCATCCTCTTCCTCAAGGACCACGCCCGCAGCCTTGAGCTCGGAGCACAGCTCGGCTCTATTGTCGATGCGCGCGTCCGCCGCAAAGACAAGACCCGTGCGGACGCATGTCATCGGCCGGTTCGTGGCGGGGCGTCGCGCGAGCCGACGGGTGCCCATGCCCGCCATGACATCGGCCCAGAGGCCACCAGCCTCATCGAAGGGCCCCGCCAGGGCGACGCGCATCCGGGCCAGAAGGCCTTCGCCCTCCGGCACGCCGTCAGGGCGGACATAGCCGAAGAGCGCACTCATGCCACCGGCTCCACGCGCTGCAGCAAGTCGGCATGATCAAAGTGGAGAAAGCAGCAGCGTTCGTCATGCAGCCCGGCGGCCACGGTCCAGCGGTTCTCGGAGAACTCGGCACCCATGGGATAGAGTACGCGTTCCGCGTCGCGGTTGAGGGGGAGCGCGTCCCCTGCGCGCCGGGCTGGCGCGCGCGCGATCGAAACCGGCGTGTGGCACAGGGGAGCGAAAGGGGGCGATGCCTGGAAGCCGTAGAAGCCCATTTCGTAGCGATGCAGCGGGCGGCCGCCCTTGTGACGCATAGCGTGGAGCACCCGTTTCCAGCGCGGCGCTGGCACCAGAAGGTGGAAGAAGGAATAGAAGACATCCCCCACCCGGATGGGCGGCGTTCCCCCGCGCGGTTCCGAGAGGCTGGCCAAGGGCGCCGTCCAGTCATGCCTCGCCATCATCTCGCTCTGCACGGATGCGCCGGCACGCAGATGGAGGCGAAGCACCACATGGGGCCGGATACTGTAGACAGCCAGAAGCGTGTCCCCGTCGGGGGAGAACAGCATCCAGTTCTTCTCGACTGGCCTTCGTCCTTCAAGCTCCAGCGGCTGCGCCGCGGCGCACGGGAGCAGCGAGTGCGGATCGATCTCGACAAGGAAGATGCTGTTCGGGCGTGGCCGGTCGCCGGTGTTGAAGTGAAGGAGCAAGCGGTCTCCCAGGGTGCAGAAGCGCGGATCGGCAAGCCACGCCCCGCCTTCGGCCAGATGGTCGGACAGCGGCTGGACGCTGCCGGAGACCGGCTCCAGCGCCGCATCCAGGGCACAGATGGCGAGCCGCCGCCGCCCGTCCGCCAGCACCAGGCGATAGGCCATGATGCGGCGGCCGCCAAACGTCGTCATGCCCGGATTGAACATATGGACCGGCCCCCTAGCGGCGATGGTCCGCCAAGCCTCCGGCACGAACCGGTCGCGCGGCAGCACGATCATCGCGCGCCCTCCTGCCGGTAGGGAAAGGCCGCGCGAAAAGGCTCGAGCTCAGGCGGCCTGGCCCACTGGCCTGTCCTGTCCCACCAGGCCTCCCCTGCCCCGACGGTTCGCACCAGGGCAATGTCGATGTCGAGGAGAGCCGCAAGGTCCTGCCACTTCGCCGGCGCATCGATGCCGTCATCCGCATAGGCGGCCCAAGGAGTGCCATAGGCCTGGCACAATATCGCCCCATGCAGGCTGCCGGTCAGGACGAAACGCGCCCCGGCCAGGGTGCGCACGCTGCTTTCCACGCCCCTTGGCCAAATGGCAGCAGACAACAGTCGCCCGGCGGCCTGCTGCAGCTTGGCGGACGTGAGGCGTCCCTGCCGCCGCACGACCCAGGGGGAGAGAATGGCGTCAGCCCCCGTTGCGGCGAGGCGCTCGGCGGGCAACTGCGTCCGCACGCGAAGGCAATGGGGGAGGACCAGCCGCAGGCCGTGTCGCATGGCGGGAGGCGGAAGAATCGCCGGCAACAGGAAGCCCGGGTCGGACTGCGGAAGAGTGCCGGACAGCCCAAGCGCCCGCGCGGTGAGAGGACCGCGCACGCCGTGGAATGTCAGCCGGTCCAGGTTGCGGTCAGACACCGATCCGCCTCGCCAGCCACATCCCCAAACATCGATCGGACCGGCGATCCGATCGAGATCGGCATCATCCAAAAGCGAGCCGATGACCAGCAGTGTCCGGCCGGCATTGGCCGCGGCCTCGGGGCGGGGCGCGCAGTCATGGCCAAAAGCACGCAGGATCAGGGGGACGAGCGAATCTCCGAGATTGAGAACGAACGCATCCCGGCCCCAATAATGGCAGTTCAGGTACATGCGGCATCCACGGGACGGGCAAGACGCTGCTGCACCGCGTGCCATACCTGTTCGAGGGAGATGCCCCGCATGCAAGGGTGGATGGCCAGCGGACAGACGGCATGTCCGCAGCCGGCGCAGGGAACCTCGAAGCGCAGCACGGTAACATCGCGCCCTATCGGGTCCCACGCCCCCACCACACAGCGCCCGCCCTGAATCTCGATAACGGGGACACCCAGGGCAGCGGCGAGATGGCTGGTGCCCGTGTCCAGGCCGACCACAAGATCGCAACGGGAAAGCAGGCGCGCGGTCGCGACGAGACTCAACGTCCCCGCGGCCACCAGTCCTTCCCCCCAACGCGCGCGCAGCCTTTCGGCCACCCCGCTTTCGGAGGGGCCGCCGCAGATGACCAATTCGTACCGCCCCTCGCGAATGAGACGCTCACCCAGGGCGATGAAGCGATCCTCCGGCCAGTGATTGGCCTGTGCTCGCGCCCCGGGACAGATGGCCACCAGCCTTCGTCCGGGCCGCGCATTGGCCGCGAGCCATGCATCGACATCGACAGCTGCCGGTGGGAGCAGTCGCGGCAGGTAAGGCGAAGCGGGGCATGGCAGGCCGGCAGCAGCCAGATTGGCGAGACGGCGGGCTGGCTCGTGCGGAGAACTGTAGATGGGCTGGGCTTGTCCAGGAAGGCCCATGGGACGGCCGAGGCCCGCCAGACGACAGAAAGCGTCGAGCAATATCCGGGTGACGCGCCGGGGGGCGGAAAGATCTACATAGACGGCACGGTCCATGCCCAACCGATGGACCTTGCGCAGCAGGGCCAGCCAGCGCCAGACATGCCGCAGCCGCGGAAGGAACAGCAGCCCTTCCAGCCGACCCCAGCCGATGAGAAGCTCAGCCGGATGGGATGTGCCCGCAGGGGCGGGCCGCGTTAGAAGCCAATATTCGGCGTCCTCGCCGAAATGGGCCCGGACGGCGTGAATGGCGGGAAGGGCCGCGATGCCCGATCCGATGGTGGTCTGCCAGCCAAGAAGCAGGATAGGCCGCTTCTTTGGCACAAGCGGGTCGCAGCACTGAGCTTGCGTCAGCTGGCGCAGGTACTTCCGCCGTCGGTATTGAGAAAATTAGAACCGCCCGTCTGCGCGCGTGACATCTCCTCGACCACGACCGCCGGCTTCACCCAAGCGGCCCGGGGCGCCATCTCTGTGCCGCAGGAAGCGGATGCCGAATTCCGGGATTGATCGGAAGATCCGGCGTTCAGGTTGGAGTCCATTCTCGGTTCCTCGTTGGGCATATTGTTGGACTTATTCTATCCCCGCTTCCGGAACGTTGCAATCTCAGGGCTACTCCTCAGTCGCTTGTAGGCCCCCAACACAAGAGCGGCGCATAGTCCGGCGCCTGATCCCCCCCACGACAGGGCCAATGGCAGATGTCAGCCAGACATGCCCGGTCAGCCCCCTCGCTGCGACCGTTGCTGCACCATAATGAAACCATGTGGGCACCCGGCGGCGGCGCAGCATGAGATGCGCGGCGATGGCCCGGTGAAAGCAGGAATCCCTCAACATGCCCCGCCGCCAGACCCACAGGATTGCCGCCTGTATCGACGCGATGGCGATCGCCTGCTCCTTCGCTGGGGCCGGCGGGCTGGCGAGAGGGCGGGAGAGGAACGGCTTGAGGCGGCGGAACGGCAGGACGACCAGGATCAGGCGGGCCAGGGCGACAAAGACGACGGCCTCCAGGCGCAAGGCCCATCTTTGCCAGCAGCGCGCTGTCATGCCGCGGCGTGCGTAACGGCGAGCAGCCCCAGCTCTCTCAACGTATGGACAAGCTCTGCCACATCGTCGGCGCACTGCTGCGGCTCCACCACGAATGCCGTGCGCAAAGCTTCGCACAGCGCGCCGAACGTGATCGGCTCTGCCATGGCCATCCACGCATGGCGAGCAACGACGTTGAGCGAAAACACTTTCCCGGCCTCGGCCGAAATCATGATCAGCTCATTGTCGAGATCGCTAAACACGATGTTCCGCGCTCTGACCAGCAACGCATCATCTGGAAAGGAGGCTACCGACATGGCCGAAACTGTCTCTATGTCGCTATCATATCACTAAAGGAGCATGGGGACTTGCCCCTACTATAGGGGGCGGCACATGACAATCATTCGCCCGGCACCACCCATATGCGTGCTGTCGAAGCCTGGACTGACCCGAGACCCGCTACGCAGCCGGGGCTCCCGCGAAGATTCATTCGACCTGGTATTTTCGGTACAGACGGCGGTAGGGCGCCGGGCTTGAATCAATAGGCCGTTTCTTGCAGGTGGCTCTCGTCTGACGGGGCACCAAGAGATCACATTCAGCCGAATCTGATTGTGCGAGAAAGCGGGACGCTGGAATCGCCCGCCTCTTTCCATCGGCTGCTCGCATACGAGTCCAGGAATCGTTCGGACCATAAGTCGTGCGTTTTCCGTCGCATCGGCGACTTACTGTTGCACTCACAGCAACAACGCTGACTTTTTACCTACATTGAAGGGGGGCCTCGCCGGTGGTTCGCCGCTTCGACCGGCCCGACGGCTCGCTGATGCACGCTGAGCTGCGCATCGACGACAGCATCGTCATGATCGGCGGTGGCGCGACCCCATATCGCTCGTCGGAAGTCCATCTGCATCGGTACGTTTCCGATGCCCAGTCCCCTTATGATCGGGCCATCGCAGCCGGCGCAGAGGCGGTTCAGACGCCGCTGCGCAAGGCAGATGATGACGATCTGCGGGTCGGGTTTCGCGACCCGGCCTGCCATATCTGGTGGGTTGCCAAGCAATTGGCCGCCCGGAAAGTCTGAGGCCCGTCAAAGCGAACTGCACGGGGTTGCAGGGAAGGTGGGCCTCTGCGATAGCAGCCGAGGGTGCTCGTCCGGGTGATGACGGGCAGGTTTCTTCGCTGGTCGGGCCGCCAGCGGGCAGTCCCATGCCCGGAGTTTCGATGGTCCTCTCCCGCTTGAAACCGCGCAGCGCGCTTCGCCAGTTCTTCCATGGCCAGGCATCGGCCGGCCTGATGCTGATGGCCTGCGCCGCGCTGGCGCTGGTCGTCGCCAATTCATCGCTGGGACAGGCCTATGAGCACGCCCTGCACGCCTATCTCGGCCCCCTGTCGGTACAGCACTGGATCAACGACGGGCTGATGGCGATTTTTTTTCTGCTGGTCGGGCTCGAGATAAAGAGGGAGGTTCTGGACGGGCAATTATCGTCCTGGCCCCGGCGCATCTTGCCGGGCCTTGCCGCCGCCGGCGGAATGGCCGCGCCGGCGCTCGTCTATCTGCTGCTGAACCCGGGGGCGTCGGCACATGGATGGGCCATACCGGCAGCGACCGACATCGCCTTCGCACTGGGGGTTCTCGCCCTGCTGGGCAAACGGGTTCCCGTTTCCCTTCGCATCTTCCTGACCGCGCTTGCCATCATCGACGATCTCGGCGCGGTCATCATCATCGCCCTATTCTACACAGCGGACCTATCGCTGCCGCATCTCGCGGCGGCGGCGGGTGTCGCAACCCTGCTGTTCATGATGAACCGCCTCGGCATTCGTCGCCTCCTCCCCTATCTGCTCGTGGGCCTTGTCCTGTGGATCTTCGTTCTGGGGTCGGGCGTCCACGCCACACTGGCGGGGGTCGTCCTTGCCTTCGCGATCCCGCTGCAGGAATCGCCCGGCCGCCCGGACTCCGAGTCGTGCAGCCCGCTCCATCGGCTGGAGCACCGCCTGCACCTGCCTGTCTCCTTCCTGATCCTGCCGGTCTTCGGTCTGGCCAATGCGGGCGTGCGGGTCATCGGCCTTCCGCCGGAGGCTTTCACCGCACCCATCACGATCGGGGTCGGTCTGGGCTTGCTCGTCGGTAAGGTCGTGGGGGTATTTGGAACGTCCATCGTCGCCGTCCGGCTCGGCCTCGCGGACATGCCCGCCCATGCGACCCCGGCGCAACTGGCGGGGACCGCCCTCCTCTGCGGCATCGGCTTCACGATGAGCCTGTTCATCACTCTGCTTGCCTTTGCCGGCCAGCCCATTCTGCAGGCCGAGGCGAAGATCGGAATCCTCGTCGGCTCGCTCCTGTCCGGCTTGCTGGGCTTCCTGCTTCTGCGCTTCACCCAGCGCGAGAAGGATCTGCCTGCCTGATTGCGGGCCAATCAGGGCAGATCGCGCCCTGCGAGGAGGGGCGACGATCGTCAGGCCGCCAGCGGCCCCCTTGCAGGGCGAGCGGCCTCGCGACGCTTCCAGGCCCGTTCGTGGAAGAAGAAGGCAACGGCATTGACGCAGGGCTCTATCAGCGCAATCCCGCCGGCGACCTGAATCGATCCGGTCAGGGCATAGGCCACGCTGAATCCGATCGTCAGGTGCAGCGACAAATAGGTCAGGGTCTTCAGCAGGTCGGTCGGCATGAGCTTTTCTCCGCCCCCTTTATTGCGAATTATTCGCAAATAGAAAGCGGACAATAGCGATCAGGCCAAGTGAGGCGTTCAATCAGAGCGCGCTGATGACAGAATATCGCCTCGGCTATGGCGATCGCGCCACACCGCCCGAGGGCTCTGGGAAACGGCGATTATCCGCCGATTATGATGATGAAAATTGCTGCGATGCGTCATTGGCATCTTTGCAACGAAATGTTTCTATGGGTTTCGGGATGCGTCGCTGGCACCACGCCCCATAAAAAACGGGACGCGCCAATGGCGCGTCCCGTCCTTGTCCTGCCGCGGTTCAGAAAGCGGCGCTGACCGAGAATACGACCTTGCCGCTCGCGATCGACGAACCATTCTTGGTCGAAGAGAAGTTCGGCAGAAGATAGGCCGACTCGCTCTTCGAAATGTCGGTGTCGATATAAGACACGCCGAGCACGACCGGGCCTACGGCGACATCGGCACCGACGAGCCAGTCGAGATATTTGCCGGTCGGAGCAACGCTGGTTCCATTCGGACCCAGGCCCGAATTGCCGTTCGAATAGCCAAGGTGGCCCTTCAGCGTGACAGGCGTGCTCGGGATCGCGCTGGAGATGTCGCCCCAGATGTAGAGATTGTCTTCCTTGTCGCCCGGAGCGTCCGGAACACCGGTGCCGTAGGATGCGCCGGTGAGATACCAGCGACCGAGGGCTTGCTGCTTCGGCGCATAAGCGACGCCGCCGAGAAGATTGACCGGACCGGCCGTGCCGCTGACCTTCAGGAAGAGCTCGGCGAAATCGGTCTCCGAAGCGCCGCCCGGATACATGAACCAGGTCAGGCCGGTGTCGACGGCGACGGCATCGTTGAGCTGGACCTTGTAGCCTGCGAACAGGTCGAGTTCCATGTTGGAGCCGCCGAACGTGCCCCAGCCCGAGAGGTTCGATCCCCAGGTGCCGGCATAGAAGCCGCTCTCATGGTTGATGGTGATACCGCCCTGAATCGCCATTTCCTTGTCGCTCTGCGACACGCCGCGGAAGCGGTAATCGGAAACGAGACCGACACTGCCGGTCACTTTGAAGGCGGAGCTTTCCTCGTCCTGAGCGAGAGCCGGCGTGGCGGCCGCAAGAGCCAGGACTGCGGCGGTGAGTTTCGGAAAGCGCATAAAGACAATCCCCTTTTCGGTTTAGGATCGTCCCTCCTCATCGACGTGCGCCATCTCTATGCGGATCGCGTCTCCATTCGACGCGGCCATTATGGAGAAGAGCTTCAGCAATACGTTTCTAGATTGTTACAAATTGTTTCTGAAAGCCAGCGTCACGCTCCTTGTTCGAGGAGCGTGACGCTGTTGCAACACCTAACGCATAGGGCAGGTCAGGCCGCCATTCTCCGCAGATGATCCTCGTCGCCGTCGACGCGCACGGCAGCGCCCCCCGAACGATGCCTGCGAACCCACTCGCCGATCATCTCGGCCATGCTGTGATCGATCGCCGGAACACCGCGCATGTCGAGATGCACCGGCCGCCCGCCGGGGATCGCCTCGAGCACCTTGGACAGCTTCGGCAGGGCAACGAACGTCGCCGCCCCCTGAAGGCGCACTTCGCTCTCATTTCCAGTCTCTGCCGTATCGACCTTGAGCTTGAGCTTTCGGACATGCGGCAGCAGTTCGATCGCCGACAGGGCCAGGCCGACCAGAACGCCGGTCAGCAGGTCGGTCGCGACAACCATGACGAAGGTCGCGACCCAGATCATTGCCGGCAGCACGCCATGATATTTGAACAGATGGCGGACGTGCGAAACCGAAACGAGGCGCCAGCCGGTCACGACCAGCACGCCGGCCAGCGATGCCATGGGGATCTCCCGCAGCAGCCAGGGCAGGAGGGCGACGAACGCCAGCAGCCAGCCGCCATGGAGCACCGCCGACAGCCGGGTCATCGCGCCCGCCTGCACATTGGCCGAGCTGCGCACGATGACGCCCGTCATCGGCAAAGCGCCTGCGACGCCGCACAGGAAATTGCCCACGCCTTGCGCGCGCAGTTCCTTGTCATAGTCGGTCCGCACCCCATCGTGCATCCGGTCGACCGCAGCGGCAGACAAGAGCGTCTCGGCGCTGGCGATGAAGGCGATGGCGACTGCCGTCACCAGCAAGGCCGGCTGCATGATCTGCGCGACGAAGCTATCTCCGGGCAGGGCTACGGCAGCTACGATCGACTCGGGCACGTCCACCCGGGTGATCGAGAGGCCGAACGCCCAGGCCACCATCGTTCCCGCCAGGACCCCGATCAGCGCGCCGGGAACCAGCTTCATCGACTTGGGCCGCAGCTTTTCCCAGCCGATCATAGCTGCGATGGTCAGCAGGCCGATGGCGAAGGCGAGTTCGGCAGCCTCGATGTTGGAAGCCGACAATCCCAACATGCGGCCAGGCATGGCGGCAAGATTCTGCAGGCCGTTGGCAAGCGGCTTCGCGTCGAACAGGACGTGGAATTGCCCTACGACGATCAGCGCGCCGATGCCCGCAAGCATCCCGTGGACGACTGCGGGGGATATGGCACGGAACCACCCGCCCAACCGGAATACACCCGCCGAAAACTGGATCAGGCCGGCGAGGATGAGGATCGGGCCGAGCGCTGCCAGACCGAAGTCGCGAACGACTTCGAACACGATGACGGCGAGCCCCGCGGCGGGACCACTGACCTGGAGCGGCGATCCCGCGAGCAGGCCGACGACGATGCCGCCGATGATGCCGGTGATCAGCCCCTTCTCGGGAGGAACGCCCGAGGCGATGGCGATGCCCATGCAGAGCGGCAATGCCACGAGAAACACGACGATCGACGCCGTGAAGTCTCGCGACAGGGTCGCCCCCGAGAACAGGGAGGCGGGAGCGGCTTTCATTCTGCGGCTTCCTGAAGAAGGTCGGCGGCGAGGCGCTGAGCGGCCGGAAGCGCGACCGGAAGCGGCTTGTCGGCGGTCATCGGCGTGAACCGGCCGGTCTTGCCGTCGAGACCGAGCACCTCGCCCGCATGGATGTCGACAAACCAGCCGTGCAGGGCAAGCTCGCCACGCGCGATGGCGGATGCCACCGACGGGTGGGTACGCAGATGCGACAGCTGCGTCACGACATTCTCGAGGGCGATGATGCGGACCCGATCATTGTCGCCGGCCTGCGGATAGGCTTCGCTGGCGACCTTCTGCGCCGAATGCGAATGGCGCAGCCAGGCGGCGACATTCGGCATGCCTTCGAGCGACTCGGGGTTGGCCAGGGCCTTCATGGCCCCGCAATCGGAATGGCCGCAGACGATGATGTCGCGAACGCCCAACACCATCACCGCATATTCGACCGTCGACGAAACGCCGCCATTGGCTTGCGAATGCGGCGGGACGATGTTGCCCGCATTGCGGCATACGAACAGGTCGCCCGGAGCCGCCTGAACGATGAACTCGGGCACGACGCGCGAGTCGGCGCAAGAAATCATCAGAGCCTTGGGGCTCTGGCCATCCCGAGCCAGCTTGCCATAAAGGTCGCTATTGCTGGGAAATGTGTTGGACTGGAAACTGACTACGCGTCCGATCAGCTCGTTCATTTCTAGACTCCGAAATGTGCGCCGGGAACACGGCGGGAGCCTCGAATATCGAGCAGGGACTTTGCCGCGGCGCAGCGGTCCTGTTAAAAATCATTGCTGCCGGTGAAACGTTTCGCTGACGCGCTCAGCCGAGCTGTTGCGGTCCCTTGACGGGTATATCGATATCGGCCCGCAGACCGCCTTCCGGCCGATTGGCCAGGGTCAGGACGCCGCCATGCGCACCCACGATCCGCTCGACGATCGCCAGCCCCAGGCCCAGCCCCTCCGTGTTCCGTTCGCGCGCGGTGTCTAGCCTGACGAAGGGCTGCTTTGCGGAGTCGAGATCGGCTTCGGGAATGCCGGGTCCGTCATCCACGACCCGCAATGTCACCCGCTCCTCGCCGGGGATGAGCGACACCGTGACGTGCCGCGCGTGCCGCAACGCGTTGGACACGAGATTGTCGAGCGCGCGCTTCAGATCATAAAGGCGCACATAGGCGTCGAAATGCTCGGGCCCTTCGTAGCGCACGTCATGGCCATGATCGGTGGCATCGTCGACCACCGTTGCCGCCATGACCGCAATGTCCGAGCGGACCCGGGGCTGCTCGGTCTCGTCGCCACCGAGAAAGGCCAGCAGCGAGGCAATCATAGTTTCCATCTCGACCGCATCGCGCTGGATCGCGTCACGCGCGGCGCTATCGCCGATCATGTCGATGCGCAGACGCAGGCGGGAAATAGGGGTGCGCAAATCATGTCCGACGGCAGCGAGCGCCTGGGTGCGATCCTGAATCAGGCGCTGGATCCGGTCCTGCATGGCATTGAAGGCCTTCACCACGCGCAGGACCTCGCCGGTCCCGACCTCGGGCAATATGATGCGATCGCCATAACCGTAGCGCTCTGCGGCCTGGGCCAGCATCCGGATCGGTTTCAGCGTGTTGCTGATCAGGAGACTCCCGATCACCAGCAGGGCGAGCGCGGGTACCAGCGCCAATATCACCCGACCGATCGCAAGATCCCAACCGCTCACCACATCCCGCGTGCCGAAATATATCCAGCTGCCATCGGGCAGGGTCATGCCGCCCACGACCATCGAATTGAGCCCCGGCGACTTCAATTGCAGCCGCATGTCGGCCTCGGCCAGCGAGGGCTCCCAGTTCACGATCTGGTCGCGCATCTCGCGCAGCTCCGGCGCCATGCGCGGCGGCGGCGGCGGCAGGGACTCGCCCCAGCGCACGTCATAACGGTCGGTCGTCAGTAGCGAGGCCATGGCGGGACGCTCGCGCGGGGTGCGCTCGGCAATGAGCTTGCGCGTGATAACCAGATGCTCGGCCAGCCGATGCGCCTCGTCCTCACGCAGCGAGAACTGGCTCGCCCGCTCGTACAGCAGCGTGCTGGTGCAGAATTCGACCGTCACCGTGAGGAGCAGGATGATCAGGATCCGCCCCACCAGCCCGAGGGATGGGCGAACGAGGTGGATCAACTGCGCGAGACCTCTGCGTTGAACATATATCCGACCCCCCGGACGGTGGTGATCGGAGCCTCCTTGCCCGCGCTCTGCAGCTTGCGCCGGAGACGGCTGACGAGAACGTCGATGCTGCGGTCGGAGGCATCGCCGAGCCGTGTCCGCGACAGCTCGATCAGCCGCTCGCGCGCTATGACGCGCTGCGCATTATGAACGAAGCTGGACAGAAGATCGAACTCGGCGCCGGTCAGATCGATGATGGCCCCCGTGGGCGAGGTCAGCTCGCGGCGCGGGAAATTGACGGTCCAGCCGTCGAACGATGCCTCATTGCGCCGGCTGACGTCGCTCTGCCGCTCCATGCCGCCACGCCGCAGCACCGCCCGAACCCGGGCCATCAACTCGCGCGTGCTGAACGGCTTGGGCAGATAATCGTCGGCACCGATCTCAAGCCCGATCACGCGGTCGGTCTCGCTGCCCTTTGCGCTGATGAAGATGATCGGCACGTCGCTTTTCTGGCGGACCTGCCGACAGAGCTCGATTCCGCTCGTGCCGGGCAACATGATGTCGAGCAGGATCAGGTCGACCGGCTCGGCATTGAAAATGATCCACATTTCCGGCGCGGTGGACGCCGGACGGACGGTGTAGCCGTTCTCCTGCAGCGCACGCGCGGTGAGGACCCTCAGCGACGGATCGTCTTCAACCAACAGGATGGTACTGGACGTCACGGTCTTCCTCATCGGAACGGAGGTGTTTCAGGTATGGGGGCACTATCAATGCGTCAACAGCCTCAATACGCAAAAGATTGCGGGGCGAAATCAAGCAATATTTTGACACCTATCCGACACCATATAGCGACAAGGCATATCGCCCCGCCTACCGAAGCCGCTTCGCAGCCCCCGGCCGCTCCATAGCTCCGGTCTATGCAGATGTCGGCAAGGTTTCGATTTTGCCGGGCGCTCGCGCCCCTCTATCCTCTATCCCCTGCATAACGAAGGAGGCCGGGATGGCGGGACGCTGGTTCGACGAATGGACGGTGGGGGACCGCCTGGCGCATGAGATCCGCCGAACCGTCACGGAAACAGACAATCTGCTGTTCTCGACGATGACGCACAACCCGCAGCCGCTCCACATCGATGCAGAGGCTGCGCGGCAGAGCGAGTTCGGGCAGATCCTCGTCAATGGCACCTTCACCTTCGCGCTGATGGTAGGGCTGTCGGTGGGCGACACCACGCTGGGCACGCTCGTCGCCAATCTGGGCTATGACAAGCTGGTGATGCCGAAGCCGGTCTTCATCGGCGACACGATGCGCGCCGAGACCGAGATTGTGGAGTTGCGCCCGTCACGGTCGCGGCCAGATGCCGGAATCGTGACCTTCCGCCACCGGCTGCTGAACCAGCGCGACGAGGTCGTCTGCGAATGCCTGAGGTCGGCACTGCTGCAACGCAAGCCTGCGGCTTAAAGCGCTCCCGCCCGCGCCAGCAGCGCCTCGGCCTGCTTCAGGTGCGGGCGATCGACCATCTTCCCCTCGAGCTTGAGCGCCCCCACGCCGGGGTTGGCGGCGAAGAGCGATATGATCGCACGGGCGTGCGCGATCTCGGCCTCGGTGGGGCTGAAGCCGCGATTGATCGTCTCGATTTGCGAGGGATGGATTGCCATCATGCCGGTGAAGCCGTCGCGCCGCCCGCGTGCGACATAAGCTGCCAGCCCCTCCGCGTCGGCGATGTTCGGGAACACCGTCTCGATCGCGGCCACCCCCGCTGCGTGGGCACCGAACAGGGTCAGCGCCCGAACCATCTCATAGGGGGCGGTGTAGCGCCCGTCCTCCTCGCGCGAGGTTGCCGCGCCGATCGCGGCGGGCAGATCCTCGGCGCCCCAGGTCAGGCCGACGAGGCGATCCGCCTGGGCCGCGTAGCTGCCGAGTGCGAAGATCGCCGCCGGAGTTTCGGTCGCGATCGGAAGGATCGGCGGGCAGTTCGCTCCTGCCCGTTCGAGGAGCCGCGCGACCGAGCCCGCCCCTTCGGCCTTGGGAAGCACGAGGCCGGCGGGCGCGGCCTCCGCCACGGCGCGCAGATCGGCGCCGACATGTTCGGAGTCGAGCGGGTTGATACGGACGAAACTGGGCACGGGAGGGGCCGCCGACAGCCACGCGGCGACGGCATTCCGGGCGGCCGCCTTGGATTCGGCCGCCACCGAATCTTCCAGATCGAGGATAAGCGCGTCGGCCCCACTGGCTGCAGCCTTGGGAAAACGCTCCGGCCGGTCGCCGGGCACGAAGAGGAGCGAGCGGAGTCTCATGGCTCCCGCATTGCCTTCGCGGCCAAGCGATGGCAATCGGCGAATCGGACTGGGGAGGCCGTGATCCGACGGGGCAGCCGCATGGCGTGCGGCGATCCGACAGCCTGGACTCCCGGCCGCCTCGCCGAAACGACCGCGATAGTCTAGCCGGGTTATCCGGGCCTGCAGGGAAAGACGCATGACTCAAGGCAAGCGCATGATCGACCGCGCATCGGCGGACGGAACGCTGGACGCCGCCGCGCCCTACAGGCGCAGCCGCTCGGCCCCGGTCGTCCTGCACCAGCGCGTGTGCGTCGACGACATCCGCGTCGAGGCGTTCATCGGCGTCCACAGCCACGAGAAGAACCGCCGCCAGTCGCTAATCGTCGCGGTCCAGCTCGACATATTGCCCCCCGAGGCGGACACGATCGACGATACGATCGACTACAACCGGATCGTCGAGGAATGTCGCCGCCTGGCCGACCGGAGCATCGGCCTGATCGAGAATTTCGCCCGCCAGCTGGGCGAGGCGCTGCTCGCGGATTCCCGCGTGATGCGCGCCGAGATATCGGTGGCGAAGCCTGGCGCTTTGCCCAATGGGGTCGCGCGCTCAACCATCGCGCTGGCGCGGGGCGCCTGAACCAACCCATGCCCTCCGTCCCCGCTCTGTCGGGCAGTTTCGCCGTTCTGGCCGCATCGGGCAGGGACCGGCTCTATGCACGGCCGGTCGCCACGATCGTCGCTTGGAACGGCGCCGAGGTGAGCCATGCGCTGACCCGGCTCGATCTGGCGCTGACGGAGGGGCTACATGCGGCCGGCTATCTCACCTTCGAGGCGGGCCTGGCGCTCGAACCCCGCCTGGCCACGCTCGCCCGGCCGCTGCCACCCGAACGCGGCCCCTTGCTATGGTTCGGCCTGTTCGAGGAATTCACCGACCTGCCCCACGACTGGACGGCGGGCAGCGCAGCGGAGGCCGCCGCCGGCCCTGCGGAGCCACTGATCGAGCGACAGGCTTATGCCGCCGCCTTTGCCGAGGTTCAGCGCCTCATCGCGGCGGGGGACGTCTACCAGATCAACCTGACCTTTCCCTGCCGGGTGCCCGTGAGCGGCGACCCCGTGGCGCTCTATGCGGCGCTGCGCGACCAGGCCCGCGCGCCGCATGGCGGCATCCTCCGGACCGCCGACCGGTCGATCCTGTCCTTCTCGCCGGAACTGTTTTTCCGCCGCGACGGGCAGGCGATCGAGTGCCGCCCGATGAAGGGGACGGCGACGCGGGGCGCGAGCGCGGAGAAGGATCGGCTCGCCGTCGCGGCGCTGTCGGACGATCCCAAGCAGCAGGCCGAGAATCTGATGATCGTCGATCTGCTGCGCAACGACATTGCCCGCATCTGCCTGCCGGGCAGCGTCTCGGTCCCGCGGCTGTTCGATGTGGAAACCTATCCGACCATCCACCAGATGACGTCGACGGTCACCGGCACATTGCGTCCTGAGATCGGCGCCGAGGCGCTGCTGCGCGCGCTGTTCCCCTGCGGATCGATCACAGGCGCGCCCAAGATCCGCGCGACCGAGGCGATCCTGGCGGTCGAACCCGAACCTCGCGGCATCTACACCGGTTCGATCGGATGGTTCGCACCGGATGGGTCGGCCGAGTTCAACGTCGCGATCCGCACCCTCGACTGGCCGACGGGCGCCGCCTTCGCCCGCTATGGCATCGGATCGGGCGTCGTCGCGGATTCGGGCGAGGCGAGCGAATGGCGCGAATGCCTGGCCAAGGCGGAGGTGCTGACCCGGCCGCGAACGGGCCTCAGGCTGAGGCAGCCCCCTCGAAGAAGTTGAGTTCGAGCAGCACGCCATTGGGGTCCTGGGTGAAGATCTGCTTCAGCCCGATCGAGTCCGCGCTGTTGGTCCGATAATCGGCGCCCATCGCATCGAGCCGCCCACGCACCTCCTCGAAACCCGAGCAATTGAGCGCGACATGATGGATCGATCCGGTCGGCCCCGCTTCGACGGGACGGTCATAGAATCGTGGGCAATCCATGCTGTTGAGGTGGAGGATCGGGCGCCCTCCGGCATCGTACATCCACTGCACATGGTCGGGCCGCAAAGGCGCCGGCCCATCGCGGCGTTCGAGCGACAGCAGTTCGGCATAGAAGCGCGCCGTGCCGTCGAGATCGGCGGTGACGATGTTGACATGGTCAAGTGCGTTGACCCGCATAGTGCATCCTCTTGCCTGTGCGCGGCGCTTGCGGTGGTTGAACTTTCTGGCCGCGATACGATCTTTGCGATCATGTTTGCTTGCCCCCGGCCATAGCCTTCGGCTTGGCCTTGCCCAACACCAAATCCCCCAAGGAATGACATATGGCCGATCAGGACCCCGCCAACAACTTCCCCGCAGGCTATGTCCCGCCCCGCGTCTGGACCTGGGAGAAGCCGAGCGGTGGCGCCTTCGCCAGCATCAACCGGCCCGTCTCGGGCGCCACGCACGACAAGGAACTGCCGGTCGGCAAGCACCCGCTGCAGCTCTACTCGCTTGGCACCCCCAACGGCCAGAAGGTCACGATCATGCTCGAGGAGTTGCTCGCGCTCGGCCATGAAGGCGCCGAATATGACGCCTGGCTGATCCCGATCCAGGAAGGCGCGCAGTTCGGCAGCGACTTCGTCTCGATCAACCCCAATTCGAAGATCCCCGCCATGGTCGACCGCTCGGTCGATCCGAAGGTGCGCCTGTTCGAGAGCGGCTCGATCCTCTTCTACCTCGCGGAGAAGTTCGGCGCCTTCCTGCCGACCGATCTCCACCGTCGTGCGGAGACGATGAACTGGCTGATGTGGCAGATGGGGTCGGCGCCCTATGTCGGCGGCGGGCTCGGCCATTTCTATGCCTATGCACCGATCAAGATCGAATATGCGATCGACCGCTTCGCCATGGAAACCAAGCGTCAGTTGCACGTGCTCGACACCCATCTGGAGCGCAACCGCTTCATGGCTGGCGACGACTACACGATCGCCGACATCGCGATCTTCCCCTGGTATGGCGGGATCATGCGCGATGCCTATGGCGCGCAGGAATTCCTGTCGGTCCACGAATATCCGAATCTGGACCGCTGGGTATCCGAAGTCTCCGAACGCCCCGCCGTCCAGCGCGGGCGTATCGTCAACCGCGCGGTCGGAAGCCCCGATATGCAGCTGCGCGAGCGGCACGATGCGAGCGACTTCGAGACCAACCGCCAGGACATGGTCGAGGCGCGCGGCGGCACCCGCATCTGACGATGTGGTCGCTGACGGCCCGGCGGTGAACGCCGGCCGTCAGCAGCAGCGCCCGCCGCCGCCCCGATAGCGGGCGTCCTGCCGGTTGCGGAAGAAGGCGGTGCGGTCCATCGGCGCCTGATCCGGGTGATTCTCGGCCATGTGGCGCAGATAGGCGCCATAATCGGGCAGACCGACCATCATCCGCGCAGTCCGCGCGATCAGCCCGAACAACTGGCCCATCAGACGGTCGCCTCCCCACCGATCTCATGGGCGCTCGGCCGATCCAGCCGGCGCGCAGCGAGACAGCTTCGCACCGCGAAGATGGCGATGGCCAGAACGACGACGAGGAACAGCGCGCAGAGCCCGGCATCGACCCGGTCGTTGAAGATGATCCGCGCCATCTGCTCGGCCGACTTGGCGGGGGCCAGCACCTCACCCCGCTCCGCCGCCTCGGAGAAGCGGGCGGCATGGGCGAGAAAGCCGACCTTCGGATCGCTCGAGAAGATCTTCAGCCAGCCCGCCGACGTCGTGCAGATCAGCAGCCAGGCGGTCGGGAGCAGCGTGACCCACGCATAACGATCCTGCTTCATCCGAAAGAGGACGACCGTCGCCAGCATCAGGGCGATGGCGGCGAGCATCTGGTTCGAAATGCCGAAGACCGGCCAGAGCGTGTTCACCCCGCCGAGCGGATCGGTGACGCCCTGGTGGAGGAAGAAGCCCCAGGCGCCGACGCACAGCGCCGTCGCGATGAGGCCGGGCACGACCGCGCTGCTGTCGCGGAAGGACGGGACCACCGTGCCGATAAGGTCCTGCAGCATGAAACGGCCCGCGCGGGTGCCGGCGTCGACCGCCGTCAGGATGAACAGCGCCTCGAACAATATCGCGAAATGATACCAGAAGGCCTTCATCGCGCTGCCGCCGATCACATGGCTGAAGATTTCCGCCATCGCGACCGCGAGCGTCGGCGCGCCGCCGGTGCGGGAGATGATCGTTGCCTCGCCGACGTCCTTCGCGGCCTGGGTCAGCACGTCCGGCGCGATCGGGAAGCCCATGGCGGTAACGGCGGCGGCCGCACTGGCCGGATCGCTGCCGAGCACCGCCGCCGGGCTGTTCATCGCGAAATAGATCCCCGGATCGAGAATCGACGCGCCGACGAGCGCCATGATCGCGACGAAGGCCTCCATCAGCATCGCGCCATAGCCGATGACCGGCGCATGATCCTCGCTGGCAATCAGCTTGGGCGTGGTGCCGCTCGAGATCAGCGCGTGGAAACCTGATACGGCACCGCAGGCAATGGTGATGAACAGGAAGGGGAAGAGCCCGCCCGACCAGACCGGCCCGCCCCCGCCGATGAACTGTGTCAGCGGCGGCATGCGCAGCGGCGGGGCCATGATGACGATGCCGATCGCCAGTGCCGCGATGGCGCCGATCTTGAGGAAGGTCGACAGATAGTCGCGCGGCGCCAGCAGCAGCCACACCGGCAGGATCGCCGCGACGCCGCCATAGCCGATCAATATCCAGCAGAGCTGGAGCGGCGTGAAGGTGAAGGCCGGTCCCCAGACCGGTGACTGCGCGACCGATTGCCCGAAGATGATCGCGGCGATCAGGCCGACGAGGCCGAACAGCGATACCTCACCGATCCGGCCGGGGCGGATCCAGCGGGTGTACACGCCCATCATCAGGGCGAGCGGGACCGTGGCGGCGACGGTGAAGCTGCCCCACGGGCTCTCGGCGAGCGCCTTCACGACGATCAGCGCGAGCACGGCGAGGATGATCACCATGATCATGAAGGCACCGATCAGCGCGATCGTGCCCGCGGCCATGCCCATCTCCATGCGTACCAGCTCGCCGAGCGAGCGGCCGTCGCGGCGCATCGAGATGAACAGGATCATGAAGTCCTGCACGGCCCCCGCCAGCACGACGCCCGCTAAAATCCAGAGCGTGCCGGGCAGATAGCCCATCTGCGCTGCGAGCACCGGCCCCACCAGCGGCCCGGCCCCGGCGATCGCCGCGAAGTGGTGGCCGAACAGCACGCTCCGCTCGGTCGGGACATAGTCGAGCCCATCACCCCGGCGGACCGCCGGTGTCGGCCGCGCGCCATCGAGCCGCATCACGGTGCGCGCGATGAACAGCGCATAATAGCGATAACCGATCAGGAAGACGCTGATCGCCGCGGTGACGACCCATAGCGCATTGATCATCTCGCCCCGGCTCGTCGCGACGACCGCCAGCGCGAAGGCGCCAATCGCGGCCAGCAGGGCCCAGGGAGCATGTTTCCGGATCAAATGTCTCTCCTCCTGCGGACCGGTGGATGGCGGCGGGGCATCGCCCAGCCTTTAGAGCGACCGTAGCCGAGGGCAAGCGATCCGGCCCTTCGACCTCGCGATACCCATTCGTGCTGCGCAACATTTCGCGCCGACATCTTCGGTAACGGATCAGACAAAGCCAGCCATATCGTGCGGGAGAGCCATCCGTCAGACCGATATCGAGAGGTTCATATCTCGAAAATAAGTAAGAAATTTCAGTATTTTGAATCCTTCAGCCTGCAAACCAAACAGCACATCAGGAAAAAATCATTCATGCATGTTTTTTGCCCTTTTCAAAAATGAACATCTATGTTCCTTTATGAGGGCGATCGGATGGATCGCGAGGAGGGGCAGCCGATTCGCTCGCAAGCAGCGGACGGTCCCGAAGGGACGGAGAGAGAGCCATGAAAGGACTGCTCCGGGGTGCGACGCGCGCCCTGGGAACGGCGACTATCGCCTTCTTGACATCGACGAGCACCGTGGCGCTGGCGCAGACCGCGCCCGAACCGGAACGGCAGGGCCAGGCGGCCGGCCTGGAAGACATCGTCGTCACCGCCCGCCGCGTTCGCGAATCCCTGCAGGACACGCCGGTCGCCGTTACCGCCTTTTCCTCGGCAGCCATCGAGCGCAAATTCGCGACCGACATTCGCGCGCTGGCCGGTGATGTGCCCAACGTCGTCATCACCAACGTACCAGGCTTCAACGCTGCATCGATCGGCATTCGCGGCCAGTCGACCGGCGACATCATCCTGACCTTCGAGCCGGCGGTCGGCGTCGTCGTCGACGATTTCGTCCTCGCCCACGTCCAGACCCAGCTGTTCGACCTGTTCGACATCGACCGGATCGAAGTGCTGCGCGGTCCGCAGGGAACGCTGTTCGGCAAGAACACCGTCGGCGGCGTCGTCAACGTCATCACCAAGCGCCCCGAGAAGACCTTCGGCGCCGAAATGCGCCTCGGCTATTCGAGCTTCAACACCAAGGACGTGAAGGCGGCGATCAACCTGCCTTTGGCCGACAATCTGTTCTTCCGCGTTGCCGGCTCCTTCCAGGAAAGCGACGGCTATTACCGCCTGACCAAGACCAACAATGTCGACTTCATCCCGATGGACGTGCCCGCGCGCGGTCAGCGCTGGGGCGGCACGCGCTATTTCAGCGGCCGCGCCAAGCTGCTGTGGGAGCCGGGTCCCGACACCAACGTCCTCTTCACCTACGAGATGCTGCGCGACCGCGGCGATTCCCCGCCCAGCGTCAACGAGTCCCCCGCCGGCTTCCTGTTCGATGTCCTTGGCTTCCCGGGCATCCAGACCACCGGCGCGAGCCCGTTCGACACCGGCACGACGCTGTGCCGCGGCAATGCCAATGCGCCGACCTGCCCCGGCACGCTCAACGGCCACCGCATCAATGTCGATGGCGGCTATGTGCGGGTCGAGCACAATATGCAGGACATCGGCTCGCTGACCGTCGTCGGCGGCTATCGCAAGGTGAAGTCGAGCCTGCCGTCCGACTATACCGGTGAAAGCGCCTATCTGTTCGTATCGACCCGCGACGACACCCGCGACCAGTACAGCCTCGAAGCGCGCTTCTCGTCCGACTTCTCCGACAAGCTGAAGTTCACGGTCGGGTCGATGTACTGGGGCCAGAAGCTGGACGCCAATGCGACCTCCTTCCTCGGCTTCCTGCGCTTCCTCGGCGATCCGACCGCGCTGACCGACCCCAATCTCTCGACCGCCAACTACAAGGTCGACAGCTATGCGGCGTTCGGCGAGGCGGAATATAAGGTCAGCGATCCTTTCTCGGTTTTCCTGGGCGGACGCTACACCAAGGAAAAGAAGACCTTCTCGGTCCGTCCGCAGGTGCGCCGCTCGCGGGTTCAAGCCGGATTCTGGCCCGAATATTCGGACAAGGCCAGCTTCTCCAAGCCGACCTTCCGGGCCGGCTACCGCTGGGAAATCACCGACGGGGTGAACAATTATTTCACCTACAGCCAGGGCTACAAGTCGGGCGGTTACAACGAACAGGCGATGTCGGCGACGTCGGCCCTGCCGTTCCGCGAGGAGACCGCCGACAGCTTCGAGTTCGGCCTGAAAACCGAGACCGCCGATCGCCGGCTGCGCTTCAACGTCGCCGCCTTCTACGTGAAATATGACGACCTGCAGCGCGACGCAGTGGTGCCGTTCATCGACCCGATCACGGGCCTGCCCGGACAGGAGACCCGGACCACCAACGCCGGCAAGGCCGAGGTCTACGGCCTCGAGCTGGAAGCCAGCGCGGTGCCGGTCGACGGCCTGACGCTGGGGGCCTCGCTCGGTTACCAGAAGGCGAAATATCTGGAGTTCTTCACCGACGTCGACGGCAACGGGACGAACGACGACGCGTCGAACCTGAAGCTGCGCAACGTCCCCAAATGGACCGCCAACGCGTCGGCCAACTATGCCTTCCCGCCGACCGACTGGGGACAGGTCAGCCTGAACGCCGACGTCAACTATCAGGCGGAATATGAATCGGTCACGCTGAACGCGCCCTTCACCCAGGGTGAGGCCCGCACTCTGGTAGGCGCCAGCATCCAGTGGGCCGATCCCACGGAACGCTATCGGGTGTCGGTCTTCACCCGCAACCTTCTGGACGAGACCTATCGGGTTTCGGCCAACTCGGTGGCCGGCCTCTTCAACTTCACCAACTATGCTCCGCCCCGTTCGTTCGGGATCGAGCTTGGCGTGAAGCTCTGAGGCCGCCTGGTGGTCCGGCTCGTTCCTCCGAAGCCGTCTTCCCAAACCTCGCGGCCAAAGTGGCGGCGAGCCGGACCATCATCCCTGCACGGCGCGTCGCTGCAACCTGTGGCGATTGCCCGTGCCCTTTGGCACCAGATCGAAGGCGAAGCTGATGCGCGGCTCGTCCCCGCCGAACGGCAGGGTGCAATGCCAGAGATAGGACGGAAACAGGATCATGCGACCGGCGCGCGGCTCGCGCAGGTGCAGCGTTCCGCCACCGCCCAGCACCTCAGGCAGCGCACCAATCGCGAACCAGCCCTCTGTACCGCCGTCGGCCGGTGGCCGGAACGCCGGGTAGTAGACGCCAGACAACCAGTTGGGCGCGTGGATATGCGCCCCGACTTCGCCGCCGGGTGCCAGGATCGTTCCCCACAAGGTCAGCGACCAGTCGTCGGGTCGAGCCCGGAGCCAGGGGTGGTCGTCGCCCCGCTGAGCCTCATGCGAGTTCCCCAGCGCCTTGCGCGCCAGCTCCGCCAGCGCTGCAATCGCCGGGCTTTCATCAGCGGCCAGTTCGTCGCTTTGCCGGCCCGCACGGGTCACCAGACCCTCGGGCTCGAAGGTGAGCGACGGATGGACCTCCAGCTCGGCGAGCAGCGCCGCATCGAAAGCGGCCATGGTCTCGAAACCGTCGACCCGATCGATATCGATCACGGTAACGAAGCGATCGAGCGCCATCAGCTCCGCCAGCGCGTCCTCCTGCCCCAGACGCTCCAGCGCGGCGCAACGCAGCGCCAGCGGCGTGGTGATGCTCGGCGATGCCACCATCAGCGCGTCGCAGACAGACAGCGCCTCGCGAGGCTCGCCGGCGCGCAGCAGCGCCATCGCCAGATTGATCCCCAGCGCATGGTTCGGTCCGCGCTCGAGCGCCTTCCGATACAGAGCGATCGCCCCTGCGAGATCGCCGCGCGCATCCAACATCGCGGCCAGCTGATTGGACGCACGCGGATGGCCGGGCATCGCCGCCAGCAGCGCCTTTGCCAGTTGCTCGGCTTCGGCACCTTCGCCCTGCGCAACCAGCGCATCGACCAGATTGAGCGCGGCCTCGGCATAGCTCGGCCGCAACGCCAGCGCGCGGCGATAGGCTTCTACCGCCTCGCCCCGCTTTCCGACGTTCACCAGCGCGACGCCCAGATTGTTCCAGGCCTCGACATGATCGGGCTTGACCGCAACGGCCCGCCGAAGCGGCGCCAACGCTTCCTCCGGACGATCGGCAGCGATCAGGCAGGAGCCGAGATTGGCAAGCGCCACCGGCGCATCGGGACGCAGGTCGAGCGAGTGACGCAGCGTCGTGACGGCCTCATCGAGACGCCCCGCCTGCTTGAGCGCCACCGCCAGATTCACCAGTCGCGCCGGATCGGTGGGATCGGCCTCTCGCGCAGCAGCGAAATGCGCCAGCGCGGCCTCGATATCCCCTCTTCGCTGCGCAGCAATTCCCGCCACCGTCAGCACGTCGGCATCACCGGGAGCGTCGCGCAGCAGGCGATCGACGAGGGGAGCAGCGGCCTTCGGGTCAGGCCCCTGCGCCAGCTTCGCCGCCTGCTGCAGCCATTCCATATTCACCAAGGGAGACTCTCCGAATGATCGGTGTCGTCATGATCGTCAGGACCAAGGCCGGACGGGCCGAGGAGTTCGCACGTCTCGTCGCCAAGCTCCAGAGGGATGTGCGCGCGAACGAACCCGAGGCGCTGATCTGGCAGGTGATGCGCGCGCAGGACGACGCCAACCTCTTCTACTTCACCGAGCTGTTCGCGACTGCCGAAGCGCAGGCCGCCCATGCCGACATGCCTTACCATGTCGCGATGTCGGCGGCCGGCTGGGACTGCGTCGACGGCCAGCCCGAAATCCGCCTGTGCACCCCGATTACCGAAAAAGACATCGAAGGAGAGACTATATGATCGGATCGCTCGAAGGACGCGTCGCCCTCGTCACCGGCTGCACCGGCGGCATCGGCAGCGTGATTTCCTCCGCGCTCGCCGAAGCCGGCGCTACCGTCGTCGGCGCCGACATGGTCGATGACGGCAGCGCCTTCACCAAGGCGGTGCCCAATGGTCGCTATCTGAAGCTCGACGTCACCGACGAGGGCGACTGGCAGAAGGTCGTGTCGGATGTCGAGACGACCGACGGGCGTCTCGACATCCTCGTCCATGTCGCGGGCATCGCGGTGGTCGAGCGCCTCGCCAACACCACGCTGGAACAGTGGCGCAAGCAGATGGCGGTCAATGTCGACGGCCCCTTCCTCGGCACCAAGGTCGCCGCCGACCTGATGGCACGCACGGGCGCGCAAACACCGCATGGCAGTTCGATCATCATCATCTCGTCGGTCGCCGGCCTGATCGGCTCGGCACTCCACACCGGCTATTGCGCGTCCAAGGGCGCGGTGCGGCTGTTCTCCAAGGCCTGCGCGATGGAATTCTCCGCGCTCGGGCAGAAGATCCGGATCAACACCGTCCACCCCTCGGGCGTGAAGACCGGCATGGTCGACCACATCATGCAGCGCTTCGTCGACGAGGGATTCTTCCCGTCGGTGCAGGCCGCACTCGACGGCATGGCGCCGGCCCATCCGATCGGCCGCATGGCCGACCCGATCGACATCGCGAAAGCGGTGCGCTTTCTGGCATCGGACGAGGCCGGCTACATGCAGGGATCCGAACTGGTCGTCGACGGCGGATATACCGCGCAATGAGCCGCTTCGCCGGCAAGGTGGCACTGGTCACGGGGGGCACCTCAGGCATCGGCGAGGCGGTCAGCGCACAGCTGACGCGCGAGGGCGCCAAGGTGCTGGTGCTGTCCAACGTGCCGCAGGCGGAGATCGACGCGGCGGCGCGCAGCGGCCTGATCGCAGCGGGCCGGCATGTCGACATCGCCGATGCAAGCGCCGTCGCCCGCGCGGTCGAGGAACTGACCGCCGAGGCGGGCAGCGTCGACATCCTGGTCAACAACGCCGCGATCTGGGCGCCCAATCCGGTCCCCGAAAGCCCGCTGTCGCTGTTCGACCGGCATATCGACGTCAACCTGAAGGGCAGCTTCTACGTCACCCATGCGGTGCTGCCTGCGATGCTGGCCAAGCGCGCCGGGTCGGTGATCTTCGTCGGCTCGGTCTCGGGCATCGCCGGACGCGCGGGCGACAGCGCCTATTCGGCGTCGAAGGCCGGCGTCGCGATGCTCGCCCGCACGCTGGCGGCCGAACTGGGATCGCAGGGCATCCGCATCAACTGCGTCTGCCCGGGGTCGGTGGCGACCCCGCTGACCGCCGGCCTGCGCACCCCCGAAGGCGAAAAGGCCATCGCCGCGCTGATGGAGGACCACCCCTCCCCGCGCGGCGTCTTCTTCATGGACCCCGCCCAGATGGCGGAGGTCATCTGCTTCCTCGCCGATCCGCGATCGAGCGCCATCCACGGCGCGGTGATCATCGCCGACGAGGGCCTGACCGCAACGATGTAACCGAAGGGACGAGGACAATGACCATCGAACATGATCCGGGAAAGCTCGGCGACCTGATCGTCAACATCGCCGATGCCAAGCCGCACCAGCTCGGCTCCGGCACCACCATCCGCCTGCTCCGCTACAGCGAGGAGACCGGCGACTGGGTGCTGTGGGTGCAGATGGAGCCGGGCGCCACCTTCGCCCCGCACTGGCATCTCGGGCATGGCCAATATTTCGTGACCAAGGGCGAGCTGATCTACGACGTCGGCTCCGCGCCCGCCGGCACCTATGGCTATGAGCCGATCGGGTCGCGCCACGCCGAAGCGCATTGCGTCGAGCCGACCGAATATCTGTTCCTCGGCCATGGCGCGGTCGCCTATACCGACGACGCGGGCGAGGTCCGGTTCATCATGAACCACGAATTCCTCCGCGACCTGCACCAGGGCAAGGACCAGCCGGACATTTCCGGCGACGCCGTTCCGGCACAGCACGAGGCCGCCTGACATGGCCAATCCCCGCGCAGAGCGGCTTCGGTCGATGCTGGCGGCCGAGGGGCTGGATGCGGTCGTGCTGACCCATCCGCACGACGTGCGCTACGCCACCGGCTATCACTCGATCCTCGAACGCTGGACGCAGATGGAGCCCTTTGCCGGCGCCATCGTCTTCGCCGATCCGGCCAGGCCGGTCACCCTCGTCATCCCCGAGGCCAATGTCGGCATCGTCGCGGTGCTCAACCGCGCCCGTGCGGACGCCTGCACCTTTGACGAGATCCGCACCTTCGACATGCTGAACTTCTGCGAGGTCAGCCGCTATGTCGATCCCGACCGCAAGGGCAGCCGCCTCGCCGAGGATGCGATGTCGGTCGCAGGCGCGATCCGGGGCGAGTGCCAGCCCGACATCGCGGCGGCGATCACCCGCGCGCTGGACCATCACGGCATGGCGGGCAAGCGCATCGGCTTCGACGAGCACCGCGTGTCCGCCGCCGTCGCACGGCAGGTGCCGCACACGCATGTCGACGCACTCGACTTCATGATGCGCGTGCGCGTGGTGAAGACGCAGGAGGAACTGGCCCGCTATCGCAAAGTCGGCACGATGGCCGACCGGGTGATCGCGCACGCCGGGTCGCTGCTGCACGAAGGCGCCGACTGGAACGACGTCCAGGCCGGCATCTGCGACTTCATGGTGCGCAACGGCGTGATCCCGGTCGACGAGGGCGCGATGCTGTTCGGCGGCGCCTATGACCAGGACGAGTTCATCCCCGACCTGTTCCGCACCTCGGGCGGCCGCTCCCTGCGGCGTGGCGACATCGTCATTCTAGAGACGCAGGGCGTGCTCGACGGCTTCTGGATCGACATCAACCGGACGGCGGTGATCGGGAAGCCCTCGGACGAGTATCAGCGGCTGCACGACATATTGCGCGATGCCTTCCTGATGATGGCCGACCGGCTGCGTCCGGGCGTCTCGACCAACAGCCTGCCGGCTATCGGCTATGAGCATCTCAAGGCCAAGGGCGTCGCCGCGCCCGAGAAACTGCTCGTCGTCGCGCATGGCATCGGCCTGATGCCGCTCGAAATCCCGCTCGCCTATCCGGCGGCCGGCCTCGCCGGCGTCAAGCAGGGCTTCGTCATGGAGGAGGACATGCTGATCAGCCTCGACAGCCTGTTCTTCGGCGCGAAGCTCGGCCCCTGCCACATGGAGAATGTCTACGCGATCACCGCCTCCGGGGCGGAGCCGATGTACGCGGCCCCGCTCGAACTGATCGTCGCCGACGCGCCCGCGCGCGTCGCCGAACCCGCCTGAAAGGAACGTCATGACCGACGGACAGAATGACCGCAGCCTCGAGAAATATCGCCGGATGCAGCGCATCCGCCAGTTCGAGGATCTTGCCGAGGCGATCCACGCGCAGGGCGAGATCCCCGGTGCACTTCACACCTATGCCGGGCAGGAAGCCTCCGGCGTCGGCGCCTGCATGGCGCTGAACACCGAAGACTATATGGTCGGCACTCATCGCAGCCACGGCCACCCGATCGCCAAGGGCGCCAAGCTGCGGCCGCTGATGGCCGAACTGCTCGGCAAGGCGACCGGCATCTGCAAGGGCAAGGGCGGGTCGATGCACCTGTCGGACTTCTCGGTCGGGAGCCTCGGCGAGACCAGCATCGTCGGCTCGGGCGTGCCCGTCGCCGCGGGCGCGGCGCTCGGCTCGAAGATGCAGGGCAATGGCCGCGTCGCGCTGTGCTTCTTCGGCGACGGTGCCACCAACGAAGGCGCCTTCCACGAGGGGCTGAACATCGCCGCGATCTGGAAGCTGCCCGCGATCTTCGTCTGCGAGAATAACGGCTATGCCGTGTCGACCCCGGCGAGCGTCGCGGTGCCGGTCAAGGACATCGCCGAGCGCGCCAAGGCCTATGGCATGCCCTCGATCATCGTCGACGGACAGGATGTCGATGCGGTCGAGGCCGCCGTCGCCGAGGCCGTCGAACGCGCCCGGACGGGCGGCGGGCCGACCTTCGTCGAGACCAAGACCTATCGCTATGCCGACCATGCGGTGAACATGGGCCGCATCCTGCTCGATCGCGGCGCCGAGGTCGACGAATGGCGCGAGCGCGATCCGCTCAAGCTCTACCGCGCCAAGCTGATCGCCGCCGGCACCGCCGCCGACCTGCTCGACCGGATCGAGAAGGAGGTCGCCGACGAGGTCGCCGACGCGCTGCAGTTCGCGCGCGACAGCGCCTATCCCACGCAGGAGGAAGCCTTTGACGACGTCTTCGTCGATCGCCTCCCCATCCCCGATTTCATCAAGGCCTGAGGAGAGGATCATCATGGCAAAAGTGACGTTCCTGGAGGCCATCCGCCAGGCCCAGATGGAAGAGATGACCCGCGACGAGCGCGTCTTCATCATGGGCGAGGACATCATCTGCAACGTGTTCGGCACGACCACCGGCTTCGTCGACGCCTTCGGCACCGAGCGAGTCCGCGACACCCCGATTTCGGAGAACGGCTTCATCGGCGCCGCCGCCGGCGCGTCGATGGTGGGGATGCGGCCGATCGTCGACGCGACGATCTCGTCCTTCCTCTATCCTGCGATGGACCAGATCATGAGCATCATCGCCAAGTCGCGCTACATCTATGGCGGACAGGCCCGGCTCCCGCTCGTGATCCGCAGCTGCCTCTTCTACGGCAACTCCAATGCTGCGCAGCATTCGGACCGCAACTATTCGATGTTCATGAACGTGCCGGGGCTGAAGATCATGGTCCCGTCGACCGCCTATGACATGAAGGGGATGCTCAAGGCGGCGGTGCGCGACGACGATCCCGTGCTGTGCTTCGAGGATTCGACCTGCTGGACGTCGAAGTCCGACATGCCCGACGATCCCGACTTCCTGATCCCGCTGGGCAAGGGCGACATCAAGCGCGAAGGCACCGACCTGTCGATCATCGCGATCGGCGGCGGCGTCCCGCTCGCGCTCAAGGCCGCCGCGACGCTGGCGAAGGAAGGCATCTCGGCCGAGGTCGTCGACCCGCGCAGCCTGGTCCCGCTCGACAAGGAGATCATCCTGCGCTCGGTCCGCAAGACCGGCCGCGCGATCACGGTCGACCCCGCGCACCAGAGCTGCAGCGCGGGCAGCGAGATCGCAGCCCTGATCGCCGAACATGCGTTCGACTCCCTGCGCGGGCCGGTGCTGCGCATCGCGACGGCGGAGACGCATGTCCCCTTCTCGCCCCCAATCGAGAAGGCGCTCTACCCGAGTGCCGAGCGCATCATCGCCGCCGCGCGTCGCCTGGTCGGCGCGCGCGAAGCCGTCGACGCCTGAGGAGAGCACAGCATGGCAAATATGAAGGTGCTGCTGCCGCAGTTCGGCATGGGCATGCAGGATGCGGAGATCGTCCGCTGGATGAAGGCGGTCGGCGACAGCGTCGAAGCCGGCGAACCGCTGGTCGAGATAGAGGCCGCCAAGACCACGGTCGAGGTGCCCTCGCCGGGCAGCGGGACGCTGAGCGAGATATTGGTGGAGGAAGGCGAGTCGGTCACCGTCCGCACCCATATCGCGACGATTACGGTCTGACATGGCACGGCGGGGGGCGCGGCGGGGGGCAATGGTCGCACGCATCGGACTGGCCCTGATCGGGCTGGTCGTCGTCACCTGGGCGGTGGGATGGGCCATCCGGCTCATGCCGCCGCTCGGCCCGCTCGAACTGCCGAAAGGCGGACCGAGCGAGACCCGCTGGGACCAGTGGGGCGCCACCATGGGCGGCACTCGCTACACCCCCGCCGCGCAGATCACCCCCGCCAATGTCGCGCATCTGAAGGTCGCCTGGCGCTATTCGACCGGCGAATTGTCGCGCCGGCCCGATGCGATGCTGACCAACAGCACCAACGAGACGACCCCGATCCTCGCCGCCGGCTCGCTGATCACCTGCACGCCTTTCGGGCGCGTGATCGCGCTCGATCCCGCCACGGGACGCGAGAAGTGGGTCTATGACGCCGCGATCGACACGCAGTTCCAGCTGCCCGACCAATATATCTGCCGGGGCGTGTCGCAGTGGCAGGACAGCACCGCTCCCGCCTCCGCTACCGCCCCCGCCGCCTGTTCGACCCGCATCATCCTGGCGACGGTCGACATGCGGTTGATCGCGCTCGACGCGCGCACCGGCCGTCCCTGCGCCGACTTCGGCGACAAGGGCACGGTGCGCGTCGATCCCGGCAAGCTCCACCATCGCGGCGAGGTCAAGCTCGCCGCACCCGCCGCGATCGTCCGCGACAGCATCGTCATCGGCACCTCGGTGCTCGACAATGTCCGCGCCAATGCGCCGCGCGGGATCATCCGCGCTTTCGATGCGCGCAGCGGCCGCCAGATCTGGACCTTCGACCCGATCCCGCAGGAAGGCGGCCCCGACCGCGACTGGATGGGCGACAGCCGCCGCACCACCGGCGCCGCCAATGTCTGGTCGGTGATCGCGGGCGACCCGGCGCTCAACATGGTCTATCTGCCGACGTCGAGCGCCTCGCCCGATTATTATGGCGGCCTACGCCCCGGCGACAACCGCCACGCCAACAGCACGGTGGCGCTCGACGCCGCGACCGGCAAGCTGGTCTGGGCCCGCCAGCTGATCCACCACGACATCTGGGACTATGACACGCCCGCCCAGCCGACGCTGGTCGACATCACGCGCGGCGGGCGGCGCATTCCCGCGCTCGTCCAGCCGACCAAGCAGGGCTATGTCTTCGTCCTCGACCGGCGCACAGGCGCCCCCCTGTTCCCGATCGACGAGGTGCCCGTGCCGCAGGGCAGGGTGCCCGGCGAATGGCTCTCCCCCACCCAGCCGCGCCCGCGCCTGCCCAAGCCGATCGTGCCGCAGAGCATCACCCCCGACCAGGCCTGGGGCTTCACCCCCTGGGACCGGGGCAAGTGCCGCGACCTGATCGCGCGCTATCGTTCCGAAGGCCTGTTCACCCCGATCACGACGCGCGGCACGATCACCTATCCGGCGGCGTCGGGCGGCGCCAACTGGGGCGGCGGCGCGATCGATCCGGTGCGGCAGATCTTCTACGTCAACAGCAGCCGCGTCGCCTCCGTCATCAAGCTGCGCCCGCGCAAGCCGGGGGGCAGCGGCACCGTCCAGCTGTCGGCGCATGAAGACGTGTCGCCGATGGCCGGCACCCCCTATGACGTAAAGCGCGAGTGGCTCCTTTCCCCGCTCGGCGCCCCCTGCACGCCGCCGCCCTGGGGCGGCCTCACCGCGATCGACCTGCGCAGCGGCCGCATCCTGTGGGATGTCCCGTTGGGCACGATCAACGATCGCCTGCCGATCCCCCTGCCCGTGGACATCACGCTGGGGACCCCGAATATCGGCGGGCCGGTCGCGACGGGCGGCGGCGTGCTCTTCATCGCGGCGACGATGGACCGCAATCTGCGCGCGATCGACATGCGCAGCGGCAAGCTGCTGTGGCAGGATCGGTTGCCCGGCGGCAGCCAGACCACGCCGATGAGCTATGTCACCGGCGGCCGCCAATATGTGGTGGTGTCATCGGGGCAGCATATGTGGTTCCAGACGCCCCGCGCGGACGAGCTGATCGCCTACGCCCTGCCGGCGAAGTGAAGCCCGGCATCGCGTTCGGCGCGGTTGGTCGACGCCGCCGCGCCGATCTCGCTCATCCCCAGTTCGCGATGCTTTTCGGCGAGCAGCGCGACATAGTGGCGGCGCACCTCGCCCTCCAGTGACAGGATCGCGCTCTTCAGGAAATTGGCGTGGAGCTCGATGCAGCAGGTCGGCCCATCGATCGTCCCCACCGCCCAGCGATGATAGATGACGAACTCGGTCGCGACGAGCTCCTGCGCGATCCGCTCCAGGTCGAGGTCGGTGCAGGCATGGCCCGCCTCGATCTCCCGGTCGAGCCAGTTGCGGAAGCGGTTATAGGCGACCGAGCCAAGCTCGCGGATCGCGGCGGGGCGCGGCACCGACGAGAAGAAGAAGTCGATCACCGTCCGCGCATAGAGCGAGTCGCGGTACATTTCGGCCACCATCCAGTCGAGTTCCTTGAACACGACCTCGATGGTGTAGTCCTTCTTCTTGCGCGCGATGTGCCGGCGCACCTCGCGCAACCGGTCGGCCACCGTCGCGAAGATCACGCCTTCCTTGTCGCCATAGAGGCGGTAGAGCGTCCGCGGCGCGACATCGGCCTCGCGGCTCAGCCGCTCGATGGTGAGCCCCTGCACCCCGCCCTCGCCGAGGATATTGTGCGCGGCATTGATGATGCGCACCCGGCGCTCGGTCATCCCCTGGCTGGCATAGCGTTTGCGGGCGCGCGGCTTGGCCGTGCCCGCGTCGGCGTCGATATCGTCACCCTCGATATCGCCCCCCTTGATATCGTCAGGTTCAATGTCGCCAGAGTCTACGTCACTCGTCATTGCGGACAGGCTAATCCCTAAAGCGCCTGTCGTCACGCTCCGGAGAAGTCCTGCCAACTGGCCTTAGTGCGCAAAGCGGCGATCGCCGCGCCATATTCGCGCTCCAGCGTCGCCACGCGCTCGGCGACGCTCTCGACCGCCTTGACCGCGCCCACGCCCTGGCCCGAGCCCCAGATGTCGCGCCACGCCTTCGCATCGGCGCCGGAGGCCGATCCGAAATCCATCGCGGTCGGGTCGCGCTCGGGCAGCGCATCGGGGTCCATCCCCGCCGCCACGATCGACGAGCGCAGATAATTGCCGTGTACCCCGGTGAAATAGCTCGAATAGACGATGTCCGACGCGCCCGCCTCGACGATCGCCTGCTTGTAGCCGTCGACCGCATGGGCCTCGGTCGTCGCGATCCAGGGCGAGCCGATATAGGCGAAGTCCGCGCCCAGCGCCTGCGCCGCCAGGATCGACCGGCCATTGGCGATCGCCCCCGACAGCGCGACGAGGCCGTCGAACCATTCGCGCACCTCCTGCACCAGCGCGAAGGGCGACAGCGTCCCCGCATGCCCGCCCGCGCCCGCCGCGACGAGGATCAGCCCGTCGGCGCCGCGCTCGACCGCCTTGCGCGCGAAGCGGTCGTTGATGACGTCGTGCAGCACGATCCCGCCCCAGCCATGCACCCCCGCATTGACGTCCTCGCGCACGCCGAGCGAGGTGATCACCAGCGGCACCTTCCACTTGGCGCAGACCTGCAGGTCATGCTCGAGCCGGTCGTTCGAGCGGTGGACGATCTGGTTGACCGCAAAGGGCGCCGCCGGCCGGTCGGGATGCGCGCGATCATGCGCCGCCAGCTCCTCGGTGATCCGATGCAGCCACTCGTCGAGCTGGCTCGCCGGCCGCGCATTGAGCGCCGGAAAGCTGCCGACGATACCCGCCTTGCACTGCGCGATGACGAGCTCGGGCCCGGACACGATGAACATCGGCGAACCGATGACCGGCAGGCGCAGCGTGTCGAAGATCGGATATCGGGAGGCAGGCATGACTCACTTTCCGCATGGGGCAAGGGGTTTACGGTAATGCCATGGGGGAAGATGGGGTGGATGCCAAGGGGGGCGGGGATTGGTCAGGCCCGGATTGGAGGTCGCAAGCATGTTAACGCGCCTGATGGGACAAAGCGGACGTCGCTGTTTTGCTCACTAACGTCGAGCGTGGTCCGCCATCGGAGACATTCACAGCCTGGTTCGTTCGGCACAGCTCCCCGCCGAGATTTCACGCAGACAGCGCCAGTCCCGGCTGGCGGGCGGCAGGTTCCGCGACGAATGCTGCGGCGTCCACGCCAGCTTCTCGAAGAAACGGAGCCGCCGAAAGACGCGCGTAAAGGTTCAACATGCGCGTTTCGGCCCGGCGGATGAACGTCTCGTAAGCCATGGGTATTATCTTCGTCCGGCCTTCCTCGCGAACGCCTTCGCGCGGGGTGAGCTTCGAGCCCATCACGAAGCACGTCACCCGCGTTGCGTCATCGATGAGCCCGTGGGATTGCAGCTCGACGACATACTTCCAGGCCTGATTCTTCTGATCCATCCCGATCGGAATACCTGGTCGCTTCAGTTCGACCACCACCAGATGCGCCACTCCGATAACCTCGTGCTGGTCGTCGAAGGCGGGGCGCGCGAACAGGCCAACACTGCCATCAGGCAAGATCACGAAATCGGGACGGTTGAGGCTACCCTTCGCTGAGCCGCCGAGTAGGGTCTTGATCACGGTGGACATGCCTCGGTTGGATGTGAATTCGATGCTTTCGAACTCGGGACCGAACACCCAAAGGCTCCGCTCAATGAGCGGCTGCAGTTCGCGCACCTCGTCGGCACGCTCGTCGCGGAGCTTGTCGTGCAGTTCACGGATGAGTTTGAGCCGGCTCTGAATCTCATCAAGCGCGAGCTTCGCAGTCGCGACGCTCCAGTCGGCGAGAATACCATCAAGCTGGTCGAGTTCCCCCGGCTGGAGGGAATGCAGCTTCGCAAGCAAGCTGTATTGCGACGACGACGCTTCCAAATTGGCGAGTATGCCGGCAATCTGCTCGATCTGGTCGGACGAAATCCCCGGGCAGCTATCGGTGACCTGGTCGACGAATCTGTTCCAACGCTCGCGCGCGACCGGCGTGATTTGGGTAACGGTCGAAGCATAGCGCTGGCGGACTGCATCCTTGACCTCCTGGCGCCGTTCCGAGTGGAATGCCGCGATTTCCTCGCGGATCTTGTCTTGGACAGCGATTTGGGTTTGCTGCCAAGCGGGATCGCTCTGCTGGAATCCGGACCAGTCGGGCAGCACCGCATCGGTATCGGCGAGGAAGTCAGCGAAGACGATGAAGGTGAAGCGCTTCGCCTCGCTGGACCGACCATCAAGCACACGTTCATAATCTGTGCTACGCCATCCACAATTGCCCACCAACCGGTTATTGACGTGCCAAGCAATGCCGTGCTGGCGAGTGCTGCGATCGGCGCGCTGCGACTCGATCATAAGGATCGTAGCACGGCCGACGCCGGGGATGTCCACGAAGCTCTCACGCAGGAAATCGCGCGGAATATCGTCGAAGGTCACCGCCTGACCATCGACGAAGACCCGGAAGTTCGGATCGGTGAGGAAGCGGGTGCCGAGCACTTCGCGAATATCAGCGGCGCTGAGCCGCAACCGGGTCGGCTCGACGGCCTTGATCTCGACTCCGTGCCCGAGGCTCGCCTCGCGTTTGATCAGTTCCCAATCGAACGGGCGCAGTCCGCCGCGCGACACGCGGTAGGTTACCTGCTCGCCGCCCGCCTCGATGACGATGTCGTAAGGGTTGGAGAAGGCGAAGCCGCCATGGCGTCCGCGTCCATTGCGGCCATAGGCCCGGCGAGGCGCAAGCGTTTCCAATTCGACCGGGGGCGAGACATATTCGCCCTCAGCCGCGACGCGATTATAGTCGAACACTCCCCAACGCTGTTCGAACTGCGCCGCAGTCATGCCACGGCCGTTGTCCTTGATAGCGAACTTCCGTTCGCCATCGGCGGTCGGCCAGGTGATATCGACCACGGTAGCGTAGGCATCCCAAGCGTTCGCTACCAATTCGACGATGGCAACCGAGAGATCGGAGATGATGGGGCCGGCATGGCGATCCAGAAAGCGCCGGTCGAATGCGTATAAAGTTTCCTGCGACGTCATGGCCGATCCCCCGTGTCTTCATTCATAGCGAGACCGATGACTGCTGCGCCATCACAAATTGCCATTTTGGCGTCTGGCAAGCCTTTTGAAATGGTCTACAATCTCCTCATTGCTCGGTATCAGCGAAGTCTGATCCTGAATTGGCGTGGACGACCAAGTGAACCGCCGCGCATACGTCGGGCGGCAGTCGACCGGGCCCTTAGCCTCGATCCAGTGTGTCGCCTTGCGCAGGAGTGTTTCCGGAAGCGGATGACGGGCAAAGGGATCAGGGTAGCTGACGAAGGGTAGTATATGACAAGATTTCGCTGGATCACCCAATGTCGTGCGCTCGACGTGCTAGAGGTCTTTCGGACCAATGCGCAATTCCATCGGCTTTTCGAAGAATTTGGTCTCGGCGAAGATCTCGACGCGGAGGGCGGCGTCGGTTTGACCACGCCAAAGCTTCACAGTTTGCTGCAACGACTTTTACGGCGGGATCCCGATCGGCGCGATGCGGATGGGAACCACGTCTCCGACAGCCTAGTGCGGGAAGCTGCCCGCCACCTTCCAAACCTTCCCGACGGCGACGGATATCCGTGGGAAACAAAGCGCAGGTTCGAGAAGTCCGAAGCAACAGCGCTCCGCAACAGTTTGGCGGTCGACGGATGGACGGTCGTGGACAAGGTGCTTGTCCCTGTCAGCCCGGTGCCACTGTCCGAACCGCGATCGCGCTTACGCGAAAGTCTCGATGGTCCGCTCTTTGGCGATGCGCGCAAGCGCCTCGATCAGTTGGAGGCTGCGCTCGACGGCGGCAATTGGGAGGCTGCCAACGGCGTCGCGCGAGGCTTTCTGGCAGCGCTTTTCGTCGCGATCTGCCAGACGCTGGAACAAGGTGCTGCGCCTCGCGAGGAAAGCGACGCGCGCAAGCATCTCGCGGACATGGGCTTTTTCGGACCGACCCGGCAACAGGGTAAACCGTCGCCAGAGGCAGAGTTTGTATGGAAAATGAGTGGCATGATGGGGACCGAAGGGGTTCATGCTGGTGAAACGACGCCCGACACTGCCGTCTATCGCTACGCACTTACGCTTTTGACGGCGGACTATTTCTTAGGCCGGCTGAAAGCGCTTTGAGCCGGATATTGGCGACCAGGCGCAGTTCAGCCGAGTTGTCCATGGCGATCGAGCAGCCTCATCAACACTGCGTTGGCGTGGGTAAAATTGCCGTGCTGCTCGGCAAGCTGATATTGCCATTTGGCACCGTGGAAGAGGTTATTCCGAAGCCGCCAAATGATCATGAGCAACACGAGCATACGATTGCGGGGATCATCGTCGGCACCCGATAGGACCGCCGCCAACAGATCGGGATGGTCGTTGGCTCGCAGCTCAAGGCGATCGAAACGATAGGTCAAGGCGCCGTTGGCAAAATAGCGCGCACGGAAATATGCCAGTTCCGCATCGTAGCGCTCCGCTTCGAGCGACTCCTGTGTCGACCATTGATCAACGCGGGCGCGAATATGGTCAGCGCGGGCGAATCCGCCCATGATCCGGGACTCAAAAAGGCTCCAAAGCAAAGCGAAATCGGAAATCGCGCGGCGATCGGCTGGCGGCAGTTGCGAAAAGCCTGGCGCCCGCTGTTTCAACCATTTCTCCGCGACACCGTGTTCCATAATGCCCTCTCGTGTCACTATAACTTCATGAGGCTATCAGATTCGGTCGAGACAGGCGCTTCCTCATCGAGCGGGCTATAGCAAATCATTGTGCTAAAGAGATGCGGGGTTTTCCATGATCGATCCGGAAGATGCGCGCGGCTTTGCTCATCGGCTCAGCGAGGCGACCGCCCGAACGGTTCGCGACTATGAACAGGAAGATGTCGTCGGCGAGGAATCGTTCACCGACGAGTTGTGCGGTCGGCTGAAAGAAGCGCTCGAAGGGTTTGAGACTGCCACGATCCAGTGACAAACGGATGTCGCCTTCCCAGGAAGCGGACGCGGTCGCCTGAAGGCCCGCTCGACCACCCGGTGGAAGGAAGAGCCCAATCTGGGCGCCGATTTCGTCATGGTGCTCGACATCGACACGCCGGTTTATTCAGCCCGCAAAGGGTTCCTCGCGCAGGCTAAGCGGCTGGATGTGGGCAAGGCGATTGACCTGCCCGAGCATCGACGCCTGATCAATCAGTGCGAGAAAATGCTCTCGGTCACAGCGGCGAGCATGGTGTTCCTGTACAGCACCAAAAGAGTTCATGTCGTTCCGGCCGCCGCCGTCGTCCAGCACAAGGACACCAATCTCTACGATATCCTGACCTACAGTCTGCATTGGCTGTACCATGATTTTGCGATCTGCTGGTTCGGAGACCCGGCGATTCAGGCGACCGATCGGGTGGCGCTCGAGGGCCTGCGCGATCGGCTCGACGCGCGCGCGGGGGTCCGGCTGGTTGGGCGATCGCGCGATACTATTATCTACGGCGAGGATAAGCTGATCGACCCAGAGATTCTACGATAGCCCGTCTGAGTCAGTGGAAGTAGTAGATTTAGATTTGCAGAAAAATCCTCTCTAACACGTGATTGGTGTTGACATGCAAGCCGTCCAGTGAAGATCCTATTCTTCGCCTCGCTAGCACATCCAGGCCAAGCTGAGGATCGCCACCTATACTCTCCTCAAGCGTAACTGGTTAGCGTCAACTTTCGGCGGCAGCGGCCATTTCAAAGCCGCAAACGTAATGGGGAAAAATGGTCGTCAGCCGACGCCCCGCTTACCGACTCGCCCCCCTAATCCAAATTCTCATACAACCGGTTCAGCAACGTCAGCAGCCGCGAGAAGTCCGCCGCGCTGAAGCCCTTCGTCACCCGCTCGTAGATTGGCGCCGTCACGCCGCGCGCCGCCGCCAGCTTTTCGCGGCCGACGTCGGTCAGCAGCAATTCGGTGATGCGGCCGTCCTGGGCGCTCGGCTGGGTTTCGACGAGGCCGGCCTTCGCCATGCGCTCGACGATCCGCATCATCGTCGACAGGTTGATCACCGCCGAGCGGGCGACCTGCCCGATGGCGAGGGGGGATTGTTCGCCGAGGATCATCAGCACGCGCCAGGTGGGGATGTCGATTCCCAGCGCGCGCAGTTCCGCCTCGATCACGACATTGTAGCGGCTGACCGCGCGGTTCAGCAGATAGAAGGGATAGGCATCGACGCGGAAGTCTTCCGACCCCGGATTTCCCAGCGGACGCAGATCCTTAGCCACGCTTGTCTTCCCATCAGGATTTTACTTGCATCTGCAAGTTTTTCGAGTCAGCTTGATGACTGCTCATTGCTTGGGAGGAAGCACGATGTCCAGCACGCAGACGCTTATGGATTTCGCTACGGCGATCGGTCAGGACCAGATCCGGGTCGTCGACCTGACGCAGACGCTGTCGGAGGACACGCCGGTCCTCGTCCTGCCCCCCAATTTCGGCCAGTGCGCGCCTTTCTCGCGTGAGGAAATCTCGCGCTACGACGATCGCGGCGTCGCCTGGTACTGGAGCAACTTCACCGTCGGCGAGCATACCGGCACCCATTTCGACGCGCCGGTCCACTGGGTCTCGGGCGCGGAGCTCGAAGACAATACGGTCGACAAGATCCCGGCGCAGAAGCTGATCGCGCCCGCCGTCGTCATCGACTGTTCGGCCGAGGCTGCGGCCGATGCGGACTTCCTGCTGAAGGTCGAGCATATCGCGGCGTGGGAAGCGCAGCATGGCACGATCCCGGCGGGCAGCTGGGTGCTGTTCCGCACCGACTGGTCGAAGCGCGACGTCGACGCCTATACCAACCGCCGCGAGGATGGCGCGCACACACCGGGGCCGAGCACCGAGGCGGTCCGCTTCCTGATCGACCAGCGCAAGATCCTGGGCTTCGGCGTCGAGACGATCGGCACCGACGCGGGGCAGGCGCATCTGCTCGAGCCGCCCTATCCCGCCCACACGCTGCTGCACGCCGCCGGCCTCTATGGCCTGCAGTGCCTGGAGAATCTCGACAAGCTGCCGCCGACCGGCGCGGTCGTGGTCGCGCCGCCGCTGAAGATCCGCGACGGTTCGGGCAGCCCGCTGCGCGTGCTCGCGCTCGTCGCGGCCTGATCGGGGAGCAGGGGCCATGGCGGAGCGGTCGTTCAAGGCGGAGGTCAAGAAGCTGGAAGCCGGCGCCGGCGAGGAGTTCGTCGGCGAAGGCATCCTTGCCGTCACCAAGGCGCTGCTCCAGTCGGGCGTCGCCTATGTCGGCGGCTATCAGGGGTCGCCGATCAGCCATCTGATGGACGTGTTCGCCGATGCGAACGACCTGCTCGAAAGCCTGGGGGTGCATTTCGAGGCGAGCGCCAGCGAGGCGACCGCCGCCGCGATGCTCGCCGCCTCGGTCAACTACCCCCTGCGCGGCGCAGTCGCGTGGAAATCGGTCGTCGGCACCAATGTCGCGTCGGATGCGCTGTCCAACGTCGCATCGGGCGGGGTGAAGGGCGGCGCGCTGATCATCGTCGGCGAGGATTATGGCGAAGGCTCCTCGATCATGCAGGAGCGCACCCACGCCTTCGCGATGAAGTCGCAGATGTGGCTGCTCGATCCGCGCCCCAACCTGCCCAGCATCGTCAATTCGGTCGAGCAGGCCTTCCAGTTGTCCGAGGCGTCGAACACGCCGGTGATGCTCGAACTGCGCGTCCGCTCCTGCCACATGACGGGCAGCTTCATCGCCAAGGACAATGTCCGCCCCGCGATGACGGTCGACCAGGCCGCTGCCTCCCCGGTGCGCGACACCAACCGCATCGTGCTGCCGCCGGCCAATTTCCTCCACGAGGTCGAGAAGGTCGAGCAGCGCTGGCCGGCGGGCATCGCCTTCGTGCGCGACAACAAGCTCAATGAATGGTTCGGCCCGGCGCAGGACGATATCGGCATCATCGTCCAGGGCGGCCTCTACAACAATCTCAACCGCGCGATGGAGCTGCTGGGGCTGGCCGATGCCTTCGGCACCGCGCAGCTGCCGATCTACTGCCTCAACGTCACCTATCCGCTGATCCCCGACGAGGTCGCGGCCTTCTGCCAGGGCAAGAAGGCGGTGATGATCATCGAGGAAGGCCAGCCCGAGTTCATCGAGCATGAGCTGAACACGCTCGTCCGCCGCGCCGACCTGCAGACGCGCATCGTCGGCAAGGACGTGCTGCCGCGCGCGGGCGACTATACCGCGCATGTGGTGCTCGAAGGGCTGCGGAAATTCCTCGCCGAATGGAAGCCTGCGATGACCCTGCCCGAGCAGGTGATCGAGCCGCTGCCGGCCCCTGTCGCATCGCAGATCCCCGCCCGCCCGGCCGGCTTCTGCACCGGCTGCCCGGAACGCCCCGTCTTCACCTCGATGAAGCTGATCGAGCGCGAGCTGGGCCCGGCGCATGTCTCGGCCGATATCGGCTGCCACCTCTTCTCGATCCTGCCGCCGTTCAACATCGGCAACACGACGATGGGCTATGGCCTGGGCACCGCCGGCGCATCGGCGTTCAAGCCGAAGGACAAGCGCGCGATCGCGGTGATGGGCGATGGCGGCTTCTGGCATAACGGCCTCACCTCGGGCGTCGGCAATGCGGTGTTCAACAAGGACGACACCGTCACGCTGATCATCGACAATGGCTATTCGGCGGCGACCGGCGGCCAGGACATCCTGTCCTCGCGCGCCGACAACAAGGAGCGCGCGACGCGCCACCCGATCGAGCGCGCGGTGCGCGGCATCGGCGCGAAATGGGTACGCACGATCGACCGCACCTATGACCTGAAGCGGATGACCGCGGCGCTGCGCGAGGCGCTGACGAGCCCCGAAAAGGGCCCGAAGATCATCGTCGCCCAGTCCGAATGCATGCTCAACAAGCAGCGCCGCGAAAAGCCGGCGGTGCGCAAGGCGATCAAGGAGGGTAAGCGCGTCTTGCGCGAGCGCTTCGGCGTCGATTCCGACACCTGCACCGGCGATCATAGCTGCGTCCGCCTGTCGGGCTGTCCGTCGCTGACGATCAAGCCCAACCCCGATCCGCTGCGGCGCGATCCGGTGGCGCATGTCGAGAACAGCTGCGTCGGCTGCGGCCTGTGCGGCGAGGTCAGCCATGCCGCCGTGCTCTGCCCCAGCTTCTACCGGGCGAGCATCGTCTCCAACCCGACCGGCTGGGAACGCTTCCGCAAGCGGATCGGCGACGCCGTGATCGGCTTCCTGCAACAGCGCGACAACCGCGCCCGCGCCGCGAGGGCCTTCTGATGAACGCTGTAATCCCTGCGGACCGCAACCGCATCTGCATCGCGATCCTCGCCATGGGCGGCCAGGGCGGCGGCGTGCTCGCCGACTGGATCCAGGAAATGGCGCGCCACCATGGCTGGCTCGCGCAGGGCACCTCGGTCCCCGGCGTCGCCCAACGCACCGGCTCGACCGTCTATTATATCGAACTGGCCCGGGCGGTCGAAGGGCGCTTCCCGATCATGGCGCAGATGCCGGTGCCGGGCGACGTCGACATCGTCATCGCCTCCGAGCTGATGGAGGCGGGGCGCGCCATGCTGCGCAACTTCTCCACCGGCGACCGCACCACGCTGATCAGCTCCACCCACCGCGTCTATTCGATCGCCGAAAAGTCGGCGATGGGCGACGGGCGCGGCAACAGCGACAAGATCATCGAGGCCGCCGGACGCCGCGCCAAGCGCTTCATCGGCTTCGACATGGAAGCCGCGACCGAGCGTTCGGGCAGCGTGATCAGCGCGGTCATGTTCGGTGCGCTCGCCGGCAGCGGCACGTTGCCCTTCGGCCGCGACGCGTTCGAAGAAGCGATCCGCCAGAGCGGCATCGCGGTTCCGTCCAACCTCAAGGGCTTCGACGAGGGACTGCGCGCCGCCCAGGGCGCAGTCACGTTGCCCGAAGCTGTGCAGCATGACGTGCCGCAGCCGACCAGCGACACGGGCCGCAGGCTGGCCGCGCGGGTCGCGGCGAAGCTTCCGGCAGCCGCCCATGCCAATGCCCTGCACGGCGTGCAGCGCATGATGGACTATCAGGACGCGGCCTATGCCGAGCTCTATCTGGACCGGCTCGAGGCGGTCGCCGCGCTCGACGCCGCGCCCTTCCTGCTGACCGAGGAGACCGCGCGGCATCTGGCGCTGTGGATGAGCTATGAGGACACGATCCGCGTCGCCGATCTCAAGGTGCGCGAAAGCCGCATGGAGCGCGTCCGCAAGGAGGTCCATGCCGGTTCCGACCAGCTGATGACCGTCACCGAGTTCATGCACCCGCGCCTGCAGGAAGTGTGCGAGACGCTGCCGGAGTCTATCGGCAGCAGGATCCTCGCCTCCGACCGGCTGAAGCGCTGGCTCGATCGCTTCTTCCAGAAGGGCCGCCATGTCGAAACGACCAGCGCCCGCTGGTTCGCGGTGCTCTGGCTGCTGTCGCGGATGCGCGGCATGCGTCGGCGGACGCTGCGCTATCGCGAGGAGCAGCATCGCATCGAGCAATGGCTGCAGGACATCCGCGAGGCGGCCCCGGCGGACAATGCCCTCGCGGTCGAGATCGCGCGCTGCCAGCGGCTGATCAAGGGCTATAGCGACACGTTCGAGCGCGGCCTGCGCAACTACGCCGCTATCCGCGACCGCCTCCAGGCGCTCCCCGCCTCGGAGCGCTCGGCCGGCTGGCTCGCCCAGGCGCGCGAAACCGCGCTGGCCGATGAAAAGGGCCAGCATCTGCAGGACATGCTTGCGGCCTGACAGGCTCGACAGCTATCTGTTACCCAAGGCCGAGCTGGTGGTACATTCCAGCCCGGCTTTTGGGCGATGAGCCTATCTCCGATGGGAAGAAGTGGTAGGCGTGACCGGTCGAAACAGTTTCAGCCTTCTTCGCGACGACCTGCCCGTGGAGAGCAGGAAGGACGTGGCACATAAGGTCGCGACATTGTTCGAAGCTATCGGCGGCGAGCGGGAGGTCGTGTCCCCCTTTCAAGAGGGCCCTGTAGAGATCAGCAATTCCTCGGATATCGGCGCACCGAAGGAGCGGTGAGGCCCGCAATTGGTGCCTCCAGAAGCATCTCTCCCGTCACAATTGCTGCGCACAAAAAAGGGGCCCGTCCAAGCGACGGGCCCCTTTTTGCTGCACCTATGCTGCGATGTTTTGGGAAGGGGCCGGCCGCTCCTGCAGCGGTGACGGCCAGCCCCTTCCCGCCCCTCCCCCGTCACTGGGGGAAGGGTGGGCCTCGTCAGAAGGCGGCGATGTCGGTTATGCCGCGGCCCAGGATCAGGGCGTGGACGTCATGCGCGCCTTCATAGGTGTTGACGGTCTCCAGGTTCACCATGTGACGGATCACCTGATATTCCTCGGAGATGCCGTTGCCGCCGTGCATGTCGCGGGCCATGCGCGCGATGTCGAGCGCCTTGCCGACATTGTTGCGCTTGACGATCGAGACCATCTCCGGCGCGAAGCGGCCCTCGTCCATCAGGCGGCCGACGCGCAGGCTGGCCTGCAGGCCGAGCGCAATGTCGGTGAGCATGTCGGCCAGCTTCTTCTGGTAAAGCTGGGTCGCGGCCAGCGGACGGCCGAACTGCTTGCGGTCGAGGCCGTAGGAGCGCGCCGCGTGGAAGCAGAATTCCGCCGCGCCGAGCGAGCCCCAGGAAATGCCGTAGCGCGCACGGTTGAGGCAGCCGAACGGCCCCTTCAGGCCCTGCACGTTCGGCAGCAGCGCGTCTTCGCCCACTTCGACATCGTCGAGGTTGATCATGCCGGTGATCGACGCGCGCAGCGAGAATTTGCCCTCGATCTTCGGCGCGGACAGGCCCTTGGCGCCCTTCTCGACGACGAAGCCGCGGATCTGCCCGTCATGCGCGTCCGACTTCGCCCAGATCACGAACACGTCTGCGATCGGCGAGTTGGAGATCCAGGTCTTGTTGCCGTTGAGGCGATAGCCGCCGTCGATCTTGGTGGCGCGGGTGCGCATGCCGCCCGGGTCCGAACCGGCATCCGGCTCGGTCAGGCCGAAGCAGCCGATCCACTCGCCCGAAGCCAGCTTCGGCAGATAGCGCTGCTTCTGCTCTTCCGAGCCGTAGCTGTAGATCGGGTACATGACAAGGCTCGACTGCACCGACATCATCGAACGATAGCCGGAATCGACGCGCTCCACCTCGCGCGCGACGAGGCCATAAGCGACATAGGAGGCGCCGACGCCGCCATAGGCTTCGGGAATGGTCACACCGAGCAGGCCCTGCTCGCCCATCTCGCGGAAGATTTCCGGATCGGTATGCTCACGCGCGAAGGCGTCGATCACGCGCGGCTGGAGGCGGTCCTGCGCGTAGGCGCGCGCCGCGTCACGGATCATCCGCTCGTCATCGGTCAGTTGGTCGTCGAGCAGGAAGGGGTCGGACCAGTCGAACCGGCTCATCTGGCTCATGTCATGTTCCTCTTTGCGGGGCCGTCGCGCACCAGACGGTCGGGCCGGAATGATGATGGTGAATGTCAGTCGGGGATGACCGCGGTCGTCTCGATCTCGATCAGCGCTTCGTCTTCCATAAGGGCGACGACCTGCACGACCGCCATCGTCGGGAAGACACGCCCCATTATCGCACGGTAGATTTCGCCGATGCGGCGGACTTCGGCGAGATAGGCCTGCTTGTCGGTGACGTACCAGGTCATACGCACGACATGCTCGGGCTTGGCGCCCGCTTCGGCGAGCAAGGCGACGAGGTTGCGCAGCAGCTGCTCGAACTGGCCGGGCAGGTCCTTGGCAACGAACTTCTCTTCCTCGTTCCAGCCGACCAGGCCGGCGGTGTAGATGGTGCGGCCACGCGTCTCGATCGCGTTCGCATAACCCTTCGGGCGCGGCCAGCCGGCCGGTTGCAATGTCTTCACTGTGCCTGTTCCTGCGCTTCGGCGATCGTCGCACGCGCGATCACCACCTTCTGTACCTCGCTCGCGCCCTCGTAGATGCGCAGCGCGCGGATCTCGCGATAGAGCCGCTCGACCATCTTGCCGCTGACGACGCCTTCGCCGCCGAACAGCTGGACCGCCTTGTCGATCGTCAGCTGCGCGGTGTCGGTCGCATAGAGCTTCGCCATCGCCGCCTCGCGGGTGATGCGCGGCTGGCCGCTGTCCTTGGCCCAGGCCGCGCGATAGATCAGCAGCGCGCTGGCGTCGTTGCCCAGCGCCATGTCGGCGAGTGCGGCCTGCGTCAGCTGCAGGTCGGACAGCGGCGCGCCGAACAGCTTGCGCGTCGTCGCACGGTTGAGCGCCTCGTCGGTCGCCCGACGTGCAAAGCCGAGGGCTGCGGCACCGACGGTCGACCGCAGCATGTCGAGCGTCGCCATCGCGACCATGAAGCCGCGCCCCGGCTCGCCGAGCAGATAATCGTCGGGGATGAAGCAATTGTCGAAGCGGATCGTCGCCAGCGGATGCGGCGCGATCACGTCGATCTTTTCGGTGACCGAGAAGCCCTCGGTCGCGGTCGGGAAGACGAAGGCCGAGAGGCCCCGCGCGCCCGGCGCCTCGCCGCTGCGGGCGAAGATCGTCAGGATATCGGCGATGCTGCCGTTGGATATCCAGGTTTTCTCACCATTGATGATCCAGCCGCCGTCGACCTTGGTCGCGCTGGTCGCCATGGCCGCCACGTCGGAGCCCGCTTCCTTCTCGGACAGCGCGAAGCCCGCGATCATCTCACCGCGCGCGACCTTGGGCAGATAGGCGGCCTTGACCGCATCGCTGCCAAACAGGCCGATCGCGCCGGTGCCGAGCCCCTGCATCGCGAAGGCAAAGTCGGCGAGGCCGTGATGATAGCCCAATATCTGCCGGGTCAGGCAGAGGGTGCGGACGTCGACGGGGCTGTTCAGCCCGCCGAAGTCGGCCGGCACCGCCGCGCGCAGGAAACCCGCATCGCCGAGCAGCCGCACGAGCGCGCGGCAGTCGGCATCGACGTCGCCCGTCTCATGATGCAGGGCATCGGCGTTCTTGCGGCACCAGGCTTCCAGGTCCTGGGCGTAGCTGCGATGGCGATCCTCGAAGAAGGGCCAGGACAGAAAGCTCTGGTCCGCCATCTCAATTGCCCTCGAAGACCGGCTTCGACTTGGCGACGAACGCATTATAGGCGCGCTCGAAATCGCGCGTCTGCATGCAGATCGACTGCGCCTGTGCCTCGGCCTCTATCGCCACGTCGAGCGACATCGCCCATTCGATGTTGAGCTGGTTCTTGGTGATGCCATGGGCGAAGGTCGGCCCCGACGCCAGCATCCCGGCATAGGCCTGCGCCTCGTTCAGCACCTCTTCGGAGGCGACGATGCGGTTGTAGAAGCCCCAGCGCTCACCCTCTTCCGCGCCGAGCGACCGGCCCGAGAAAAGAAGATCCGAGGCGCGTCCCTGGCCGATGATGCGCGGCAGGATCGCACAGGCGCCCATATCGGCGCCGGCGAGGCCGACACGGGTGAACAGGAAGGCGGTCTTGGTCGCGGGAGTGGCGAACCGGATGTCGGACGCCATCGCCATGATCGCGCCCGCGCCCGCGCAGATGCCGTCGATCGCGGCGATCACCGGCTGCGGGCAGGCGCGCATCGCCTTGACCAGATCGCCGGTCATGCGGGTGAAGGCGAGAAGCTCGGGCATCTCCATCTTTGTCAGCGGGCCGATGATCTCGTGCACGTCGCCGCCCGAACAGAAATTGCCGCCGGCGCCGGTCACGACCACCGCCTTGACCTCGGTCGCGTAGACGAGGTCGCGGAAGAAATCGCGCAGCTCGGCATAGGATTCGAAGGTCAGCGGATTTTTCCGCTCGGGTCGATTCAGCGTGACCGTCGCGACCTTGCCGTCGAACGCATAGGCAAAGTGCTTCGGCGAATATTCTGCCGGGTTCAACATCCCATCCTCCTCACATGACTTCTCCGCCGGCGACGACGATCGCCTGGCCCGTGACAGAGCGCGCAAGATCGGACATCAGCCAGTGCACCGCGCCCGCCACCTCGTCGGGCTGGATCAGCCGGCCCTGCGGGTTGGTGCCGGTGAAGGTCGTCAGCGCCTCGGCCTCGCTCCGTCCCGTCTTGGCGACGATGGTCGCGACGGCGTCGCGGATGATGTCGGTGTCGGCATAGCCGGGGCAGATCGCGTTGACCGTGATCGCAGTCCCCGCCAGCTCGGTCGCCAGCGCGCGGGTCATCCCGAGCAGCGCGTGCTTGGTCGCGGTATAGGCGCTCACATAGGCATAGCCCTTGAGCGACGCGGTGCTGGCAATGTTGATGATCCGCCCCGAGGGCAGCTCGCGCATCGCCGGCAGCACCGCGCGGGTCGCATTGACCGCACCCATGACATTGGTCCGCCACAGCGCTTCCCAGACGTCGTTGCCCGTCTTCAGGAAGGGCGCGGTCTTTACCGATCCGGCGCAGTTGACCAGCGTGTCGACCGATCCGCGCTCCTGGGTCGCGCGCGCGAAGGCGGCGTCGACGGCTTCTGCATCGCCGACGTCGCAGGCGACCGCCAGCATGTCCGGATGCTCGGCGCGCGCCGCTTCGAGCCGTTCGGCATTCCGGCCCATGATGGTGACGCGGTGGCCGGCGCGGGCGATGTCGAGCGCGATGGCCCGACCGATCCCGCTGCCGCCGCCGGTCACCACGACATGGCGGAATGCGCTCACTTCAGCGGCACCATCTGCGCGGCGCGCTGCGCGTTGAGCTGGGCCTGGAAGAAGCCGCTCTTATACTGATCGGGCACGGGGGCCTTCTTATACTGCTGGCTGGCGGCCGCGTGCAGCGTCCAGTTCGGATCCATCTGGTGCGGGCGACCCATCGCGCAGAGATCGGCACGGCCGGCAGCGATGATCGAGTTGACGTGGTCGACCTCGTAGATGTTGCCGACCGCCATAGTCCTGACGTCGAGCTCGTTGCGGATCTGGTCGGAGAAGGGCGTCTGGAACATGCGGCCGTAGACCGGCTTCTCCTTCTTGCTGACCTGGCCCGACGACACGTCGACCAGATCGACGCCGGCCTCCTTGAACGCACGGCTGATCTCTACCGCCTCGTCGGGGGTGATGCCACCCTCGACCCAGTCATGCGCCGAGATACGCACCGACATCGGCTTGTCGGCCGGCCAGACCGCGCGCATCGCGTGGAAGATCTCGAGCGGATAGCGCAGGCGGTTCTCCAGGCTGCCGCCATAGTCGTCGGTCCGCTTGTTCTGCGTAGGACTGATGAAACCGGACAGCAGATAGCCGTGTGCGCAGTGCAGCTCGACCATGTCGAAGCCGGCGTCGAGCGCTCGGCGCGTCGCGTTGACGAAATCGTCGCGGATCGCGTCCATGCCCTCGCGGGTCAGCGGCACCGGAACCTGATTGTCGGGGCTGTAGGGGACGTCGGATGGGGCGACGACCTGCCAATTGCCTTCCTCCAGCGGCTTGTCGATGCCCTGCCAGGCGAGACGGGTCGAGCCCTTCGAGCCGCTATGGCCGAGCTGGACGCAGATCTTGGCGCCGGGCACACTGTGAACGAAGTCGGTCACGCGCTTCCAGGCGGCGGTCTGCTCGTCGTTCCACAGTCCGGTGCAGCCCGGGGTGATCCGCGCCTCGGGGGAGATGCAGGTCATCTCGGTGAGGATCAGGCCCGCGCCGCCCAGCGCACGCGCGCCATAATGGACGAGGTGGAAGTCGTTGGGCACGCCGTCGGTCGCCGAATACATCGCCATCGGCGACATCACGATGCGGTTGCGCAGCTCCATGTCGCGCAGACGGAAGGGCAGGAACATCGGCGGGACGGGCTCGTTCACGACCTCGCCGAACGCCTTGGTGGCGAGCTCGCGCTCGAGCTGGGCGAGCCAGGCCGGGTCGCGCAGGCGCAGATTCTCATGGCTCACCCGCTGGCTGCGGGTCAGCAGCGTATAGGTGAACTGCATCGGATCCATCTTCAGATAGCGGTCCAGATGCTCGAACCATTCGGTCGAGTTGCGCGCCGCATTCTGGATCTTGAGCACTTCGAGATGGCGCTCTTCGCGATATTCGTCGAGCGCGGCGACGACGCCTTCCTTGCTCTTGAAGTCGGGGCGGCTGACGACGTCGGCCAGCTTGATCGCATCCTCGAGCGCGAGCTTGGTGCCCGAGCCGATCGAGAAATGCGCGGTGTGGGCGGCATCGCCCAGCAGGATGATGTTCTTGTAGCTCCACTTGCCGCAGATCAGGCGCGGGAAGTTGATCCAGGCCGAGCCGCGAATATGGCTCGCATTGGTCATCAGCTTATGGCCGCCGAGATGGTCCGCGAAGATTTCCTCACAGAAGCGGCAGCTCTCTTCCTGGGTCATCCGGTCGAAGCCGACCTTCTCATAGACCTCGGGCGTGGTCTCGACGATGAAGGTCGCCGTGTCCTTGTCGAACTGGTAGGCGTGGGCCCAGATCCAGCCATATTCGGTGTTCACGAAGATGAAGTTGAACGCGTCGAAGCGCTGGTGCGTGCCGAGCCAGACGAACTTGTTGCGCTTGACGTCGATGTCGACGTCGAAATGCTCCTCATAGGCGCGGCGCAGCTTGCTGTTGACGCCGTCGGACGCGATCACGAGGTCGTAGCTCGACAGGAACTCCTCGTTCGGATCGACGTCGACCTCGAACTCCAGCTTCACGCCCAGTTCGCGCGCCCGGTCCTGCAGGATGTTCAGCAGCCGCTTGCGGCCTATGCCGATGAAACCGTGGCCGGTCGACGTGTTCTTCACCTTCTTGTCGCCATCGACGATGTGGACGTCGATATCGTCCCAATGGGCAAGCTCGTCGATCATCGTCTTGGCGCTGATCGGGTCGTTGCCGTTCAGATGCTCCATCGTCTGGTCCGAGAAGACGACGCCCCAGCCGAAGGTATCGCCGGGCCGGTTGCGCTCGAACACGGTGATGTCGTGCGACGGGTCGCGGAGCATCATCGAGATGGCGAAATAGAGCCCGGCCGGGCCGCCGCCCACGCATGCAATCTTCATCGGGGAGCCTCCGAAAACATTTTATGTCTAAAACATATCGGAGGCCGGGGATATTTCAAGCGTAAAGTAAATGATCTGGATCAACGCCCGTGCCAATGAAACTTCAGGACGTGAAACGGCCGTTCTCCCGGGCCAGCCCTTCCAATAGCGAACTGGTCTCCAACCCGTGGCGTTGCAACGACTCGAAAATCGTACCGGCGCCGACCTGATCGGCCCAATGCATTGGCCCGCCGCGATAGCGCGGCCAGCCATAGCCGTGGATCCAGACGACATCGATATCGGACGCGCGCTGCGCGATTCCCTCCTCGATGATGCGCGCGCCCTCGTTGACCATCACGTAGAGCGTGCGCTCGCGGATCTCGTCGTCACCGATCGCACGGCGCTCAGCACCCGACTTTCGCGCAAAGTCCTCGATGATCGCCAGCGCCTCGGGCGACGGCGTCCGGCGGCGGTCGGCGTCATAATCATAATAGCCCTTGCCGACCTTCTGACCGAAACGACCGGCCGCGCACATCGCATCCTGCAATGTCTCGATGCGGGCGGGGTCACGATGCCAGCCGATGTCGACACCGGCCAAATCCGACATCTGGAACGGACCCATCGGCATGCCGAAGCCGGTGTGGACGCGGTCGATCTGCTCGGGCGTCGCGCCCTCCATCAGCAGCGCAATCGCCTGCTTGCGGCGCTGCGCCAGCATGCGGTTGCCGATGAAGCCATAGCAGTTGCCGGCAACGACGGCGGTCTTGCCGATCCGGCGGCCGAGTTGCATCGCCGTCTTGAGCACGTCCGGCGCCGTTCGTGCCCCACGGACGATCTCGAGCAGCTTCATGATGTTCGCCGGAGAGAAGAAGTGCATCCCCAGGAAGCGCTCGGGATGCGACAGCGACGCCGCGATCTCGTCGACATCGAGATAGCTGGTGTTGGTCGCGAGAATGGCGTCGGGACGCACGACCTTGTCGAGCGCGCCGAAGACATCCTTCTTGACGCTCATCAGTTCGAACACCGCCTCGATCACGAGATCGCAGCCGGCAAGCTCCTCATAGCGGAGCGACGGCGACAGCAAAGCCTTCGCGCGCGCCGCTGCGTCTGCGCTGAGACGGCCCTTGGCAACCGATCCGTCGAGCGTCTTGCCGATGCTGGCGACGCCGCGATCCAAAGCTGCTGCATCCAGCTCGAGCAAGGAGACCCGCAGCCCCGCCAGCAGGAAGTTGATCGCGATGCCCGTTCCCATCGTGCCGGCGCCGATGATGCCGACATGCTCGACCGGGCGGACGGCGACATCGTCGCCGATCCCGTCGATCCGGCTCGCCTGCCGCTCGGCGCCGAACAGATAGCGCAGCGCGCGCGACTGCTCGCCATTTTCGAGCGCCAGGAACAGGCGGCGTTCCAGTGCCTGCCCGTCCGTCATCGACAGGGTCGCTGCACCGAGCACTGCCTCGATCGCCGCCTCGGGCGCGGCCTGGCCCGCGATCTTGCGGCCATTATCGGCCTTGAACCGGGCGACCAAAGCCTCGTCGGACGCGACCGGACGCTCGCCGGTGCGGGGCAGCGGGTGGCAGTCCGCGACCTCACGCGCAAAGGCGATCGCCGCGTCGCGCAGCTCGGCGTCGTCGACGACCCGGTCGATCAGGCCATGGTCCGCGGCGACTGCGGCACCCGATTGATCGCCCAGGACAATCATGCGCATCGCGACATCGAGTCCGACCAGCCGCGGCAGGCGCTGTGTGCCGCCAGAGCCGGGGATCAGCCCCAGCTTGACCTCCGGCATGCCGAACTTCGCGCTGCGGGCGGCGATCCGGTAATGCGCCGCCAGCGCCACTTCCAGTCCGCCGCCGAGCGCGGTGCCGTGTATCGCCGCCACCACCGGCTTCGAGCTGGCTTCGATCGCATCGCACAGCGCGGGCAGGACAGGATCGAGGCGGGGCTTGCCGAACTCGGCAATATCCGCCCCGGCGAAGAAGGTCCTGCCGGAGCAAAGAATGACGACGGCGGATATCTCGGGGTCTGAAGCTGCAGCCGCTATGCCTTCGGCAAGGCCGGCGCGGACGGCATGGCCCAACGCGTTGACGGGGGGATAGTTGGCCGTGAGGACCAATATCCCGGCGAGCTTCTCCTGCGTCACAACCATCGTCCCACCCTCCAAGGCGATTTCGAATGTCTCCGGCGCCACCGCACTAACGAGGAATTATTTTAAGTCTATACTATTATCGCCCGACAGCGACCGGTCGGCTTCTCGCCATGTTCACCGGATCGGCGACGGGTTCAGGCGACGACGAGAAACGCGTTCATCGCGCTACGCATGTCGTCGGGCCAGGGCACGGCCTTCCGTGCGGCCAGATCCATGCACACCAGCACCCCGCTTCCGGAAATGCGCTGCTGTCCGTCGACCGACATGCGAAAGTCATAGGCGCAGCTCGATCCGCCGATGCGGCGGGGTTCGATCGCGATGTCGAGTATGTCGCCAAGCTCGCTCGGTGCCTGGAAGTCGCACTGCAGGCTCACCGTCGGCACGCCCAGTTGCCGCCGGACATGCAGCCCGTGGAAATCATGGCCCATCGCGGCGAACCAGTCTTCGACCGCGCCGTTGAGAAACTCGAAATAGCGCGGGTAGAAGACGATCGCCGCAGCGTCGATATGCGCAAAGCGAACCTGCGCCTTGGTGCGAAAGCCCATCAGGAGCGCCCGATCGAGACTTTGAGATCGGCCAGCAGGTCGTAGAGCTGCTGCTGCTTCTCGCGCGGGAACTCCTTCATCGCGTCGCGTACCCAGCCCTGGTGATCGCGGGCCATGCGCCGGAAGAGCGTCTTGCCCTCGGGCGTCAGGGTCACGATCGCCGAGCGCCGGTCGTTGGGATCGACCTTGGTGGCGACGAGCTTCTGCGATTCGAGCTGTCGCACGATCGAGGTGACGTTGCCGTTGGACACGAGCAGCGCCCGCGAGAGATCGCCCATCGTCTGCCCCTCGGGATAGCGATCGAGCGAGGCCATCACGTCGAAGCGCGGCAGGGTCGTGTCGAACTGCTCGGCAAAGTTGCGCCGCAGCCGCTTCTCGATCCGCATGGCGCAGCTCAGCAGGCGGACCCAGACCCGCAGGTCCATCGGCGCCTCGAGAGAGCCGTCGTGCTTTTCCTCCATCTATCCCTCGCCAACGCGCGTCGTTCCCGCGATCGGCCGGGAACAGCCCATCTGACGGCGCGCGCAGCTTGGTTCAATCTTAAAATAGTAAGGCCGAGCCTAAATTTCCTTTCGCGCTGCGCTGCACAATTTGCTTTAAGGCTAAACTATCATGGAGAAGGCGGCAGCCTGTGTCGGCACGGGTCACCGCATCGGAGGAACGATCATGACCGAAGCTTTCATCTGCGACGCGCTGCGCACGCCCATCGGCCGCCATGGCGGCGCGCTTTCCGCCGTTCGCGCGGACGATCTCGCAGCCGCCCCGATCCGCGCGGTGGTCGAGCGCAGCGGCCTCGATCCTGCCGTCATCGACGACGTCTTTCTGGGCTGCGCCAACCAGGCGGGCGAGGACAATCGCAACGTGGCCCGGATGGCCGCGCTGCTCGCCGGTCTGCCCGTCACCGTCGGCGGCGTCACCCTCAATCGCCTTTGCGCCAGCGGGGCTGATGCTGTCGGGACTGCCGCCCGCGCGATCCGATTGGGCGAGATCGAGGTCGCCATCGCCGGTGGGGTCGAGAGCATGACGCGTGCGCCCTTCGTGCTCGCCAAGGCGGACAAGCCCTTCGCACGCAATGCCGAGATTGCGGACACCACGATCGGCTGGCGCTTCGTCAACCGCCAGATGAAGAGCCTCTACGGCACGGACTCGATGCCCGAAACCGGCGAGAATGTCGCCGACCTTCATGGCGTCGACCGGGCAGCCCAGGATGGTTATGCGCTACGCAGCCAACAACGCACCGCCGCCGCGCAGGCCTCCGGCTATTTCGCAGAAGAGATCGTTCCGGTCACGATCAAGGGCCGGAAGGGCGAGGTGATCGTCGATCGCGACGAACATCCGCGCGCCGATACGACGCTGGAAGCGCTTGCTGCGCTCAAGCCGATCGTCCGCCCGGACGGCACCGTCACGGCGGGCAATGCGTCGGGCGTGAACGACGGCGCCGCCGCCCTGCTGCTGGCGAGCGAGACCGCCGCGAAACGCCATGGCCTCACGCCGCGCGCACGTTTCCTGGGCATGGCGACGGCCGGGGTGGAGCCACGGCTGATGGGGATCGGTCCGGTTCCGGCGACCCGCAAGCTGCTCGATCGTCTCGGCCTGACGATCGGGGACTTCGACGTGATCGAACTCAACGAAGCCTTCGCATCACAGGTGCTGGCATCGCTGGCCGATTTCGGCCTCCCCGGCGACGCCGAGCATGTGAACCCGCATGGGGGCGCTATCGCGCTGGGCCACCCGCTCGGCATGACCGGCGCCCGTCTTGTGCAGACCGCCGTCCATGCGCTGGAAAAGCGGGCGGGCCGGCGGGCGCTCGTCACGATGTGCATCGGCGTCGGCCAGGGCCTTGCCCTCGCGGTCGAACGCGTCTGACGCCTGACGAGGTCAGGCGGACACGACCGCGAGTTCCCGCGCCTCGAACGCCAGCGGAATGCGTACTTCCGCCGCGAAGCCCTCCGGTGACGGACGGAGCGTGACGTCGCCGCCATGCGCCCGGGCGATGGAGCGACAGACGGCAAGTCCCAGGCCGCTGCCGCGCTTGTCGCTCGCCCGCGCATTGGCGGCGCGGTAGAAGGGCTCGAACGCCCTTTCGAGATCCTCCACCGGCACGCCGGGGCCCTCGTCGATCACTTGCGCGACGACGTCGGCATCGTCGACCAGCAAGCGCACCCGGGCGCGCTCGCCATATTTCGCTGCATTCTCGAACAGATTGGAGAACAGGCGGCGCATGCCCATCACGTCGACATCGACCGGCGCAGGCGCCATCGTTTCTATACGGACGTCGTTGCCGACGATCGCCGCATCCTCGGCGACATCCTCGACGATCGTCCGCAGGTCGATACGTTCGCGGACGCCCGGCGAGGAGGCGTCGCGGATGAAGGCGAGGACCGAATTGATCATCTCCTCCATCTCCTCGACCTCCTCGATCATGCCTTCGCGCGTCGCCTCGTCGTCGACCTCTTCGATGCGGAAGCGCAGCCGCGTGAGCGGGGTCCGCAGGTCGTGGCTGATCGCACCGATCATGGCCGTCCGGTCCCCCACGAAACTCTTGAGCCGGCTCTGCATGACGTTGAAGGCATGCGCCGCGCGGCCGACTTCGGCGGGACCGTCGAGATCGAGCACCGGCGCGGTCGGATCGCGACCGAGCTTCTCCGCCGCCTCGGCAAAGGCGACGAGCGGCTTGCTCATCCGTCGGGCGAACAGCCAGCCCAGCGGCGCGACGATGGCGAACGCCATGGCGAACCAGAGCAGGACGCGGCGCTGCCAGCTATTGGGGAAGGGTTCCGGTGCCGGCTGCACGACCGACCAGTGACCGTCCGGCAGTCGCAGCGCGGCGACGAAATCGCCTTCGACGAAGGGCGCGGGCGCCAGGCCGAACAGCCCACGCTCGCGCGGCACCAACGGCACCGGCGCATCATAGGTGATGGCGGGATCGAGCTGATCCGGCGCGGGCGCGGCAGGGGCTTCCTGAAGAGGCAATTGCAGGATCGTCGAAGGCATCGGGCCGCTCCGCAAGGGAAGCTGGGGCAGAGGGGCGGATTGCTGCGGCTTGAGCAATATCGTCGGCACGCGCGACAGGTCTATCGTAGCCCCGCCGGTCGCGGCCTGGGGCGGCTGGCTCTGCGCACGAAGCTGGTTTTCGAGCGAGGACATCGGCGTCGGCATGCCGGGCATGAACGGCCGCAATCCCGGCTGGAGGGCGTTGAGGGGCGGCTGCGGCACGGCGCTGCCGGCGCCGGCGGTACCAGTGTTGCCGGGCACGATGGTCGTGCCCGGGATCACGCCGATGGCGCCGGGGCGGAAAGGCGGAAGGGTTATGACCTCGCCGCCCTGCTGGGGGCCACCCAGTATCTCGGGGATCGTCTCGCCGCGATCACCGCCGATCCAGATGCCGTCACGCCCTTGCAGCGGTGTCGGATCGATCTCGAACAGCGCACCCGGGAACGGCCGCTGCCCCTCCCGGCCGGCGGGAATATCGATCGGCGTCCCCGCCCTGCCGCCATCACGCTGAGGACGAACCTCCGGCGGAAGCATGTCGCGATTGGGTGCCCCGCGCGAGGGCGGCAGCCGGACGCCGTTGGGCAGCAATATGCCCTGCGCGCCGGGCGGAAGCGGCCTGACCGGCGGCATCGTCGCCTGCGCCAGGATCAACCGGGGCCGTGCGTCGTCTGGCGCAGCTGTCCCGGCCGACAGGTGCAGCCATGCCTCACGCGGCGCCGCGGCGCCGTCGCCGGCCATCGCCATCTTGCGCGTCGCGACCGTACCCGCGAATGGAAGCGGCGTGTAAAAGCTCAGCCTTACGTCGAGCGGATCGGCGCCCAGCATATTGGCGAGATCCCGTCGGGACCGTTCCGACACGAGCCAACCCCGCCCGCCTAGGTCGGGGGGACCCGTCTGGATATCGCGCCGCAGGTTACCGGCCACCTTCTGCCCACGCAGCGCGGCCGCCACCGAGTCGAGATGATATTGCGGGGTCGGCGCCGGCGGCAGCAGCACGGTCAGCAGCAGAGTGACGATCTGCGCGACCACCAGACCGCCCAGCAGCAGCATCACGATCTGGACGACCAGCGCCGGCCCGCGCAGCGGACGAAGAGAAGCCTTTGTCATGGCCGGCGATTGTGCCACGAGACTCGGCGATTAGCCATCGACGCGCGCGTCGTCGGGCTCCTCCGCGAGACCGCGACGGAAACTCTTCAGCCCCTGCCCCAGATCGGCCATCGCCGATGAGAAACGGCGCCCGCCGAACAGCAACGTCGCCGCCACGGCCACGATCGCCCAATGCGCGATGCTCACTCCACCCATGCCCCAGCCTTCCTTCGCTATATGTCCGCCGTTCGGGCGACCGCGGCGATGCCGCGCCGTCCCTCGCACCGGTCGAGTTGCACCACGATGTCGATGACCGTGCGGGCATAAGCGAGCGTGTCCGCGCGCCCGAGCCCCAGTCCGGCCTGCATCACCATGAGAGCCAGCTGCTCCAGCGCACCGCGCGGCGAATTGGCGTGGATCGTGGCCAGCGATCCCGGATGCCCGGTGTTGATCGCCCTCAGGAAGCTGACGACTTCGGCCCCGCGCAGCTCGCCGAGGACGATGCGATCGGGGCGCAGCCGCAACGCGGCCTGAACCAGGTCGTCCGCAGTGATCCTGGCCTCGCCGAGCATGCCCTTCACGGCGACAAGGCCGACACCGTTGGCAACCGGAATCCGGATTTCCGGCGTGTCTTCCACCAACACGATCCGTTCCTGCGATCCTACCTCGCGAAGCAGGGCGTTGAGGAAGGTCGTCTTCCCGGTCGACGTCCCCCCGCTGATCAGGATCGTCCGACGCTGGCGGACCGCCTCGCGCAGATAGTCGATCGGATCGGCTCCATCCGGCAGGGCTTCGAGCGGAGCCTGACCCCGGACCAGCGACCGGCCATAGCTCTCCAGCGGCACGTCGAGCAGGCGATGCCGCCGGATCGCCATCGCCCAGTCGCCACGTGTCGCCGTCGGCGCGACGATCTGTATCCGGGCCCCGTCCGGGAGCGTGGCCGCCAGCAACGGCTGCTCGCGATTGATGCCCTGATGGCTGATCCGCGCGACCTGTTCGGACAGGCGACGCAGAAGGCGCGCGTCCAGCGCGGGCAGCGCATGGACTTCCATGCCGGAGGCCCCCTCGACCCAGATCTCGCCCGGCCGGTTCACCAGCAGTTCGGTAACGTCGTCCCGTTCCAGCCAGGGTGCGAAGATGCCCAGATAAGCGGACAGGAAGACGTCGCTGTCTGGCTCGACGGCACGCAAGGGGATGGTCATGGAGCGGGCTCCTCGACCACCGTCGAGAAGTCGAGGTCCCGGGCCGTGAAGATGCGTATCGGCTGCCCCTGCCTGATCCTGATGGTAGGCGGAATGTGGGCGTCGCGCTGTGCTGCGACCGAAGCCGCGCTTTGTCCGCCCGATACGATGAGGGAAGCGCCGCCGGATGCCAGCGCCCCCAGCCCACCCACTGCGGACAGCAGAACGGCGGATCCGAAGCGCTTGCCGAAATGGCCGTCTACCTCGCCGGTCAGGCCGCTGCGGCCGGCATAGTCGGTCGTCGGCGAGGCGAGCGCGATCGAGACCCCGTCCGGGCGAATGAGGCGCGTCCAGAGCACATAGGCGCGGGTCTGGCCCGCCGCGAGGCCCGACTTATACTGCCCGATCAGCCGCGAGGAGCGCGGGATGAGAATTCGACTGCCGTCGAACGACCGCACGTCCTGGCTGACGACCGCCCGGACATAGCCGGGAAGATCGCTGTCGATCGCCGTTTCCAGTATCGCGGCGATCAGCGTGCCCTGGGTGATCGTGTTGGCGGGATCAACCAGGCGCGTAGCGCTGGCCGTCTCCACGCCGGCGTCGGCCAGCCGGGCGGCAAAACTCTCATTGTCACCCAGCCCCTGTCCGGCAGCTGCCTTCGGAGGGGCGGCCGCCTGTGGGCCAGCCATCGGGGTCGGCACCGCCGCCGTCCTGGCGCCACTCATGTCGAACACCATGACCGGGGAGGACATGGCGCCACCCTGGACCGGAGCCGTAGCCATGTCGGGAGCAGCCTGCGGCAGTGGTTGAGCCGTGGACGGATCGGGCGGGACGGCGGATCGGGGGGAAGGAACAGGTGGCGGCACCGCGACCGGTACAGCGACAGGGCGGGGAGCAGCGGTCGCGCGCGGCGCGCGCTGGCCGCTCATCGACCAGAATGTCGCCGCGCCCAGCAGCAAGGCGATCGCCCCGCCCGCAAGCAATCCCGCGCGATCCGAGCGTCGCGGACGCGCCGCGACCACCGGATAGGCATTGCGGCTCGCGAGCAGCAGCGCCTGATCGTCCAGATCGGCGCGGGGATCTCCTCCGATCACCGGCACAGGAATGAGGACGCCGTTCATCGCGCCGCCCTTTCCTGAGCCTTGCTGGCGGCAGCTGCCGCGCGGCTCAGCGTGGCCATGGCTTGGCCCGACCGCAGGACGAGCGTGTCGGGAATATGATCGATCACGACATAGTCCCCCTTGATGCTGTAATTGACCGGACCTTCGACGCCCTGGGCATCGAGCGCCAGCAGCGCCGGCAGGGTCGCCGACCGGTCCCAGGCGAGATACAGCGCCTGCCCGTCGTCGAAAGCCCGACGGGGAAGAAGCGCGGTCTTGCCTTTGCCAGCCCAGTCGAACCGCAGATCGAGCGCCGTTGGCCGCTGAACCGCCACCGACAGCGGCGGAGGGGGTGGCTGCGACACATCGCTGATGACGGGATCGGGATAGGTAAATCGCAGCGCATAGAGCGGCCGTGCGGCGCGGCGCGGCGCGACCAGGTCGAACATATAGGTCCGCCGGTCGGTGACCACCGTCATGTTGGTACGCGCTGCGACGCCGTTCGGCTTCAGGAACAGCAGGCTGGCACGGCGATTGGGCGTAACCTGCCATGCGGCGGAGTCCCCTATCGCGACATTCTCGATCCGTTCATCCGGAGCGAACTCGATCGTCGACTGGATGCCCGGCTGGCCGACCACGGTGACGACGGCGGAAGGATCGTAGAGCTGGGCACGGATGCGCTGATCCTCGGCGGACGCCTGTCCGGCGGTCGCGAGGATGCAGAGTGCGAAGGCGAAGCGGATCATCGGTACGTCTCCCGGGGGAGCTGGGGGGCGGTCTGGCGATACTGGCTGCCGATCCCCCGTGCCCGACCGTCGGCCGAGGGCGAACCGCCGGGCACGGAAGACTGCATGGCGGCCTCCGCAAGGCTTTCGCTGCGCAACATGATCGTCGCAGCGGAGGTTTGCGGCGGAGAGCCGGCCATCGGGTTCAGGCCGGCAATGATCTCGCGAACGCGCTCGGTTTCGGCGGGCCGGACGACCGCCCCGACCGGATTGCCGCCGCCGACCGTCGGAGGCTCGGGCGCGCCAACGCTGAACATGGGCCGTTCCGTGGTATCGGAGGACGAAGTCCGCCAGGCTGCGGTGAGGGCCGCAAGCATATGGAAGACGACGATCATCAGCCCGCAATAGACGATAGCGGCAAGGAGGATGGTGACGCAGGACCGCATGGTCGGCTCCCCCATGCCAAGACCCGCCACGACGGGCGCGATCATCGCCAGTGCGCCGCCGCCGATCAGCACCGCAAAAAGGGGCACGAGCGCGAACATGGCGAGGCAGCGCAGCCAGCCCTGAAACAGTCCGCGTGTTCCTTCGAACAGCGACAGGACGATGAATACGGGTCCGAGCGCGAGCAGGGCTGCTAGCGTGATCCGCGCGATCAGAAGCACGCCGACGGTCCCGATCAGAAGCAGCAACGCGCCGAGCCAGAGTATGTCCGAAGGCGTGGCAATGCTCTTGCCGGCCGCTGTCGCGCCATCGGCCTGCGCGGACGTTGCGGCCTCGGCTATCACT